>JAKDLG010000073.1 GCA_030452985.1 Humibacillus sp.
GCGGCGGAACCCGCGGCATTCCCGCCCCCGCCAAGATCGCCCCCCGAGACCGCGCTCAGCTCGACGAGTCACCGGTGTCGATGCGCCGCGTCGTCGCACTGTTTCGCCCCCATCGCCGCACGGTGGCCATCGTCACCGCGACGGTCGTTCTCATCTCGGTCATCTCGATGGCCAGCCCCTTCCTGCTGCGCGCGGTCATCGACGACGCCCTGCCCCACCAGAACGTGCGCCTGCTGCTCTGGGCCGTGGGCGGCATGCTCGCCGTCACCATCGTCACCCAGCTGCTCGGCGTCGTGCAGACCTGGCTGACCACCGCCGTCGGCCAGCGCGTCATGCACGGCCTGCGCACCGACGTCTTCCGCCACCTGCAGCGCCAGTCGATCGCCTTCTTCACCCGCACCCGCAGCGGTGAGGTGCAGTCGCGCCTCACCAACGACATCAGCGGCGTGCAGTCGGTCATCACCTCGACCGCCACGTCGATCGCGAGCAACGTCACCACGGCCATCGCCACGATCGTCGCCATGGTCGCGCTCAGCCCGCGCCTGTCCCTGCTCTCGTTGTTCGTCATCCCGCCGGCGATCTGGATGACCCGCCGGGTCGCCCTGCTGCGCCGCGACATCACCACCGCCCTGCAGCGACGTCTTGCCGACCTGCAGAGCCAGGTCGAGGAGGGGCTCAGCGTCAGCGGGGCCACGCTCATCAAGACCCTCGGGGCGGGCCCGGCCACGGCCGACCGTTTCACCGTCACCTCGGGTGACCTCATCGACCTCGAGCTGCGCTCGCAGCTCGCCGGGCGCTGGCGGCTGGCCACGATGCAGATCATCTTCGCCGCCATCCCGGCCCTCATCTACCTCGCAGCCGGCTTCCCCGCCACCTCGGGCGGCATGACCATCGGCACCCTCATCGCGTTCACCACGCTGCAGGCCGGCATCTTCCGCCCGCTCATGGGGCTGCTCAACGTCGGCGCCCAGTGGGTGACCTCGATGGCCCTGTTCAGCCGCATCTTCGGCTACCTCGACCTTCCCGTCGACGTCGCACCGCCGGCCCACCCCGTCACCGTCGACCCCGACCGCGTTCGCGGCGTCGTGCACTTCGAGGGCGTGCGCTTCAGCTACGAGCCGGATGCCGCCGAGCCGCGGTTGGCGGTCGGCGACGTCACGCTCGACATTCCCGCCGGCACCACCCTGGCCCTCGTCGGCGAGACCGGTTCGGGCAAGTCGACCCTGGCCGGGCTGCTGTCCCGCCTGCACGACCCGAGCGCCGGGCGGGTCACCGTCGACGGCATCGACCTGCGTGACCTGGCGCCCGAAGACCTCGCCCGCATGGTCGGCGTCGTGTCGCAGGACACCTACCTCGTGCATGCCTCGATCCGCGACAACCTGCTGCTGGCCGCTCCCGAGGCCAGCGAACCCGAGTTGTGGCAGGCCCTCGATGCCGCGCAGGTGTCCGCGCTCGTGGCCGGGCTGCCCGACCAGCTCGACACCCTCGTGGGTGCCCGCGGCCATCGGTTCTCCGGCGGCGAGAAGCAGCGCCTGGCGATCGCCCGCACGCTGCTGCGCAACCCGCGGGTGCTCATTCTCGACGAGGCCACCAGTGCCCTCGACAACGAGACCGAGCGCGAGCTGCAGACCGCGATCGACCGGCTGATGGCCGGCCGCACGACCCTGACCATCGCGCACCGGCTCTCCACGATCCGTGACGCGGAGCAGATCGCGGTGCTCGACCACGGCCACGTCGTCGAGCTCGGCCACCACGACGAGCTGATGGCCCGCGACGGCCGCTACGCCCGCCTCGCCACCGCCCGTTCCGAGCCGTCGTCATCCCTCACCGCCGTATGACCAGATCACCCCAGAACCCCGAAACACACCGAGAAACCTGCAACCCACCGGGCAGTTTCTCGGTGTGTTCAGGGCGTCTCGTTATGTTGCGGGGGTAGCGGGTTCGACAACCAGGTGAGCGAACGGCCGTGTCCCTGCGCCCAACCGACGGGAACGCCGTCGAGGCTGAGCAGGTGGTGGCCCGATCCCGCTGGGCGGGTGGCCTCCACCGACCCGGACAGGTCAGGGAAGACCGTCGCGCCCTCGTTGCTGACCCACCGGCAGGGCAGCGACGTCACGAGGTCGCGGAACCGTTGCCGCTCGGCATCGTCGAGGTAGACGATGACGGCCGAGTGGAACACCACGAGCGTCGCCCCCGCTGGAGCCTGGGCGACCAGCCCCGGCAGCTCGTCGAGCAGGTCTCCCCGCACGATCGGCACCGGGTCGGCCGCCGCGAGGTCGAGAGCGGCACGCAGCCGGGCGAGGCGATCGTCTTCGCCCGGCCAGACCAGCGTCTCCAGCCACGCCCGCGCGTCAGGGTCACGGGGGTCGATCGGGTCGAGGTCGACCCCGGCCCGCCACACCACCAGCGGCAACGACGACGGTGGCCGGATGCCGTGCAGCTCGCTGTGCAGCACCAGCGGGCTCGGCCCGTCGTCGGGGTCGAGGCGCACGGCATCCGCCTCGTCGCAGTGGTAGGCGTAGGAGTAGCGGTCGGGCACGAGGGTCAGGCCCGCCGATGCTCCGACCTCGATCAGGGCGAGGGGCTGCGGCAGCGACGCGAGCAGCGGTACGAGCTGGGCGCACCGGCCCGCTTCGTTCGTCTGAGTGCGGCGCCGCATGATGGTCGGCACGAGCTCGTTCCAGCGCTCCAGCAGGAACCGGCGCAGAGCCCCGTACGGACCGGGCTCGAGGCCGTGCCACCGGGCGGCCGCGAACACGAGGTTGGGCTGGCGTTTCACACCGGGAAGGGTGTCGATGACGGCGCATACTTCGGGGTCGGCCGCGACCCCCGCCGCCCACTGCTCGAAGACCACCGACTGACCGGCCGCCTCGCACTGCGCGAACTGCTGGTAGACCTCTCGCACCGTCGGCTGCTGGGCCGCCGCCCCTGTCATGAGGGGGTCGTCTCACCGAGAGCTCGGCAGGCTTGCACCCTGATCAAGGTACGCGTCTGGTGTGTGCTCCGACGGTCGGGACCGAGCGCGCCGTCGCGGTGTGACACCGTGTGCTCATGGACCTCCCCGACCAGCAGGCCCTGCGCGAGCCCTCGCAGCGGGTCTCTGCGCGAGCCGTGCGAATGTGGACGGTCGAGGCGCTTTTCGGCGTCGCCTGGCTGTGGGTGGGCCTGGTGGTCTGGTGGTTCTTCGACGCCGACTCTCGAGCCGCCCAGTGGGTGGTGGGAGCGGTGTTGCTCGTCTTCTCCGTCGGCTACGTCACGATCATGCCCCGGTGGAGATTTCGTGTGCACCGTTGGGAGGCAACCTCGTCCGCGATCTACACGCAGACCGGCTGGATCAAGCAGGAGCGACGCATCGCCCCGCTCAGTCGGGTGCAGACCGTCGACCTCGAGCGCGGTCCGGTGGATCAGCTGTTCAAGCTCGCCTCAGTCACCGTGACCACCGCGTCGGCGCACGGGCCGCTGAAGGTGCACGGCCTCGACCTGCGGGTGGCCCAGGAGCTCGTCGAGGGCCTCACCGAAGCTGCCGTCGCCGAGAAGGGCGACGCCACGTGAGCGAGCAGCCGCCCGACCCTGCGGCCCGCGAACACCGGGACGAGGTGCTCGCGGAAGACGCGCCGCCAGAGCCGGTCGCGCCCGTCGACTCTTCCCCCGTGCCAGCGCCAGCAGCCCCGCGGCCAGCCCCGGCGCCGGCGGCCGTCCCTGAGCCGGCGACCGTCCCGGTGCCCGAGGCCGTCCCTGAGCTCGACTGGCGGCGACTGGATGCCCGGATGCTGCTCGTCCACCCACTCGAGACGCTGATCCGCTCGCTCCCGGCCGTGCTGGCGATCTTCCTGGCGCGCGCGGGCTCCGACAGCAGCGAGCGCTGGGAGCTGATCGCCGTGCCGCTGATCCTCGCGTACGGCGCGCTGCGGTGGGTGACGACGCGCTACTGCATCCAGGGCGGGCAGATCGAGCTGCGCCGGGGGCTGCTGCACAAACAGACCACGACGGCGCGCCTAGACAAGGTGCGCACCGTCGACCTCACGGCGAAGGTGTATCACCGGGTGCTGGGCCTCGCCAAGGTCGAGATCTCGACCGGTAGCTCGGCGAAGGAACGGCTCGTGCTCGACTCCCTCCGCGTCGATCAGGGCCGCAGGCTGCGAGCCGAGCTGCTGCATCGCGTCGACCCGACGATCACCGGCCTCCCCGCGCCCACGGGAGCACCCGTCGACGCCACGGCACTAGGTGACACGGCATTCGGCGACACGGCATCCGGTGTGGTGCAGGGTGGCGACGTCGAGCTGCTGCGCCTCGATCCGAGCTGGGTGCGCTACGCACCGCTGACCCTCACCGGTCTGGTCACCGCTGCGGCCATCGTCGGGTTCGCAAGCCAAGTTCTGCGCACGGTCGGCGACGAGAGCCAGACGATCAAGTCGGGGGCCAGATGGGTGGGCGCTCTGGCCTGGTGGACCGACGTGCTGCTGCTGATGGCCGGAGTCTCGGTGCTGGCCGTGATCGCCTACGTGCTCACCTTCTGGGGGTTTCGCCTCACCCGCAACCAGCGGGGCAGCCTGCACACCCGTCGAGGGCTGCTGACGAACCGTGAGACGAGCATCGACCACACACGGGTACGCGGCATCCGGTTCGACGTGCCACTCGGGCTGCGCCTGGCCGGTGGGCGTCGGCTCAAGGTCGTCACGACCGGCCTCTCTCACGAGCGAGGAGGCAGCGACTGGCTGTGCCCGCCGGCGCCTGCGGCCGTGGTCACCGCCCTCGCCACGACGATCGTTCCCGACGAGGATGCCGTCCGCGGGCCCCTCCAGCAGCACGGGACGGCTGCGCGCCGTCGCCGCCTCACCCGAACCGTCGTTCCGGTACTCGTGCTGCTGGCCGCCGTCATGGCCGCGACGCTCGTCTGGAGCTGGCCGTGGACGATCGTGATGCCGCTCCCCGTCCTGGTCGTCGCGGCGGTCGCACTCGCTCGCGACCGGTACGCCGGTCTCGGTCACCGGGTGACACCCGAGCACCTGGTGGCCGGCGAGGGGTCACTCGACCGCCGGCGCGTCGTGCTCAACCGCTCGGGGATCATCGGGTGGAAGGTGGAGCAGTCGTTCTTCCAGCGTCGGGCCGGCGTCGCAAACCTCGTAGCCACGACCGCAGCCGGGCAGCAGCACTACGACCTGCTCGACGTCCCGCTCGAGCGGGCGTATGCCGTCATGGCCGAGATCAGCCCCGACCTGCTCGCCGAGTTCGGGGGCTCTGCGTGCGCGTCTGACACCCCTCTGCCGCCGCCGGTGCCAGACGCACAGTAGGTGGTGCGCTTGGCACCGCTACGGTTCCATGGGTGCCGAACGCACGCCGACTTCCGAGTTCACGACAATTTTCGCGTGGGGTCGCGTCGCACGGGCAGGATCCCGAAGTGCGAGATTTCGACGGGCTGGCGGCAGAGGCGTCGGGGCGGACGTCTTCGGATGGGGGCTTCGACTGGCTCGACGATCACGCCGTTCACCTCCGCCCCGATTCGCAGCGTCAGCCTCAGCAGGTCGAGGTGGCCCTCGCTCGTCGCGACGAGGTAGGCCGACTGCATCGTGCTGTCCTGGGCGGTGGCGAAGATCGCGAAGATGTCGATGACCCGGCCCGCCGTAAAGGTCAGCCACTTGCAGCTACTCCTACGTTGCGTGAGGCTTCGGGCCACGACTCACGAATTGATGTTCTCTTCAAGGGCCGTGGACTCGATTTGCATGCCGACGAGCCTCGACGGCCTGACCATCGAGCGAGACGGTGACTCGTTCGCGCTGTCGGGGCGCGAGTGGGAGGGCAGCATCACGGCGAGGTCTTGCTATCAGGCTGAGGACGGAGCTGAGTACTTTTATCCGAGTCCGTTCGAGGCTTCGTTCTAGCAACGGGTCGCGCGCCCAGCTGCTGCCTTGAAGGCGGGACGTCTGATCGTGCCGCCGTCCGCGTTTGGTTTCGCGAGGGGCGGCGACGGGTTCACCTCCTCTGGTGCTCGAATGGGCGCACCTCGCCGAGAACGGCCCCATGCTTGCCGTTGACGATCGCTCGTGGTGATCGTCGCTTGGCCGAAACGAGGATCACCTGACCATGCCAAGGCACCATCAGTGTCCGGTTATCGAACGTGAGCGATTCCACGTCGGTATTGGTCCGTACGACCACGTACCGAATCCAGCGACCACTCCACGGCCACCGATCCGCCCCACCCTGGCTATCGTGGACCCCGCCGCTGCCACCGATCGCGACGAGCCCAGAATCGATTCCGATACCCGCTGTCTCTGGCTGGCCAAAACAGTCGAGCAATCGGGTGGGACGCGGGGCAAGAAGGTCATCGGCGGCTGTACCTCCGCCGCCCCCGAGGAGGTGCCAGCTCGCACCTCGCTTGCTCAGGACCCAACTCTCAGACAAGACACAGCCCACTCCCCGCCGGGCAAAATGGGTGACCGCTACGTCACCTGCGACGTCAACCGCCATCGGCGCGAACCGACGACGCCGGCTCAACCGAAGCACCGGCTCCACGTGCTGGGCATGAATCAACCGGAGGCTCTCAGCGAACGCGTCGTAGGCCACGACCTCATGTTAGGAGGATGGTGAAGACAAAGTTCGCCGGTCGGCGTGACGTCCGCTCTCCGAGCGGTACGGGCGATCGTGCAGGCTCAGCTCGATACGCCGACCATGGGCAAGGCGGCCAAGCTCGCAGCCCATCGACGCATGCCCTTCGGGCCTGCTCCGTTCGCGTACCGCCGAAACAAGTGCTGCGACCAGTCCCGATGGAATCCGCCTCGCACCTCGGTCGGCCTGGTGAAGAATGGTTGTTCGACGGGTGGATTCCACTTCGACAACAGCTCTACTGCACCATCGTTGGGTGACTTGAGCGCGTAGTACACCTGCCTCACGCCGAGCGTGATGGCGGCACCCAAACACATCAGGCAGGGTTCGAGATTGACCGCCAGCGTCAATGGCTCATCGGGCGCCGAAGCAGCCGGTCATCGGCCGCGATGTCCCTGGCACCATCGTCGCGGTCGGCTCGGAGGTTTTGACATTCGCCGTCGGCGATGACGTCTTCGGAGTCGCCCCCGGGTCAGTGGCCCAGTACGCCGTGGCGCGCGCGGACAAGCTCGCCCACCGCCCAGCGAACCTCACCTTGGGAGCAGGCCGCAGTCGTCCCCATCTCCGGGGGCACGGCGCTACAGGCCGTCACCGACGCTGGTGGGGTGGCCGCCGGGCAGAAGGTGCTGGTCACCGGGGTGGCCAGCTCCGCGAAGCTCGACCTGGTCCGCGCCCTGGGCGCCGATCACGTCCTGGACTACAACCGGGATGACTTCGCCAACGGCGAGACACGGTATGACCTCATCATCGACATCGCCGGCCTGTCCGGGCTGGCGCGGCTGCGACGCGCACTCACCCCGACCGGAACCCTCGTTCTCGTAGGCGGCGAGGGCGGTGGCGACTGGTCAGCGGCACCATGGCTCGGCAGCTCCGGGCCCGCCTGATATCGCTCTTCAGCCGGCAATGCCTGACCAGCGTCATCGCCAAGCAGCGGGCCGCAGACTACGAGCGGCTCGCTGTGTTCCTGGAGTCGGGACAGGTCGTCCCCAGCCTCGAGCGGGCCCACCCGCTGACTGAGACGGCCGATGCGATGAGACACCTCGAGGCCGGAAGGGTCCGCGGCAAGGTCGCCATCACGATCGGGCAGAGCCAGTGATCACCGTCGAGTCACTCACCAAGACCTACGGGAGGTTCACCGCGGTCGACGACGTCTCGTTCACCGCCTCACCGGGACGGGTCACCGGCTTCCTCGGGCCCAACGGTGCCGGTAAGTCGACGACGATGCGCGTCATCGTCGGGTTGACACCCGCTAGCTCCGGCGGTCGCCGGGCCCAACTGCGTTCACCCTGGGCACCAGTCAGGTAGCTGCTGCCTGTCGGGTCCCGGTTGGTCAGGCGCAGCGATGTGCTCAGGGCGGGGATGGTTTGGTCGAAGTGGCTGCGGTGTTGCAGTGGGGCGGTTCCCAGTCGTCGTCGGAAGGAGCGGTTCATGGTTCGGGTGTGCCGAATCCGCAGGTGCTGGCGATCTGCTCGATGGTGGCGTGGGTGCCCTCGATGAGGCGGCACGCGGTTTCCGGCCGGACGGTTTCGATGCGGTCGGCCGGGCTGGCTCC
Source organism: Humibacillus sp. (assembly GCA_030452985.1). Taxonomy (GTDB): domain Bacteria; phylum Actinomycetota; class Actinomycetes; order Actinomycetales; family Dermatophilaceae; genus DSM-29435. The sequence continues at coordinate 8,153 of JAKDLG010000073.1, forward strand.
GACCTCGGCTTTGAAGACTCTGCTGAGTGCCGTTCGGACAGGGGATGTGCTAGTCCAGGTTCAGGGCGGTGAGCTCGGCTCGTGACGCGACGCCGAGCTTGGCGAAGACGTTCCGCAGGTGGAAGTCGATGGTGCGTGGGCTCAAGAACAGCTGCGTGGCAACATCTCTGCTGGCCAGCCCCTGTCTGACCAGGCGCACAACGTGACGTTCTTGCGGGGTCAGCGCTGTGAGGGTGGATGGGTCACGTTTGCGGGCACTCTCGCCGGATGCCCGCAGTTCTTGTCGCGTGCGTTCGGCCAGCGGAGCCGCACCGAGATCCTCGAAGGTGGTCAGGGACGCGCGCAGGTGCGTGCGGGCTTCAACCCGCCTGCGTGAGCGACGCAAGAACTCGCCGAAGGCCAGCTGGGTTCGGGCCTGGTCGGCCCGGTGGCTGGAGTGAGCATGGTGTTCGAGGGCGAGTTCAAACATGGCCTGCGCGTCGGCGCCGTCAGTGAGCAGCGCTCGTCCGTGCGCGGCGGCCGCTGCCGCCCAACTGGCGCCGGTCTGCTGGGCGAACGTGTCAAGCTCACCGGCCCAGAGCCGGGCGCGTTCCGGCTGATCAGCGCGCGCTGCGGCCTCGATGCGATCGAGCGCAGACATGTGCTGGATCAGGACGTGTGAGATCTGATCCAGGTGGTGCAGCGCGGTCGTGGGGCTGGCTGCAGTGTGGACGCCCCTCGCCCAACGGATGACGTCACGGGTCACGACACTGGTGAGGCCGACGTCTCGACCTCTGGTGGGGGATTCGAGCTCGGCAAGGTGTCGGGCGTACTCGTCAGGGTTGCCGCCCAGCGCGGCCAGCAGCATCAGCCAGGCCAGCGGCAGGCCGGCGAGGGCGGCCTGGCCGGTGCCACGGGCCAGGTCCAGGGCTTCGGCAGCCCCGGCCGCGGCTGCCGACCAGTCGCCGGTGCTGATCTCGCTGGTTGCCCGCCTGGGCAACGAGTAAAGGACCAGGACGAGCGCCCCGGACTCGCGTGCCTGCGTCAGGAGACGACCGTACCGATCGAGAACGACGTCGTCCTCACCCAGATGCATGGCAGCAATGCCGAGGTTGGACAGGAGGTCGACGTCACCGGCAGGGTCGTAATCAGCGAAAGCCTGTCGGAACGAGCCGGCGGCGTCAGCCAGCCGGCCGTGGCCCACCTCTGCAAAGCCTGCGAGCAGGAAACTGACGCATCTGGTCCGTGGCAGGCCTGCCTCACGGCCGTCGCCGATGAACTCGACGGGGTCGATGTCGATACCGGAGTTGGCGCCGAACGTGGCTGCGGCGGCCGCCATCATCGCCATCTCACGGGCGCGGTCGGGGTCTGTGCCCGCCACGTCACGGGCACCCAGCAGGAGGATGCGATGGCCGACGGTCGCGGACCCCACGTTCCATTCGATCCGGGCGCGTAACCGGTCGATGTCAGCCCTGAGTACCGGGTCAACCGTGTGCAGGAGGGCAGCGTCAGCCAGCGCCCGGGCCCGCCCCGGCTGGGCGGCCAGCCAGGCTGCTCCCGCAGCGGAGGCGAGCCGGTCAGCGCGGAGGTCTGCTTCGGAGCTGAGCTCGGCCGCACGCTCCCATGCGGCCGAAGCGGCTTCGTGACCACCACGGCTGCTGGCCCGGTCTGCCGCCTGGTCCAGCTCGGCAACGACGGCCTCGTCGGGTTGATCGACCGACGCAGCACGGTGCCAGGCGCGCCGGTCGGCATCCCCGGCCCCTCCCAGCGCTTCCGCAAGGGCACCGTGCGCCTGTCGGCGCTGGGTGCTTGTCGCGGCGCCATACACGGCTGAACGCACGAGTGGGTGTCGCAGTTCGACATGCCCGTCCAGGATACGAAGGAGCTCGGACCTCTCGGCCACCTCGATCGAATCGGCTTCGATGCCGAGCGCCCGAGCGGCCTGTCGCACGGTGCTTTCCCGGCCCGAGTCGTCCGCCGCCGCGACGAGCAGGAACGCCTGGGCCGCGTTGGGCAATCGGCGGTACCTTTCCAGAAAGGCGCGCTCGACTCCTTCGGTCAGTGGCAGTCGGGCCGGCAGCGGGGTCCGACCGCTGAGCTGGTCGGCTGAGAGCGCGACGCCGATCTCTATAAGGGCGAGCGGGTTGCCACCGGTGTCAGCCATGAGCCGTTCGAGCACGTCCGAGGGGATGGTCACTCCCGCCCGGCTGCTCAGCAGAGCCCTGGCCCCGGCTACACCGAGGTCTCCCACGGTGACGCTCGGCAGGTCACCGCTGTCAAAGCCGTGAGGATCGCCTTCTCGTGCCGCAAACAACAACGCCACCCGTTCGGCCTGCAGCCGGCGCGCGACGAACAACAGGGCTGCGATCGACGCGTCGTCCAGCCAGTGCGCGTCGTCGACGACCGCCAGGACCGGAGCGTCTTCGGCCGCCTCGGCCAACAGGCTCAGCGCGGCGAGAAACACCAGGAACCGTTCCCCGTCGCCGTCCTCCTCACCAAAAGCCCTCCGAAGCGCCCTGGCCTGCGGCGTGGGCAACGCGTGCACATGGCGCATCGCCGGCCGCAAGAGCCGATGCAGGGCTGCGAAGGCCAGCGGTGACTCGGACTCGATACCCGAGGTTCGCAGCACCAAAACCTCCCCGGCGCCCGCGATCGCGTCGGCGATGAGAGCCGACTTACCCACCCCTGGCAGGCCACGAAGCACCAGCGCGGCGCCGCGAGAAGCGCGCGCCTCGTCCAGGAGCGCCAGGACCGCGGCGCGCTCCTCAGCACGACCGACGAGCACAGGTCGAGCCTAACTGTCCGAGCGAGCGACTGGACCCGGCGAAATCACCGGCGCGAGCCCCGCCCCGCGGCGCGCAGTCTCGAAGGGTCACAACCCACCACGGCTGGAGTGCAATGTTCGACAACACGCCCCGCACGTTTCTGGGCGCCGCCACCTTCCACGTCGACGGTATGACCTGCCAGCGCTGCAAGGCCGCTGTCACCGACGAGATCGGCCGTCTCTACGGCGTCGGCATGATCACTGTCGATGTGGGCACCGGCACGGTCACCGTTCTGGCCAACCAGCCGGTCGACCGCGTCGATATCGCCGGGGCGGGACAAGCCGGCTACGTCCTGCGGCCGTAGACCGGGCTGACACCCCTGAATCTGCACCTCGAAGGCTCCCCACTACCAGGCAACCCCGGTGGTTTCACCGGCCCGACAGACGGGTTCTCAAGACCACAGTGAGTCATCCCAGCAGGGGACCGATGAAGGAGAGGGACATGAACCAAGCAAGCGTGAAACCCCAGCAGGAACGAACCGATCACGGCCAGGGCCCTGGGAGCAACACTGCCGCCCCGAGGGGCCACATTGGACGGATCGTGGTCGGATCGCTGACCAGCGGGCTCGTCGCTGCTCTGCTCCTGGTTGCCGCTCCGTTCATTCCGGCAGAGGAGAGTGCCGTCACTGGCGCCGTCCTGTGCGGATTCGCGCTCGGCTGGGCGATGCTGGCCGTGCTCTCGGTGCGGTTCACCGACCAGCCCCAGCGGTGGGCGGCGGCCCCGGCGCTGTTCATGGGTGGGAGCGGAATTGCCCTGATGCTGTTCGGCTCCCCCGTACGCGAGGTGCTCCGCTGGGTGTGGCCGCCCGCCGTACTGGCGTTGGTGATCTGGATGTTCGTTCGCTCCCGTAGGCAGCTTCGGAGCCCCAGCAAGGGCTGGCTGCTCTACCCGGTGATCGTGACCCTTTTTCTTGCCTCGGTCGGCGGCGGTTATCAGACCGTGGGCGCGGCGATGGAGGCAGGCACCAACCCGATGCCCGGTCAGCTGATCGACGTCGGCGGACACCGGTTGCACCTGCGCTGTACGGGCTCGGGCAGCCCCACTGTGGTGCTCGAGCCAGGCGGCGGCGAGATGTCCTCGAACATGGGGTGGATTGCACCGGCCGTTGCCCGCAACACCCGGGTCTGCGTCTACGACCGTGCCGGCCGCGGGTGGAGCGAGCCTGCTGACAGCCCCCAGGACGGCATCCGTATTGCCACCGACCTGCACACGTTGCTGCAGCGCGGACACGAGCCAGGGCCTTTCGTGCTGGCGGGCCACTCCTTCGGCGCCCTCTACGTGCTCACCTACGCCGCCCGCTACCCCAACGAGGTCGCCGGAATGGTGCTGCTGGACTCCACCAACCCGGCATCGGCGACGAGTTCGGCGGCAGCATCGCCTCGAGATGAGGGCTCCTCCGACATCCTGGGCCGGGCCTCCGCACTGGTATCGACCGCGGCTCAGCTTGGCCTGGGCCGCCTCTACGGCCAGTTCGACTTCGGCAGCCTGCCACCCCAGGACCAAGGTGAGCTCCGCGCCAACAGCGCGACCGCTGCCAACCTTCGCAGCACGATGAACGAGTACGCCCACGCGAACGCATCCATGGAGCAAGCCGGATCTCTTCGTGACTTCGTCGACAAGCCGCTGTTCGTCCTGACTGCCGGCATCGGCGGCGATGCCAAACACACCGCGGCGCAGAACCACCTGGCCACCTTGTCCACCAACACCGTGCACCGCGTCATCGCCGCTGCCAGCCACGAAGACCTCATCGCCGACCGGAGAGGCGCCGCCGTCACCACCCAGGCGATCCTCGCCGTCGTCTCATCGATCCGAAGAGCAGGCCCACTGGCCGAATGATCCGCAACCCTGGCCGTTAGCACGTCTCCCTCCACCTTTCCTCCTCGTCGGCGCGTTGAAGAACAGTTGGGGCGATGCACCATCCATGGCCGGCGCATGCCCAGCTGCGACCAGGGGGTGCTGTCGCTCATCTTCCCGGGGTCCGTCCGAGGAACGGATTGGCGAAGATGGACAATAGGGTGCCGATCCCGGCGATCAGCGACAAGCCTTTTTGCGGGTTCGTTGGAATGAGGGCTCGCCGATGGTTCAGGCGATCGGTGGGTTCCGATGCTGCGACGAGTCGGAGGCTTCCCGTTGTGGTGGAGTCGATGGTGACCATGGGCTGGGACCTTCGGGATGGGGTGGCGGCGCAGGAGTCGGTGGGTTGCCTTGAGGCCGGGCCCGTGTCCAGGGCCATGCGTCGGCATCGATGGCCCTGACCGAGAGGAGGGTGGCGCCGAGGTCGCGCACCTTGGTGAGTAGGCCGTGGAGCTCTGCCTGGTCGGTGACGGGGCCGCGCAGGGTGGTGGTGCCGTCGTGGTTGTGGGTGAGTGTCAGACCGTCGAGCCAGGTCGACCAGTGCTGGTCGAGGTGGCCGTCGATGCGCAGTTCGTAGTTGCCGGGTAGGTGCGGTGTGGGTCGGTTCATGACGAACCGACCAGGGCTGTGCCGGTGCGACTTCTACGTGCCCGTCGGACGGTGGGGCGGCGGATGACCCATTCGGCGACGGCGAGGTTGATGGCCCAGCCGGCTCCCATCATGAGGCCGGTGCGGACGACGCCGGAACCGAAGAGGGCCTCGCCGAACCCGACGGTGAACGCCTGGGTGCCGGCGCCGAGTGCGAGGGCGTAGGCGCGTGTCATCCAGGCGCGGTGCTGGGCGATGTCGCGTCTACGGATGGCGGCGAGCCCGAGGATGGTGCTGGTCGCCATCCCAGAGGCGAAGAGCAGCCGGAACACGTAGAGGAGGTCGCCGGTGCCTACCTTGTGGGGGTAGACCAGAGTCATCCACAGAGCGGAGAGCGCGACCGCGAGACCGAGTGCGACCAGGATCCGTCCGGTCCGGCGATGCCATCCGGGATGACGTCGGCGGATGCCGGCGGAGAACTGGAACGCGCCAAGGAGTGCGTAGCCGATGGCCGACACGACGTGTACGACGACAGGGGCCGGTGAGGCTGCGAAGCGAGCGTCGGTCGGGATGAGTTCTGGTCCGCCGAGGATCTCGACGAGTCGGCCGGTGCCGGCCAGGACGGGGATCGCGGCGAGCAGGACCAGACCGACAGGCACCCACCAGTCGGTCCGCCGCGTCATTGGGCACCGCTTGCTGGGAGCAGCGGGGTGTCGACAGCGCTCGGTGGCTGGGTGGTCATCGGACGGCGGGCTGCAAGACGGGGCTGACGGAAGGGGCGGTCTCGGCAGACGCCTCGTGCACGTTGTCGCCAGCATTGCGCCACAGGGACACGCCCAGGGCGATGAGCGCTATGCCGACGGGGACGGCGAGCGGCCGGTTGAACGACTCCGGCAGCACGACGAGCGCGGCCAAAGCCACGGTGCTGACGGCAAGCAAGGCGGCTGCCCAGCGGGCGAGGACCCGGGTACGGAACAGGGCGATCCCGAAGACAAGGCCGCCGAGGATAGTGCCGGCTCCCATCAGGGCGAACAGGATTTGGAGTCCGCCGATGTCACCGTTGGCGCTTCCGCCGTTGGCCGAGGCGACGACGTCATCAACGAACCCTGGCTCGCTGTGGACGAGGTTGGGCAGCACGACGGCGGCGATGACTTCGACGGAGAACATGGCCAGGTACCCGGCGGCGAAGACGAGATAGCCGACCAGGCCTAGGAGGCCGGCCTTGCGGTGCTGGCGCAGGTACATGCCGGTGATGCCGGCCAGGGCAAGCGCCGCCATCAAGATTTTGGCGCACTCGCGTGACACCCACAGGGTCGTCTCGGTAGTGAAGGTGTCGGTCGCCGGGTGGTTGATCTGGACGCCGATAAAGATCAGTCCGGCGGCAACGGACGCGAGGCCGGCTGCCCGGGTCAGAGTGGTGGCTGTGATGGTCATGTCCGGTTCCTATCCTGGTTGCTCCGCGACGAGCGCCGCGGGGATGACGGGAACCTAGGAGCCCAGAGGGTGAGCGGGCGTCACCCGATGATGTGACCGACGGGGTGACTTGGAGCTTCGTCATGGTGTCCCCGACGGTCCGCGCAGGTCTGCCACGGGGTAGTCAGGAGCCGGCCGGGCCCGACGCACGCGCCGGTGCTTCAGCGCGTCAGCCCCATCTGGTGGCCGCGGGTCACCGCGGAGCGTCGGTTGTTGACGTCGAGCTTGGTGTAGATGTGCTGGGTGTGGGTCTTCACGGTGTTGAGTGAGACCACCAGTTCCCGGGCGATCGCCGGCCCGTCGAGGTCTGAGGCGAGGAGCCGGAGCACATCGAGCTCCCGGTCGCTAAGAGGGTCCAGGAGAGTGGGCGTGGCCGGTGTCTCAGAGCCAGGAGGGGCGAGCGCGGGCGCGTTCGTAGCCAACAGCTCATGGATGAAGGCCGAACGTGGCCGGCGTTTTGAGAGCGTCTGCATGACCGGGGCAATCGTCGTGTTGGCGTCGACGAAAACACGAACCCAGCCGTCAGGCTCGGCGAGATCGACCGCGCTGTCCAGTGCGCTGAGGGCGCCGTGATCGTCGCCTACCGCATGAGCGGCCATTGCGCGCATGACCTCCACCTCGATGACCGTGCCCATGCGGCCTCCGTCGAGAGCCGCCGCCAACAAACGGTCGAGGAGTGCCGATGCGTCGCGCACAGACCGTGAAGTGTTCTCGGCGAGCATGATCCGGCACAGGGTGAGGTGTTCGTACTCATGCAGGTAGGCGAGGTCATCGTCGACCCGCACGTCGTGTCCGCGGACCCAGGCGGCGGCTCCCCTGAGATCGCCCGAGGCGGCCAGGACGCGCGCCCGGGTGGCGTGAATGGGGTGCACCGGGGGCGAGAAGTCGCTGACGTAGACCCGTTCGGCCTCGTCAAGCAGTCCCAGGGCGGCAACAAAGTCGCCGGCAGTCACTCGGAGGCGGGCTAGGGCGACCCGCCAGCGGTAGGGGTGCTGTGGCAACCCTGCCGGTTCCCCCAGCTCGTCGGCGCGGCGAAGGTAGTCGGCCGCAGCCTCTAGTTCGTTACGGTGCCAGGCCGAGCGGCTGAGACCCACCAGCATGTCGGCTGTTCCGCGCATGACTGATGGACGTTCAGCGCTGGGTTGCTGCGCCAGTGTGAGGGCGTGGTCCAGGGTGCGCTCGGCCTCGCCCAGCCGGCCGAGGGCGAGCTCCATGTCCGCGAGGGTGAGTGAGCACCCGAGGACGTCGGCGATGTGTCCGGCCTTGGTGAGGCCGTCCGCTGCGGCCCGGTACGCATGATGAGCAGCAACGATGTCCCCGCCGGCCCAGGTCGCGAGCCCGACAAGCCCGGCCGCTGACGCATGCATGAGGTTGTCGCCTTCGACCGCTAACGACTGGGCTTTCCTCGCGTGAGCAACTGTGCCAGCGAGGTCGCCTTCGACGAGCGCCAGCCCGGCCCAGAAGGTTTCCATCGCGGCGGGCAGCCGGGGCAGCTCATCGATGTCAGCGATGACCCACTCCGAGGGAGGTCGGGTCAGCATCGCCTCGACCTCGCGCAGCCGCTGCGCGACGCCCCCAAAGTCGTTGCTGGCCATCAGTCCTCCGACGAGACCGACTGCGAGCACCGGCCGGCGAGCTACCACCTCGGGTGGGAGTTCGGTGGCCCATCGCTGCAGCAGGTTCTCTCGACGGTCGCGGCGCAGTTCGGGGAGTGCGAGCTCGATCAGCTCTGCTGCTGAGTCGGGGTTGTCGCCCGCCAGCGCATGCCGTACCGCTTCTTTGAGCTGCCCGTCCTCGGCGTACCAGCGACTCGCCCGCTGGTGCAGCCCCTGGACTGCTTCAGGTCGTTCCTGGAGCAGGCTCGCTCGGAGCACATCGGCGAACAGGTGGTGGTAGCGGTACCAATGCCGTTGATTATCGAGCGGCATGATGAACAGGTTGCGTCGCTCCAGCGACGCCAAAATCAGCTGCCCACCGTCGGTCGCGGTGACTGCGTCGCACAGGGAACCGCAGAGCCTGTCAAGAATTGAGGTGTCGAGCAGGAAGTGTCGGACCTCTGGCGGCTCGCGGTCCAGGACCTCCTCGACGAGGTAGTCGACGACGAAGCGGTCCGTGCCGGTGAACCCAGCGATGAAGCCGGAGGTGTCGGTGCGGTCGCGTAGCGACAGTGCCGCCAGCTGCAGTGATGCGATCCAGCCTTCGGTGCGGGCGCCGAGGGCCGACAGGTCAGCAGCGGGCAGGTCACGGCCGGTCGCCTCCGTGAGGAAGCGGGCCGCTTCGGCGTCGGTGAAGCGCAGGTCCGCCGCCCGCACCTCGGTCAGCTCCCCACGCACTCTGAGCCGGGCAACGGGTAGCGCAGGGTCGGCGCGAGTGATGATGACCAGCCGGACCTGGGGTGGCAGGCGCTCGAGCAGGAACGCCATCCCCGGTTGGGTCTGCGCGCACTCGGCGAGGTGGTAGTCGTCCAACACCAGGACGACGTCACCCGGGAAGACGCTGAGCTCGTTGAGCACCGCTGCCAGCACCGCTTCGACCGGTTGCCCGGCCGCGAGGAGTTGCAACCCGGAAGAGGCGCTGCCCGGCGCGGCACGTTCGAGTGCCGTCAGGACGTAGACCCAGAAGGTCTGCGCGACGCGGTCGTTCTCGTCGAGAGATACCCAGGCAACCCTGAGGTCTGAGCGTTCAGCCTGTTTGGTCAACCAGTGGGCCAGGAGGGTGGTCTTGCCGAAGCCGGCCGGCGCTGAGAGCAGCGTGAGACGAGACCGCCGGCCACCCAGAACCAGGTCGAGGCGAGTGCGTTCGATGAGCCCTGCCCGTGCCTGGGGAAGGAAGAACTTGGTCTCGACCAACTCCAGTGCCATCACCTCTCCCGCGGCGGGGTGGGAACTATGAGATGCTCGCCGAGCCGGCCGAAAATGCTCAATACCTCGGCCGGCTCCTCGCCGGTGCTCCCGAACCAATGCGGCGTCTGGGTCTCGAACTGCGCAGCCTCGCCCGCCCCCAACACCAGGTCCTGGGCACCCTGGATCAGGCGCATCCGTCCCGTCAGAACGTACAGCCACTCGAAACCGTCGTGCGTGCGGAGCCTGGGCGTCGACTGACCAATCGGGATCACGATCTTCCACGCCTGGATCCCGTCCGGGTGCCCGGTCAGCGGCAGGACCGTGCGCCCATTCACGCGCCGAGGCTTGAGCCGGATACGCGGGTCTCCCACGTCGGGCGCCCCCACCAGCTCATCGAGCGGCACCCGATACACCTGCGCCAGCGGGAAAAGCAGCTCCAGCGTGGGCTTGCGTTGGCCGTTCTCCAGACGCGACAGTGTGCTCTTGGAGATTCCGGTCCGCTCAGCCACGTCGGTGAGGGTCACTCCGCGCTGCTCGCGCACCTTCCGCAGCCGAGGGCCTACCAGGTTCAGGGCAATCCCGATCGCTGCTGAGTCGTTGACCGTGTGGCTCACCCTCACATTGCACCGCGCGGTTCCCAGAAACAGCAACACTTGTTGTGCCTGCAGTTTGCGAGGCCGATCGTCAACGTATGAACACCTTCGACGTGGCAATCATCGGTGGCGGCGCCGCCGGTCTCTCTGCAGCCCTGGTCCTCACCCGCGCCCGCCGACGGGTCGTGGTCATCGACGCCGGCGAGCCCCGCAACGCCCCTGCCGCGCACATGCAGGGTTTCCTCTCCCGTGACGGAATGGCCCCCGCCGAGCTACTCGCCCTCGGCCGCCAGGAAGTGGCGTCGTACGGCGGCCTCCTGGTCCGCGGCAGCGTCACCTCGGTCCATCAAGGCGACGACGCACGATTCATCGTCTCGGTCGAGAACAACGACACCGTGGGCGCACGCCGCGTTCTGGTCACCACGGGCCTGCGAGACGAGATCCCTGACGTCCCTGGTGTCCGGGAACGTTGGGGTCGCGACCTGCTCCACTGCCCCTACTGCCACGGACACGAGGTCAAAGACCAGCAGCTCGGGGTACTCGGCGGCACCTCCGAAGCGGTTCAGCACGCGTTGATCATCCGCCAATGGTCCGAGGATGTCGTCTACTTCAGCCACACCGGCGCCCCAACCCCGCCTGAGCGCGAACAGCTGCTCGCCCGTGCCGTCCGCATCATCGAGGGCCCAGTGACCCGGCTGGTGGTCGAGAACGATCGGCTCATCGGCGCCGGGCTCGAGGACGGCCGAGTCATCGCGCGTGACGCCGTCTTCGTGCGGCCACGCTTCGTCCCCAACACCGACCTGCTGGTCCAGCTCGGCTGCGCTACCCACGACAACGGTTGGGTGATCGCTGACGGCACAGGCCGCACCAGCGTGATCGGGGTCTGGGTGGCTGGCAACGCCGCCAACCCGCGAGCCCAGGTCATCACCGCCGCCGGCGAAGGCTCCGCCGCGGCCATCGCGATCAACAACGACCTCGTCGACGAAGACGTGCGTCTCGCCGTCCACAACGCCCGCGTCAGGCTCCCAGCCTGACTCGATCAATGTCCAACCAACTCGAAGGAGAACACCATGAAAAGCCTCCCGCCGCCCAACAAACATCAGCTCGCGATCATGATCTGGATCGCCGTCTTTCCCACCCTGACCACCCTCAACCTGGCCTTCGGAGACACCCTCGCCCACCTGCCCAGCGTTCTGCGGACCCTCGTCCTGGTTACCGTCGCGGTCCCCATCGTCATCTACGGGCTCATGCCCAGACTGCACAAGCTGCGCACACGGATCCTCACCCGGGCGGCGGTCTGACCGGGGTTCCTCGAACCCACCTCGTCGCCGACCCGAAGCTTCGAAAAGCATCCCGACCTCGGCCGGATACGAACGTTGATGCTCTTGAGCGATCCCATCGGATAAGCACCACGAGGCAGTGATCTGGGCCAGAGGTAAGACGCGTCCCAATTCGCGGTTGGGGCGCCGACGCGACGCCTGTGCTGCTGGCAACTCCTCGCTGTGGACCCGGCGCTTCTCCAGGCTCACCGCGCTGCGACCCTTCATAGAAGCCAGTGCGAAGGGCGTGAGGCGCGGTCACTGCTGGCCGGCGTCGTGTAAGAGGATGGCGTTCTGCATCCTGTTGTTCACGTGGAGCTAGGTCAGCAGGTGTGAGACGTGCGCCTCGACAGTGGCCTCGCTCATGAACAGGGCTGCCCGGTCGGTGCCTGGAGTGGCTTGGCACCATGGGCATCCCCGGACTCTTCGACGGTCGGCCCCCATTCACGCTGACTCCGATCGGGCAGGGGCACACCCGTCTCGTGCAAGTAGAAGCCGTCTCCGGTGTTCTTTTCCCGTTCACCGGGAAGCTGCTGAGGAAGACCGAGGCGGGCTTCGAGGTGATGAACGCGGCACTTCTCGCCAGGATGAAGAAGGAGTTGTAGCGGACCGAAACTGGAAGGAGAACGAACTCACGTGAGCGCTTGGGTGGGCTTAGATCGAAACCGGCAGAGCCCATCACGTTGCCGTACGGCACTGGAGCGGCCTCCGTTTACGTTACTTCCCAGATCCACCCGAAGCGCATGTCGGGGCTGTGATGGCAAGTGCGAAGGACAACCAGCGACGCTCTAGTGCAGAAGGTGCTGGAGAGAGCGGGTTGAGGATCCTGATATGCGCCTTGTCCTCGCCCACGTCAGGGGTGGTTCCAGGGCCGGGTGCAGCGGGTTCTGCGGGCGGCCCTCCAGCGGATGGTGGATCTTTGGCTTAGGGCGAGTCTTCGAACAGCTGCGCACCAAGCGATCCCAGAACCTGCCGTCGAGATTCGGGCCCAGGCCTGCTCGCCCCTGTCAGTCAGGCGGACGGGGGTGCGGTGGACTCGCGGAGGATCAGATCGGTGGCGAGCTCGACGTGGTGCGAGTCGACCGCCTCACCGTTGCGCAGGCGCAGGGCGGTGCGCACGGCGAGTCGGCCCATCTCAGCCAGGGGCTGGCGCACGGTGGTGAGCGGTGGCGATGACATCCGTGCGAGCTGGGTGTCATCGAAGCCGACGATGCTCAGATCCCCTGGCACCTCGAGACCGCGCTTGCGGGCCGCCTCCATGACCCCCACGGCGATCTCGTCGGAGCCGGCGAAGATCGCGGTCGGCGGCGTCGGCAGGTCGAGCAGCTCCAGGCCGCACTCCACGCCGTCTGAGTAGATGAAGTGAGAGGCGCGAACAAAGCCTTCGGGCACGGCCACTCCGGCGCCCTCCATGGCGGCGCGGTAGCCGTGCATCCGGGCCTGGTTGCAGGCTGCCTGGGAGTGGCCACCGAGGTAGGCGATGCGCCGGTGACCGAGGTCGAGCAGGTGCTGGACCGCGCTGACCCCACCAGAGAAGTTCGTCGAGCCCACACTCGTCACATCGGCGTTCGGCATCTCGAGAGGATCGATGACGACGAGCGATATCCCTTCGTGAGCAAGGGCGGCCAGCTGCGCGGCTGACAACACACTGGTGACCGCGATCAGTGCCGTGCGCCCGGCGTCGGACAGTCGGCGAGCCCAGCCACGCGCGGCACCATCCGTCGGCCCGGTACCGATGGGTCGGCAGGTGACCACCACCGGAACACCTGACTCAGCGGCGGCATCGAGCACTCCCTGGAGCACCTCCGCGGTGTAGGCATGCAGGTCGCCCTCGAAGGCAAGCTCGAGGGCCGCGGTCGTGCTGGCTGGTTCGCGATGCGACGTCCGGGGCAGGTAGCCGTGCTCGTCGAGCAGGTGGCGCACGCGAGCCCGGGTGCTGTCGGAGACGTCGCTCCGGTCGTTCACGACCTTCGACACGGTGGCGACCGAGACACCGGCCTGCGACGCCACGGCCGCGAGCGTCGTACGCCCCTGCGGCGGGCTGGTGTTCACGTCACGAACCTTCACGTCACGAACCTAGCGCTGTGCCGATCGGGGCGGAAACCTCGACGGGGGTCACCATGACCCGGCCGCCGGAGACGACCCGCAGAGGGCCGGTCATCCGCACGGTCGCGCTGCACGGCAGATCTTCGGACGACGTGCCGACCAACAGGCGGATCTCACCCGGCTCGACGATGCGTCGCAGGTCCCGACCGGTGAAGGAGGCGCGATCGGCGTGCACCCGGAACGTGACCAGGCGCGCCTCGGAGGGCTCCAGGGCCACGCGCCGGAACCCGGTCAGGCTCTTCACCGGCCGCGTCACCTGGGCCAGCACGTCGTGCAGGTAGAGCTGCACGACCTCCTCTCCTGCACGCTCGCCGACGTTGCGCACCTGCACCGTCACGCTCACCTCGCCTGCCGTGTCGATCTGGTCGGCGCTCAGCGTGAGGTCGCTGACCTCGAACCTCGTGTACGACGAGCCGAACCCGAACGGGAACAGCGGCGTGGGGTCGAGCGTGCTGATGCCGTTGTGACCCAGGCCCAGGGGGGGCTGGAGGTAGGTGCTCGGCCCACCGCCCGGCACGCGAGGAACCTGCACCGGCAGCTTGCCGGTGGGCTGGACACGACCCGACAGGATGCCGGCCACGGCACTCCCGCCCTCTTCTCCCGGCATGAACGCCTGCACCAGAGCAGCCGCCCCCTCTGCGATCTCACCGAGGGCGTAGGGGCGTCCCGACACGACCACCACCACGACGGGCGTGCCGGTCGCAACGAGCTCGGCGACGAGCTCGCCCTGCACCCCGGGAAGGGACAGGTCGGCGGCATCGCATCCCTCTCCCGACGTGCCCTGGCCGAACAGGCCCGCGAGGTCACCGACCGCGACCACGCACAGGTCGGCATCCCTGGCCACCGCCACCGCCTCCGCGAAGCCGCTGAGATCATCGCCGTCGACGGCGCACCCGGTGGCGAAGGTCATTCGGGTTTCGGGCAGCTCGGTCGTCAGGGCGTCAGCGAGGGTCGGCACCGCGATGCCGAGCCCGCGCGAGGGGTAGCGCGGCAACACGTGGTTCGGGAAGGCGTAGCAGCCCATGAAGGTTCGCGGGTCGGCGGCGGTCGGGCCCACCACTGCGATGGTCGCGGGCGCAGTTCGGCCCGGGCCCGTCAACGGCAGAGCGGTACCGGCGTCGAGCAGCACGACACTCCGCTCGGCCAGGCGCCTCGCGAGCGCGCGGTTCGTGGCGCCGTCGAGCTCGACCTGGTCGGCGCCCGCAACATCCGCTTCGGGGCTCCAGTCGGGGTCGAGCAGGCCGATGCGGATCTTCTGACGCAACACCCGCCGGGCCGCACGGTCGACGATCTCTGCGGCGAGCACACCCCGCGCCACCCGATCGGCCAGGTGCTGTCCGAAGCCGAGCGTGTCGGGCAGCTCGACGTCGAGGCCCGCGCTCAGGGACTTCGCGCCGGCGTCGTCGATGTCGGCTGCCACCCGGTGCATCGAGGCGAGGAACGGCACGGCCCAGTAGTCCGACACGACGGTGCCCGCGAAGCCCCAGGAGTCGCGCAGCAGCTCGGTGAGCAGCCAGGTGTCGGCGACCGCGGGCACCCCGTCGACATCGGAGTAGGAGTTCATCACCGAGTCGGCACCGGCCAGCCGCACGGCCATCTCGAAGGGCGGCAGGATGACGTCGGACAGCTCGCGACGACCCATCGAGACGGGGCCGTGGTTTCGCGCCGCGCGGGCCGCCGAATAGCCGGCGAAGTGTTTCAGTGTCGCGATGACTCCAGCGCTCTGCAGCCCTCGCACGTAGGCAGATCCGAGCATGGAGACGAGGTACGGGTCTTCACCCATGGTCTCCTCGACCCGCCCCCAGCGATGGTCGCGCACCACGTCGAGCACCGGCGAGAGTCCCTGGTGGATGCCGAGCGCGGCCATGTCTCGACCGATGGCGGCGGCCATCTGCTCGACGAGGTCAGGATCGAAGCTCGCCCCCCAGGCGATCGCGGCCGGGTAGACGGTGGCTCCGTAGGCGGTGAACCCCGTAAGACACTCCTCGTGCACGATGGCCGGGATGCCGAGTCGCGAGCTGTCCATCACGACGTGCTGTTGGCGCACCACCTCGGCGGCCCCCTCTGCAGAGGTCAACGGAGCGCTGCCGTAGATGCGGGTCAGGTGCCCGAGACCGTAGGTCGCCGCGTTCTCGAGTGACACCGTCGCAGAGGCCGCGAACACGTCCTGCATCGGTGCGACTTTGAGCACGGCATCCGGATCAGGCGACTCATGGGGGCTCGGGGCAGCCGAACCAGCACCTCCTACGGACGCACCATCGGCATCGGCGGCACTGGAGTCCATGTCGTTCCCGAGCCACCGGCTGCCCAGCTGACCGACTTTCTCCTCGATCGTCAGCGCCGCAAGCAGGGCGTCGGTGCGCTCGTCGAGCGAGAGCGTCGGGTTGCGCCACGACAGCG
>JAKDLG010000074.1 GCA_030452985.1 Humibacillus sp.
GGTCCCGGCCTTCCTGCTGCAGGCGCAGGAGCGGCCCGAGCCCCTCATGCGCGTGCTCGACGGGCTCGACGAGCTGATCGAGGGCACCGCCCACATCGAGTTCTACTGGTTCCCCCCCCCCGCCCGGCCGCTCACCCGCCGAGCGCCCTATGGGTCCAACACTAATCGTCCTCTCGACGGTGGAGACAGGTCGAGTGGGCGGTTGGGCAGTGGCGTCGACTCAGGCGAGCGACCCGGTCGCGCCGACCAGCGCGAGGGTCTGGACGGGGGCCACGTCGAGGTTGACGTCGCGCAGCACCAGCTGGTCTGGCGCCTCGGGAAGGGCGAAGTCGACGTGTTCGAAGCGCAGGTGCCCGCGGACCTGCTCGACGTGGTACTCCCCTGTGACGATGTCGCGCTGGGTGTCGAAGATCTCGAGCACGCGGGCCGCTTCGGTCATGCTCTCCTGAGAACATCGCCAGGATGAACCCGAGCGACGACACGGGTCAGACGAGCGAGAGCATCAGGGTGATGAACGCGACGAGCTCGCCGGGGGTCAGCAACCTGCGGCCGACCCCGCTGGCCCCGAGCAGCAGCACGACCCAGCGGTGCGGTTTGAGGTAGCCGCGCAGGCGCCAGAGTGAGGTGGCGCTGGCAACCGGTAGGGGGCGGGCGGAACAGGTATCGTCAACCGACGAAAAGCCGCGCCCACCGACAGCCGCCCAGTCGTCAGCCGACGCTCAGGTGGCCTCGCTGTCCCAAGGGGTGGGAACTAGCGGGTCGTGCCCCTTCGGGGTGCTCACGGCCTTGTCGGCGTTCCGGTCGAGCTCGTCGTCGTCGCTGGTGCCGTTGAGGGCATCGCGCACGATCTTGCGGGGGTCGTACTGCCTCGGGTCGTAGGCCTTCCAGTCGACCTCCGAGAACTCGGGACCCATCTCGTCCTTGAGCTGCTGACGGGCGCGGTCGGCGAAGCCCCGGGCCTCCCGAACGAACTTGCCGAACTTCGCCGCGTACTCCGGGAGCCGTTCGGGCCCCAGCACGATGATGGCGAGGACACCGAGCAGCAGCAGCTCCCAGCCGTTGATGTCGAACACTGTGCCTGCCTTCTACTACTCGCTACGGCCAGAGCCACCCGATGGGCGGCCGCTGGTGTCACTGGTCGGTGGCGGCCTCGAGCGTCATCTTGAGGTCGATCTGCTTGCTGTCGCGCATGACCTTCAACGTCACGGTCTCACCGACCGCACGGGCCCGGATCGAGACGATCAGCTGGTCGGGGGTGCGTACCCGCTTGCCTTCGAACCCGACGATGATGTCTCCCGGCTCGACCCCGGCCTTCGCGGCCGGCCCGTTCGCCGTGACGGCGTCGCCGGAACCGACGACCTGGGCGCCTTCGCCACTGAAGGTACGGTCGAGCGACACGCCGATCACCGGGTGGGTGGCCTTGCCCGTGGCGATGAGCTGGTCGGCGGTGCGCCTGGCCTGGTCGCTCGGGATCGCGAACCCGAGCCCGATGTTGCCACCGGAGGAGCTCGTCGTTCCCGGCACCCGCGCGATGGCCGAGTTGACCCCGATCACCTTGCCCGAGCTGTCGAGCAGGGGCCCACCGGAGTTGCCGGGGTTGATCGCCGCGTCGGTCTGGATGGCGTTCATGAACGAAGCCTCATCACCGGTGCCGGGCGTGACCGGGCGGTTGAGCGCGCTCACGATGCCGGTGGTGACGGTCTGCTCGAGGCCGAGCGGTGCCCCCACGGCGATCACCTGGTCGCCGACGACGACCTGGTCGGACTCGCCGAGCACCAACGGCGTCAGGTCGGTACGCCCCAGCCTGAGCACCGCGAGATCGTAGCTGACGTCGCGGCCCACGATGGTGGCCTTCTCGGTGTCGCCGTTGCTCAGCACGACCTCGATGTCACCCCCCTTCGCTGCGGCGCCGACGACGTGGTTGTTGGTCAGCACGTGGCCCCGGTCGTCGATGACGAAGCCCGAGCCGGTGCCTGAGCCCTGCGCACCCGCATCGACCTTGATCGTCACGACGCTCGGCAGCGCCGTGGCGGCGATGCTCGCGACCGACCCCGACGGACGCGCGGTGGCACCCGGGCCGGGCTCAGGGAGGCTGGAGCCGCCGACGTGGACCCGGTCGTTGAGCAGCTGCCCTCCGACACCACCGACGAGGCCGGCAACCAGGGCGACCGCAGCGATCAGCGCCACCAACGGGCCTCGGCGGGTGCGGGTCGGCTCGGTCAGCGCAGGGGCCGGCGCGAACGGGACCCCTTCGGGGACCGACTGCGGAGCCGACCAGGTGGGGGAACCGGATGACGCGGCCGACCCAACCGGTCCCAGCGGCACTGCCGACATGGGCGAGGTTCGCGCGCCGTCGCTGGCCGCAGCCGGCGCGCTAGGTGGGGCGTACCGGGCCGCGTGGGTCGCCTCGGCCACCGCGTCAGCCCGGTCGCTGCCCCAGGCGGAGTCGGCGCGGGCCGGTACGGCCGGGCCCTCGCTGGGGTGCTGGCTGGGGTCTTCGGTCGCCAACGTGTCGAACCAGTCGCCGTCAGGGCCCCCATCCGAGCGCTGCTGGCCCGACGACGGTCGGGAAGCCGACGGGATGCCCTGGGTGCTGGCGACGTCGATGACGCCGGTGGGCTCGGGAGGGGTGTGACGCGGGGCTGGTTCGGGGTCGCCCGACGCTGACGACTGGTCGGGTCGGGGCGTGACCTGCTCGCTCATGGGGTCGATTGTGCCGAAAGCATGAGCGGCACACGAACGGGGGCGACCCCGGGCCGGTCGTAGACGCCGTAGGCCTGGGGTGCCACAACCCAGTAGGAGGATGTCCTGTTGGCGGAATCATCCCGCCTGGTGGTGCGAGCCTGCGGGGTGGAGGCCGAAAAGCTCGACGACGAACCGACCATGAACCCGGCCGCCGCCAGGCTCGAGATGCCGAACGTGGCCGCCCCCAGTCTCGTCACCTCTGACGGCATCCGCGCTTCGGTTGGTGACGCCGAACCCTGGAGGGGTACGACGGCCAGGCCCCAGGCCGCGGCGACGGAGGCTCCGGCCGCGATGGAGGCCACCACGGCTGCTCGCACCGGGGAACGGTGCAAGGCCGGCGCCGCAGGGTGCACGGTGGGTACGGGGTCGTGCAGCGGGTAGGGCGAACTGGGCGAACCCGACGGCAAGGACGGCACCGGCGGAACGGCCGGCTCGAGGGTGGGCTGCGTCGGTTTCGGGAGGCCGGCCGTTCCCAACGGCGGCGTCGAGACCGCCAGACCCATCAACGACGAGAGCAGGCTGCTGGGGATGTCGGTGTCGCTGCGCAGGGCAAGCACGATGCGTCGCTCCTGGTCGGCCGCCGACTGACAGACCCCGCAGTACACCAGGTGCCGGTCGTAGACGTGCAGCAGCGCAGGAGGGAGGGCTCGGTCGACGTAGGCGCGGACGTGTCCGCGCAGGTGCGGCGTCATCGCCGCGTCGCCGAGCAGGGAGTCATCAGCGCGTTCCTGTCGCCACGCGACGGCCCGGCATCCGCAGCCCGGTGCGGACACGACCCTCGCGGGCGGCCACGACCTCGGGGGCACGGTGGGCCAGGGCCTCGCGCAGCTGGGCACGGCCGCGGTGGATGCGAGAGCGCACCGTGCCGAGCTTGACGCCCAGCGTGGCGCTGATCTCCTCGTACGAGAGGCCTTCGATGTCGCACAGCACGACGGCCGCCCGGAACTCGGGGGTCAGGGCGTCGAGGGCCCGCTGCACGTCGTCGTCGAACCGGCTGTCGTGGTAGGTCTGCTCCGGGCCCTTCTCGCGGCTCGGGAGGCGGCCCGCCGCGTCTTCGGGAAGCGAGTCGAAGCGGATCCGCTGCTTGCGGCGCATCTTGTCGAGGAAGACGTTCGTGGTGATGCGGTGCAGCCAGCCCTCGAACGTTCCGGGCTGGTAGGAGTGCAGCGAGCGGAAGACCCGCACGAACACGTCGTGGGTCAGGTCTTCGGCGTCGTGCGGGTTGCCGGTGAGCCGGTAGGCCAGTCGGTAGACCCGCGCCGAGTGCTGT
Organism: Humibacillus sp.; assembly: GCA_030452985.1. Taxonomy (GTDB): domain Bacteria; phylum Actinomycetota; class Actinomycetes; order Actinomycetales; family Dermatophilaceae; genus DSM-29435. The sequence goes on from JAKDLG010000074.1 coordinate 4,016, forward strand.
TCGACGATCTCCTCCCAGCTGGGCGGGGTCCATGGCGTCTCGGGCGCCACCGAACCCGTCAGGGGGTCCACCACCGCATCCGACATCGGGACGGAGCGGACGGGCCCACCGACCTGGGGGCTCGTCGCACTGCTGGTCGCACTCGTCGTCACGCTGAACAGCGCCTTTCGCTGGTACTGGTTGCCGGGGTCAACGACCTCTGCAGCTGATTCGTTCCCCACCAGTATTTCGGATGGCCCCTGTGTCACTCAGGGTTTTACCTGTGAACCACCTGTGGATGCCGCCTGGCTCGACCCGTCGTCGGGTGCGGCCTCGTGGTGGCGGGCGCCCTTCGTGCGCCGGTCCTGCTTCATCTCGGCCTCGAAGAGGTGTCGCCGGCCGCCCACCAGCGTCTGGCGAGCCTGCGCCTCGAGGCCCTTGAACGTGTCGTAGTAGCCGTCGTCGTACTCCTCGACGATCTGGAAGGTCCACCGCCCCTCGATGACGTTGCGCCCCACCAGCTCGGTGTCGACGCGGTCGGCGAGCTCGTCGTGGCCCGCCTCGCGCAGCAGGTCGACGGCCTCGCCGAGGGCGAGGTCGGCCATCCCGGTCAGGCGGTGGAACCCGTAGAGGTGGCCACGGGCGTGCTCGACCACCTCGAGCGCCTCGGACAGCTTGCCGAGCGCTTCGACGGTCTGGTCGCTGACCCCCTCGGGACGACGGTGCTCACGTGCCGGTTGCTCTCCCATGCCCTCACCCTAGGTCGTTACGCTGACCCCCATGAGTACGCAGAAGGTGGCCGCCTGGTCGCACGCCGAGAGCTTCGTGTCGCCCAACGAGCATGTGGACGAGGCCGTCCGCCGCGGCGAGGAGCTGGGGGCCACCCCCGTGGGCAACGGCGTCGGCGCCCTGCTCCAGGTGCTCGCCGCTTCCATCGGAGCCAAGGCGGTGATGGAGGTGGGTACCGGAGCGGGCGCGTCCGGCCTGTGGTTGCTCGGCGGGATGCCGGCTGACGGCATCCTCACCACCATCGACCTCGAGACCGAGCACCAACGGGCCGCCCGCGAGGCCTTCGCGTCTGCCGGGGTGGCTCACCAGCGAACCCGGGTCATCGCCGGGCGGGCGCTCGACGTGCTGTCGCGGATGACCGACGGCGCCTACGACCTCGTTGTGGTCGACGCCGACCGCCAGGAGTACCCCGACTACGTCGAGCAGGCGAGCCGGCTGCTGCGCACCGGAGGAACGCTGGTCATGACCTGGAGCGAGAAGGTGAGCGACCCCGCCAACCGCGACGCCGAGACCCGCACCCTGCGCGAGGTCGGGAAGTCGTTGCGCGACCACGACGGGTTCACGGTGGCGCTGCTGCCCGTCGGTGAGGGCGTCATCGTGGCCGTCAAGCGCTGATCACAGCGATCCGCTGGCGACGCGGCCAACCAACGACACCGAGCCCAACCAACGACACCGAGCCCAACCAACGACAGCAGGCCCTCGACCATCGGTCGGGGGCCTGCCGCAGTCCGGTGAACCTGGTGGAGACGTCAGCTGACGCCGTCACACCCCTGGATCGCGTTGCGCAGAGCCGCAGCCTCGTCGGGAGTCATCTCGACGACGAGTCGTCCGCCGCCTTCAAGGGGCATCCGCAGCACGATGCCGCGACCCTCCTTGACGACCTCGAGCGGCCCGTCACCGGTCCTCGGCTTCATTGCTGCCATGGTTCCCCTTCCATAGGAATCCTGGTTCTGTGACTCACCATTATTCCAATGCGCCGGAGTCATACCTAATCCGGGTCCCCGTTGGAGCAGGTCAGGACGGCTTTTGCTTTGCGGACGGCGCCGAATGGGAGAGAGTGTCGACCATGACCTCGCCCACCTCGCCCTCGTCCACCGGCCCTGCTGCCGACCCCGCTCCCCTCGATCGCGAGGCGTCAGTGGTGGTGGTCGAGACCGCCGACGGCATCAGCCGCATTCGGCTGAACCGACCTGAAGCCATGAACAGCCTCGACCTCGACCTCAAGACCGCGCTGCTGGCTGCTCTTCGCGAGGCCGCCGACGACCCGACCGTTCGCTGCGTGGTGCTCACCGGCACCGGGCGCGCCTTCTGCGTCGGCCAGGACCTCAAGGAGCACGTGCGCGGCCTCGCGCAGGCCGACCACACGCTGGGAACGACGGTCACCGAGCACTACAACCCGATCGTGCTGCTGCTCGCCACCATGAACAAGCCGGTGATCGCCGCCCTGGGCGGGGTGGCGGCCGGCGCCGGGCTCAGTTTCGCCCTCGCCTGTGACTTCCGGATCGCCGTCGAGGGCGCCGGCCTGAACACCTCCTTCGCCGGCATCGCCCTCTCGTGCGACTCGGGGTCCTCGTGGTCGCTCCCCCGGTTGGTCGGTACCGCGAAGGCCAAGGAGCTGCTGCTCATGCCGCGCACGGTGCGGGCCGACGAGGCGCTCGAGCTCGGGCTGCTGACGAAGGTCGTGCCCGCCGACGAGTTCGAGGCCGCCGTCGACGACCTCGCCCACCGGCTGGCGAACGGGCCGACGTTGGCCTACGGGTCGATCCGTCGTGCGGTCGCCTTCAGCGCGAGCGCGCCGCTCGCCGATGCGTTGGCCCATGAGGCCGACCTGATGGCCTCCACCGGGGCGAGCGCCGACCATCGCATAGCGGTCGACGCCTTCCTGTCCAAGACCAAGCCCACCTACACCGGCACCTGACCCGCCCGACCCGACCCGCTGGATGCCGCTCACCTCACGTCGAGTGCCGGGCCTGGTGCTCCCCGGCACCGGGCGGGCGCGGTCATGCCCACGGCCACCGACGAGCCGGCGGTCAGCGAGCCGACGGCACTGTCACGGGGGGTAGTCGCTCGGCGGGACGAAGCGCCACAGCTCATCGGTCCACCAGTACTGGCCGATGACGAAGATCACGAGCAGCGGAACGGCACGAAGAAGCAGGCGGGTCCAGCCGTTGCCGCGCCGGTCGGCCCAGCCCGCGCCGAGCACGACCACGAGCAGCGGAAAGAGCGGAACGAGGTAGCGGAAGATGCTGGTGAAGGGGTCGAGCACCGCCGCTAGGTAGGCCGGGTAGGCGATGCTCCAGGTGCGAAGATCAGCCCCGAGAGCCTTCGCCCACGGGCCCGCGACCATGGCGACCAGGCCGAGCGGTACGACGAGGAGCAGCAGTCGCCCGAGCTGCCCGCCGAAGTAGAGCTCCGCCTTGTCGAGCCAGGGGGTGAACAGCTCGACGGAGGCATACCCACGCCAGGCCGCCATCGTGTCGGTGTAGGCGGTAGAGCTGCCGGTCCGCGCCCAGGCGACGGCCGGCCACAGCAGGCCTGCGACCCCGCACCCGACCAGTGAGGCCAGCATGGCCCCGTACTCACGCCCCGCGATCGGCCGGTCGGTCCGCTGCCGCCAGCGCAGCACCACCACCACCAGCGTGACCACGCCGAGCGGCACCCCGATCGGTCGGGACAGCCCGAGCAGTACGGCGACCACGGTCGCCACGATCCAGCGCTCCCGCGCCAGGGCGTAGAGGTAGCCGACGAGCACGAGCATGGCGAGCGACTCGGAGTAGGCCAGCTGCAGCGTCACCGAGGCCGGAAAGCTGGCCCACAGCACGACGACGCAGAAGGTCGCCCGGTCGCCGATGCGAGGGCGCAGCAGCAAGGCGATCAGCACGGCCGCCCCGAACCCGCACAGCAGGGCCACCAGCGAACCCGCGACCGGGAAGGAGACCCCGGTGAACGACATGACGACACGGGCGAGCGCCGGGAACAGTGGATAGAAGGCCCAGGGGTTCTCACCGACCTTGTCGGTGTCGGTGACGGGCAGCACGCTCGGGTAGCCGCTCTCGGCGATGCGCTCGTACCACTGGCCGTCCCACAGGGCCGTGAAGTTCCAGTAGGTGACGGGGACGTCGTCACCCCCGGTCATGCCGGTGGGCACCTGGTGCTGCAGCACGACGAAGAGGATCGTCGTCGTGACCACCCGGCAGAGGGCGTAGAGTCCGACCACCCAGGCGATGAAGACCATCGGCGGCACGGGCAGACGGCTCCCGGGGCGGGGCCTGGCGTCGGTGCCCACAGTGCTGGTCATTGGCCGGTCAGCGGTTCGTCAGCGCGCGGGTCGTGGTGCTCGTCCTCGTGCGATTCATGGTGCGTTCACGCGCTGGGTTCGGAGCGCTGCTGTGACTCGGTTTGCTCGTCGGCCGGCTCGGTGCAGCTCGCCTGCGCCTCGCTCGCCTGCGCGTCAGCACTTGGATGCCGTGGGGCCGGCCCCACGGCATCCGTCTGCTTCGTCGTAGCCGACGTATCGCCCTCCCGCTCGACGGGGGCGTTTCCCACGTCCGCCCCGTCGAGGCGTGGCACGCCGGGGTCACCCCACAGCACCGCGATCTGTTCGTCCTTCTCGCGCAGCGCGCGGCGGAGCCGGTCGACCACCCCGTCGACCTGGGTCATCCGGTAACCGCGCAGGCCCACGTCGAAGCGCAGCTCGTCGAGGTCGGAGTCGTGCAGCTCGTCATCGGGCAGCGGCTCGTGGCTCAGGCTCGAGGTGGCCGCTCCCATGCCTCCACCGACCAGCCCGAGCACGAGCGCCACGACGAAGCACAGCACGACGACCCCGACGAACAGGATGAACCACGTCATGAACGGCGTCCGTTCGGGCGGTCGTGGCTGATCAGCTCGACGGCCTCCGCGACGTCGTCGGTGAGCACGAGGCGGTCGAGGTCGCCGGGGCTGATCATGCCGGCCGCCATGACCGTGTTGCGCAGCCAGTCCATCATCCCGCCCCAGTACTCCGTGCCCAGCAGCACGACGGGAAACCGGGTCACCTTCTGGGTCTGCGCCAGCGTGACGGCCTCGAACAGCTCGTCCAGGGTGCCGAACCCACCCGGCAGCACGATGAAGCCCTGCGAGTACTTCACGAACATCGTCTTGCGGGCGAAGAAGTAGCGAAAGTTGACCCCGAGGTCGACGTACTCGTTGAGCCCGGTCTCGAAGGGCAGCTCGATCCCGAGGCCCACCGAGATGCCGTTCGCCTCGAGAGCCCCCTTGTTCGCCGCCTCCATGGCCCCCGGGCCACCACCGGTAATGACGGCGTAGCCGGCCGCGACCAACAGCTGGGCCACCTCGAGGGCGCGCTGGTAGTTCTGGTCGTCGCGCTTGGTGCGCGCGGAGCCGAACACGGCCACGGCCGGGCCGAGGTCGGCGAGGGCGCCGAAGCCCTCGACGAACTCGGACTGGATGCGCATCACCCGCCACGGGTCGGTGTGCAGCCAGTCGGCGTCGGTGGTGTTGGCGAGCAGGCGTTGGTCGGTCGTGGTGGCCGGCACCTGGCCGCGGCGCAAGGTGACCGAGCCGGTCTGACGCCGGCTCGTGTTCAACTTGCCGGCCGGCATGTCGTCGCTCACACCGACCACCTTAGGTGGCCGTCGGCGCCAGCCAGCGCAGCAGTGCGGCCTCGGCGTCGCTGTACTGCGGCAGGGGGCAGCCCTCGTCGTCGGTGTGCGACCGGTTCGGGTCACCCGGGCCGTAGTTGACCGCCGGGATGCCGAGGGCCGAGAAGCGCGCCACGTCGGTCCACCCTTCCTTGGGCCCGACCGCCACGCCGAGGGCCTCGACGAACGCCTGCGCCGCCGGGAGGTTCAGGCCGGGGCGAGCGCCGTCAGCGGCATCCCCGAAGGTCACCTCGAAGCCGTCGAACACGCTCTGGACGTGGGCGAACGCCTCGTCGGCGTTCTGATCTGGAGCGAAGCGATAGTTGACGTTGACCGCACACCGGTCGGGGATGACGTTTCCGGCGACCCCACCGCTGATGCCCACCGCCTGCAACGCCTCGTGGTACTCCAGACCGTCAACCTCGACCGTTCGAGCCTGGTAGCGCTGCAGCCGCTGGAGCACCTCGGCGGCATCGTGGATGGCGTTGTGGCCGTTCCAGGGCCGTGCGGAGTGGGCGGCCACACCAGTGGTGACCACGGACGCGTGGAGCGTGCCCTTGCAGCCACCTTCGATCAGCGCGTTGGTCGGCTCCAACAGCACCGCGAAGCTGGCCTCGAGCAGGTCGGGGCGAGTGGCTGCGAGACGGGCCAACCCGTTGTACTTGTCGTCGATCTCCTCGCACTCGTAGAAGAGGAAGGTGAGGTCGCGCGTCGGCTCGTTCACCTCGTGGGCAACCCGCAGCATCACCGCGACCCCGCCCTTCATGTCGACGGTGCCGCGACCGCGCAGCTCACCGTCAACCCGGTGGGTCGGCAGGTTCGGCACGGCGGCCAGGGGAACCGTGTCGATGTGACCGGCCAGCACGACGCGCTCGTCTCGACCCAGGTTGGTTCGCGCGATGACGGTGTCGCCGTCACGCAGCACCTCGAGGTGGGCCAGCGGTCGCAACGCGGACTCGATGGCGTCGGCCAGGGCGACCTCGTTGCGGCTCACCGACTCGATGTCGCAGATCGCGGCCGTCAGGGTGACAACGTCGGCCGCAAGGTCGAGTGGCGAGACGGCGGGCGCGGAGGCGGCGGAGGCGGCGGGGACAGGGACGGAATCGCTGGAGGGCATACCGCGAAGGCTATCGGCCACCCCCCTCCAGTCGAGTGGCCACTTCCGTACCGTCGAGTGGCCACCTCCGTAAAGTCGAGTGGCCACCTCCGTAAAGTCGAGTGGCCACTTCCGTACAGTCGGGTGGCCACACCCGGCTGACCGGCAGAGCCGAGCCGGGTGCGACCTGGACGCGACTTCGCTCCCGGCGCGTGCCCCTCTAGCCTTGCTCCCATGTCGGAGCAGCGCAGAGCCTGGGGATACGGACTGACCACCATCGCCACGAGTGGGCAGGTGCTCGACACCTGGTTCCCCGAGCCGGTGCTGGGCGAACGGCCGGGGCACGCCGCTCCCCCGAGCGGGTTCGCGGCCCTGACCGGCTCCGACGAACTTCGGGGTGTCGCCGTCGAGGTGCGACTGGTCGAGATCGACCTGGATGCCGCTCCGGCCGACGCCCCCGACGGGTACCTGCGACTGCACCTGCTCTCGCACTGCCTCGCGGCTCCGAACTCGATCAACCTCGACGGCCTCTTCGGCGTCCTGCCGAACGTCGTCTGGACCAGCGCCGGCGCCTGCGCCGTCGACGGCTTCGAGACGACCCGGCTACAGCTGCGAGCCCGCGGCCACGTCGCGGTCTACGGAGTCGACAAGTTCCCGCGGATGACCGACTTCGTCGTGCCCGCCGGAGTGCGTATCGCCGACGCCGACCGCGTGCGGTTGGGCGCCCACCTTTCGCCCGGTACCACCGTGATGCACGAGGGCTTCTGCAACTTCAACGCCGGCACGCTCGGCGCGTCGATGGTCGAAGGACGCATCGTGCAGGGCGTCGTGGTGGGAGACGGCTCCGATATCGGTGCGGGGGCCTCGATCATGGGCACTCTTTCCGGGGGCGGCACGGAACGCGTCGTCATCGGCGAGCGTTGTCTGGTCGGAGCCAACGGTGGCATCGGTATCGCCCTGGGCGACGACTGCGTCGTCGAGGCAGGGCTCTACGTGACGGCGGGCACGAAGGTCACCCTGCCCGATGGTCGTGTCGTCAAGGCGCGGTCGCTCTCGGGCGCGAGCAACATCCTGTTCATCCGCAACAGCGTGACCGGTGCAGTCGAGGCTCGCGACCGGGCCGGCACGGGCATCAGCCTCAACGCCGACCTGCACGCCAACGACTGAACCCCGACCAGCAAGGAACCGATGAGCGACGCAGGACCCGGCCCGACCCTCGCGGAGTCGCGCCGGCCCACCTCACGCCGCGCCGTCCGGCGACGCCGGGCCCTGCTAGCGGGCACCCTCGTGCTGGTGGCTCTCGTCGTGGCCAGCACCTACGGCATCAAGGCGTTGACGGCTTCGCTGCGCAGCCCCGAGTGCACCATCAGCGCGGCCGGCATCACCGAGACGTTCGACCCCGACCAGACCGCCAACGCGGCCCTGATCGCAGCGATCTCGGTGAAGCGTGACCTGCCGTCGCGTGCTGCCACCATCGCGCTGACCACCGCCTTCCAGGAGTCGAAGATCCGGAACCTGAACTATGGCGACCGCGACTCCCTGGGTCTGTTCCAACAACGTCCCAGCCAGGGCTGGGGCACCGCCGAGCAGATTCTCGACCCGGTGCACGCGACCAACGCCTTCTACGACGCGCTCGTGAAGTTCAAGGGCTACGAGACCGCCGATATCACCAAAGTCGCGCAGAAAGTGCAGCGCAGTGGCTATCCGGAGGCCTACCGCGACCACGAGGGCCAGGGCCGGGTGTTGGCCTCGACCCTCACCGGCTACTCCCCCGCAGGGCTCACCTGCCGCCTCGACCCGGCGACCACCCACGCCGCTCCCGAGGTGGTCAAGGCTGACCTGGCCCAGCAGATGGGGGTGACGACCGCCCGCGCGGCGGACGGCATCCTCACGGTGACGGCCGCCGACGAGCGTCAGGCGTGGGCGGTGGCGCACTGGGCGGTCGCCCGGGCACAGGCCTACGGCGTCACCAAGGTCAGCATCGGCAACCGCACCTGGGACCGGAGCGCCGGCGACGAGGGCTGGTCGACCGGCCAGCCCTCGAAGACCGTCACGGTCACGCTGAACTGACCTCTCGACGGGTTCGGGGGGCGGATGCCGGCGTGTTCGGTCAGCCGGAGAGGTGATCGAGGTGCTGGAGCAGGTCGTGGGCCGCGAGCTCGACCTGCTTGTGCCGCCACTCGGACGCCCGGTAGACGCAGGCGATGAGGGCGCTGCGGTGAACTCGGCGCAGGTCACCGGCGACGAAGGCGTAGCGGGCTTTCGTCTCGTCGTTGGCCCCGTCGGTGAGGCCCAGGTGCCACGCGGCGTACTCCGACCACGAATGCCGCTCGAGGAACGCGTTCTGCGCCTCGGCGTCGGGCTGGGACCGACCCCAGTCGCTTTCGAGCACGTACTGCTTCGCGTCGATGAGCTTTCGCACGTACGCCACTGCCGCGTCGTTCACCAGGTATTTGGCCATGGCACTCATCATGCCTCGAGCGCGTTCTCGGCTCCGCGGCATCCGTCCAGGGAGGTGACCGGGTCGGTCCGGCAGGAAGGCGTCGGGCACCGACGCGTTTCGGCACCGAACGAGACGTTCGATGCCGAAAGGGGCGGGACACCCGGGTTCAGCTGGGGTAGTTGCGCTCCGGGGAGCCGGTGTAGATCTGACGCGGGCGACCGATCTTCGTCTCGGGGTCGGCCATCATCTCGCGCCACTGGGCGATCCAGCCCGGCAGTCGGCCGATGGCGAACAGCACCGTGAACATCTTCGACTCGAAGCCCATGGCCTTGTAGATGAGGCCGGTGTAGAAGTCGACGTTGGGGTAGAGCTTGCGCTCGACGAAGTAGTCGTCGGCCAATGCGATCTCTTCGAGGCCCTTGGCGATCTCGAGCAGCGGGTCGTTCTGGCCGAGCTTGGCAAGAATGTCGTCGGCGGCCTTCTTGACGATCGCGGCGCGCGGGTCGTAGTTCTTGTAGACCCGGTGGCCAAAGCCCATCAGGCGGACCCCGTCCTCCTTGTTCTTCACCTTCTCCATGAACTTCTTCGGGTCATCGCCCGACTCGTTCAGCTGCCCGAGCATCTCGAGCACGGCCTGGTTGGCGCCGCCGTGCAGCGGACCGGAGAGAGCGTGGATGCCGGCCGACACGGAGTTGAAGAGGTTCGCCTGAGCGGAGCCGACGAGGCGCACGGTCGAGGTCGAGCAGTTCTGCTCGTGGTCGGCGTGCAGGATGAAGAGCAGGTCGAGGGCCTTGGCGACCGTGGGGTCGACCTCGTACGACTCGGCCGGGTAGCCGAACGTCATCCGCATGAAGTTCTCGACGAACGACAACGAGTTGTCGGGATACATGAACGGCTGGCCGACGCTCTTCTTGTGAGCCATCGCCGCGATGGTGGGCACCTTCGCCAGCAGCCGGATGGTAGACATCTCGACCTGTTCGGCGTCGAACGGGTCGAGACTGTCCTGGTAGAAGGTGCCGAGCGCCGAGACCGCCGAACTGAGCACCGGCATCGGGTGAGCGTCGCGCGGGAAGCCGTTGAAGAACGTGCGCAGGTCTTCGTGCAGCATCGTGTGCCGCCGGATCCGCTCCTCGAACGCGGTCAGCTCTTCGGTGGTCGGGAGCTGACCGTAGATGAGCAGGTAGGAGACCTCGGTAAAGCTCGACTTCTCGGCCAGCTGGTCGATGGGATAGCCCCGATAGCGCAGGATGCCGGCGTCACCGTCGATGTAGGTGATGGCGCTCTTGCAGGCGGCCGTGTTGACGAAGCCCACGTCGTAGGTGACCAGGCCGGTCTCCTTAAGCAGTGAGCCCACGGACAGCCCGTTGTTGCCGTCGACGGCCTCGACGCCTTCGAAGGTGAGTTCCTGGTCGGCCACCTTGACGGTCGCGTCCACTGCCTTGGTCACTGTTTCGCCTCCTCCGGCCCGGCACCGAGCGCCCGGCCTTGTCGCGTGCGACGTTACCCCAGCACGGGGCTTGTGCGTCATCTGGGCCGTCGCCGATACCGACCAGGAGACACTCGCCTCTTCACGTCCCCGGAGCAGGTGGCCCCAGGTCTGTCCACCGGATGCGGTAGGCCAGCATGAACGTCCCGCCCAGCGGGCCGTGTGCGCGGGGCGGCCGGGCTTGCCGCGTTGTTGAAGTCGGACGCGATGGAGAGGATGCTGGTCCCGCAAGGAGGCGTATGAGCGAACCGACAGCCCCACGAGAGATTCCGCCCGGTTGGTATCCCGACCCGGCCGGCTTGCCCAGCACGCGCTACTGGGACGGGGCTGACTGGACCGACCAGATCGGACCCGCGCTACCCGTGCAGGCGCCCGGTGGGATCACCGACCGGGCGCGCGTCGCCGTTGACGAGCTCGGCAGGCCGGTCAGTCCGCGATCACGCCTCGCCGCGGCCCTGCTCTGCGGGGTCGTGGGCGTGCTCGGGGTGCACCGGTTCTACACCGGTAAGGTCGGAACCGGGGTGGTGATGCTGCTGACCGGTGGCGGGGCAGGCATCTGGTGGCTCATCGACTTCGTCGTGATCTGCACCGGCTCCTTCCGGGACAAGGAAGAGCGCCGTCTCCTCAACTGGTGACCTACGGGCACCGTTCCAGGCTCGTCAGGGGTCGAAGCTGCCGATGGCTCGATGCCATGAGCTCGGTCCGGCCGCTGCCCGAGATCGTCACCGTCGACTGCGGTGCGGGCGCGTCAGCACCGCTCAGGCCGGCGTCAGCCGTAGCGTCACGATCTGGAAGGGACGCAGACGCAGGCGGATGCCGCTGAGCCGGCTTTCCGTGCCGGTGTCCGGCACGCTCGTCTCGAGTGACCGGCGGACCTGCAGCCCTGCGGAGTCCTCGTCCTCGAGCAGGTCGGTCTCGGCAACCCGAACCACCGGGAAGCCCGCTCGCACCACGACCTCCCGCCGCCCACCGAGCGACTCGTAGAACCGGACGATCACATCACCGCTGCCGTCCTCGGCGAGCTTGACCGCCTCGACGACGACCCCCCGGCCGTCGACCTCGATCAGCGATCCCGAGTCGTCTTCACCGACGGAACCTACCCCGTCGCCGGGCTCGCCGACGAGTGGCAGATGGACGGCATACCCGTGCTCGATGGTCTGCTCGACATTCGCCCCCGCAACGATCCCGAAGCGCAGGACGTGCTCGCCGACCACCTCCGACGAGTCGGTCATGGGGTCGGGGAAGGAGGGCGAGCGCAGCAGCGTGAGCCGCATCGTCGTCACCGGCTCGCCGTGCGCCGTCACCGAGCGGCGCACCGAGTGCCCATAGGTCGACTCGTTGACCAGACCGACGCCCCAGCCCTGCTCGCCGACATGCAACCACCGGTGCGCCACCATCTCGTGGCGGGCGGCCTCCCACGAGGTGTTCTCGTGGGTCGGGCGGCGCAGATGCCCGAACTGGATGTCGGCGCTGCTGTGCGGGGCGAGCACCGAGACCGGCACGTACGCCGCGAGCGCGCGCTCACGCTCACGCCAGTCGACCCGCACCTCGACGTCGACCCGAGGCGAGTCGGCAGCCAACGAGGTGCGTTGCACGAGCCTCGACCTCCCGATGACCGAGCGCGCCTCGACGACGACCCGCAGCGGACCGGCCTCAACGACGGCCACGGTCACGTCCTCCGGCGCGGCCCAGGTGCGCGAGTGCGGTTTGTCGATGTCCCACGCGTCCCACTTCTCAGGGACGTCCGGGTGCAGCCGCAGCTCTGCGGCCCGAGCACCCTCGGGCAGCACCTCCCGACCATCAGCGCCGCCGTGGCGCAGGTCGTGCAGGCTCTCGATCGACCCGTCGCGTCCGACGACAACCCGAACGAGCCCGTTGTCGAGCGTCAGGCTGTCGACGGTCGGTCTGTCGAGCGTCACCGGGTTCGCCGGTTCGACGTCCCGGCCCGGCCCCACCGACAGCGCCGGCGCCGCGACCAGCCGCAGACCCGCTCCCGTTCCGATCACCTCCCGCCGCGCGAACGGCCCGGCGTTGAGCAGCCCGCCACCGAGCGACTCGATCCCTTCGGTCACCAGCGCTTCGAGCTCATCCACGACCCGACCGAAGTCGTCCCGAGCCTCGGCGTGCACCCAGGCGATCGCACTGCCGGGCAGGATGTCGTGAAACTGCAGCAGTAACAGGCGCTCCCACACCGTACGCAGTCGCTCCCCTGGCCACTCGCCGACCCCGCGCAGCACCGCCATCGTCCAGACGAGCTCGGCTTGGCGCAGCAACGCCTCGCACCGCCGATTGCCCGCCTTCATGGCCCGCTGGCTCGTCAGGGTGCCGCGGTGCAGCTCGAGGTAGAGCTCACCGGTCCAGGTCGGGGCGTGGGCGGCGTACTCCTCGCGCACCCCGTCGAAGAACGACTGGGCGGTGCCCACCTCCACGGCCGGCGAGCCCTCCAGCGAGCGCAACCGACGGGCTCGCTCGAGCATCTCGCGCTCCGGGCCGCCTCCGCCGTCGCCGAACCCGAACGGGATCAGCGCCCGGCGCGAGCGTCCCTTGTCGAGGTGTCGGCGCGCCGAGCGGTGGACGTCGGCCCCGCCGAGCTTGCTCTCGTAGGTGTCGGCGGGTGGGAAGTGTGTGAGGATGCGGGTTCCGTCGATGCCCTCCCACCAGAAGGTGTGGTGCGGAAAGGTGTTGGTGTCGTTCCAGCTCAGCTTCTGCGTCAGAAACCATTGCGCCCCAGCGAGCTTCGCGATCTGCGGCCACGCCGCGGAGTAGCCGAAGGAGTCGGGCAGCCACACGCCGGTGCAGCGCCGTCCGAGCTCGCGCTCGAAGAAGCGCTGGCCGTGCAGCAGCTGTCGCACGAGCGACTCCCCGCTCGGCATCATGCCGTCGGCCTCTACCCACATGCCGCCCACGGGCTCCCAGGTGCCGGCGTCGACGGCGTCATGGATCCGCTGCCAGAGCGATGGCTGGCGCTCCTTCATCCACGCGTACTGCTGCGCCGACGAGCACGCGAAGGTCAGCTCGGGGTAGTCAGCCGCGAGCGCCGTGACGTTGGTGAAGGTGCGGGCGCACTTGCGCACCGTCTCGCGCACGGGCCAGAGCCACGCGGTGTCGATGTGCGCGTGGCCGACCGCGGTGAGTCGCTGAGCACTGGCGTTCGCGGGTGCCTGCAGCACCGTGACGAGCGCTTCGCGAGCGGAGGCCGCTGAGCTCGCGACGTCGTGCACGTCCAGTCGCGTGAGGGCGTCGTCGAGACCGGCGCAGACCTCGAGGCGTCGGGCGTCTCGCTCGGGCAGCTCGGAGGCGAGGTCGAGCAGGACGTCGAGGTCCATCGCGAGCCCGAACACCTCACGGTCAAGCACCGCGAGGTCGATCCGACCCAGGGCGTATCGCGGCTCGTCGCCAGCAGTCGCCTTGTCTCCAAGGAGGGTCGGGCGGAAGCCGTGCTCCATGACCGCAGGGTTGCCGGCCGCCTCGAGGAAGAGGTGGACCAGTTCGCCTTCGGTGGCGTTGCGGGTGATCCGGTGCCAGCGGTTCTGCGGGTGAATGCCTTTGAGTGGTGTGCCCTCCGCATCGTGGAGCAGGCCCTCGGCCTGGAAGCCGGGGCCTTCTGCCGTGAAGCCGAGATCGACGACGACCTCCACCTCCTCACCGGCGAACTCCTCCGGCACCGCACCGGTGATCTCGAACCACCACGTCGACCACGGCTCGCCCCACTGTGTGCCCGGCCCGACCGGCCGGAAGCAACGGTCGCGAGACGCAACCAGAGCGTCGGCGACCGGCACCGGCTCGCCAGGGACGTGCCACGCGGAGGTCGTCAGCGGCATCCGGTCTCGGTGCACGACGGGCCACACGTGCTCGTCCAGCACGCGGCGGGTTCGGGCGAGCACGTGGACACTGTCGTCGAACACGCTCCGACCCTAGCCATCGATGGTGACCACGCGCCGCCTGGAGGGTTTGGTCCGGCTGAGGGCGAGAAGCGGTACCAGAGTGGACACCGCTGGTACTGACTGCGAGGACCGCGGAGCAATCAGGACGAAACCCTGGCCAACCTTGACAAAACCCCAGCCGAGGCCCCATCGCAACGGTGCAGTTTTCGCGAATCTGTATCCCGGCGAGTCGCGTTGGGTGTAAAGCGGAAAGCGAAGGCGCCGCGTCGCCGACACGGCCGCAGTCACAGACCCTGGGCGACGTCTTCTGAACAGCGGCCATGACCACTTGGTCGTGGCTCTCGTCAGTCGCTCAGGAGGATGCTATGAAGTTCCATCGTCCGTTCGCCCGCACGCCCTTGCGTTTGGTCTCCGTGGCTGGAGCCGCCCTGGCCCTGGGGTTGGCTTGGGCCGTTCCCGCTCAAGCCAGTCAAGGGAGCACACACTGTGCTGGCGGGCCGTTGTCCGGCACGTACCGCAACCTGGTCGTCACCGGGGAGTGTGATGTCGTCGGTCCGGTGACCGTCAACGGGTCGGTGACGATCACCGGCAAGGGTGCGGCGTTCTCGTCTGAGTACCCGGGGTCGCCTGCGGTCAGGATCAGGGGCAACGTGCTCGTCAGCAACGGCGGGCTGTTCGCCTTCGGCCAGCCGACCGAGGGATGCGGCCCCGAGGTCCGGGCGACGTCCGTCGTCACCGGCAACGTCGTCGCTCTCAAGGCCCTGAGCGTCAAGATCCTCTGCTCCACGGTGCGCGGGAACGTCCTCTCCGTCGGCGGCGGCTACCACGCGCAGCCTGACTGCCTGACCAACAACGGCGTCAACTTCCCCGTGAAGGACAACGCGATCAGGGGCAACCTGGCGGTGTACGGCTGGAGTGGTTGCTGGATGGGTGTGATTCGCAACCACGTCGGGGGCAACGTCATCCTCGTCGGCAACACCTCGGCCGCCTTCGAGCCCGGAACCACCAACCTGGACGGGATGGAGATCGTCACCAACACGATCCGCGCGAACCTGGCGTGCTACCTCAACAGCCCCCACCCGCAGGTCGGTGACTCTGAGGGCGCGCCCAACCAGGTCGCGGGTCACAAGCTGGGTCAGTGCCGGTCGCTCTGACACCGGCCTGACCCCCACCTCGAGCGCGCCACTCGCCCCGTGACGAGTGGCGCGCTCGCGACGCCGTGTCGGGTGTCGACCGACTGCGCGGCTCAGGTGGACAGTCGCTCGCAAGCGGCAGCGATGCGTTCGTCGGTGGCCGTCAGGGCGATCCGTACGTGGCGGGCGCCGGCCCGACCGTAGAAGCTGCCCGGCGCCACGAGGACGCCGCGTTCGGCGAGGTCGGCGACGGTGCTCCAGCAGTCCTCGTCGCGGGTCGCCCACAGGTAGAGACCCGCCACGGAGTGCTCGACCCGCAGACCGAACGCCTCGACCGCGGGGAGCAGCTGAACACGTCGCAGACCGTAGGTCTCGCGCTGGGCCTGCACATGGGCGTCGTCGCGCAGGGCGACCGCCATCGCCCGCTGCACCGGCGACGGCATGATCATCCCGGCGTGCTTGCGCACCTCTAGGATGCGGCTCACGAGCGTTTGGTCGCCGGCCACGAGGGCGGCCCGGTACCCCGCGAGGTTCGACTGCTTCGAGAGGGAGTAGACGGCGAGCAGCCCGTCGTGGCGCTCGCCGCAGACGTCCGGGTGCAGGAGGCTGGGCGTGGCCCAGCCGCCCTGGCTGCCGGCTCGCTCCGGGCGCCAGTCGAGCTCGGCGTAGCACTCGTCGCTCGCGACGACGACGTCGTGTCGGCGGGCCCACTCGACCACCTTGCGCAGGTGCTCCACCCCCAGCACCTGACCGTTCGGGTTGCCGGGGCTGTTGAGCCACAGCAGCTTCGGCGTCGTGGCCGTGGTCAGCGGGCCGAGGCTCGTGAGCGACTGGGCCACGACGGACGTGGCCCCCGCCAGACGGGCACCGATGTCGTAGGTGGGGTAGGCCACGGCCGGGATGCCGACCAGATCGCCCGGGCCGAGACCGAGCAGGGTGGGCAGCCAGGCGACGAGCTCTTTGCTGCCGATCGTCGGCAGCACGGCATCCGGGTGCAGATCGGTGACGCCACGTCGGCGAGCGAACCATTCGATGATGGCTGCGCGCAGGTCGGCGGTGCCCGCGGTGAGCGGATAACCGGGGGCGTCAGTGGCATCCGCCAGGGCCCGCTGCACGGCCTCGGGGGTCGGGTCGACCGGCGTGCCGACTGACAGGTCGACGATCCCGCCCGGGTGGGCACCGGCCCGCTCCTTGTACGGGGCGAGTGAGTCCCAGGGAAAGTCGGGCAGCTCGAGAGGCGCCAGCCGGGAGGTCAGGGCCGGCTCACTCGTCGTGCTCCTGCGGGGGCAGGGCGAGGATCACGGCGTGGTCCTTGTCGATGATCCCGAGCTTGGCCGCGCCGCCGGGGCTGCCGAGGTCGTTGAAGAACTCGACGTTGGCGGTGTAGTAGTCGGCCCACTGCTCGGGCACGTCGTCTTCGTAGTAGATCGCTTCGACGGGGCAGACCGGCTCACAGGCACCGCAGTCGACACACTCGTCGGGGTGGATGTAGAGCGAGCGGTTGCCCTCGTAGATGCAGTCGACGGGACACTCTTCGATGCAGGCCCGGTCCTTGAGGTCGACGCACGGCTGGGCGATGACGTAGGTCATGGAAGGACGGACCTCCTGCAGGGGCGCTGCGAACGAGTGGTGCTGACGAATGATGGGGCCCCGCACGGGAGTGCGGGCGCGCCGAGGCGCTCCACTTAGTATGCCGGACATGACCGGCGACCCCGTGCCCCACCCCACCGATGAGACGCCTGAGCCGACACCAGACCGGAGCGCCGACGAGGCGAACCCGGAACCGACACCCGGCCACCGGGTCTCGGCCGACCTCACCGTCGGCGGCCGGGTCGTCGTGCGCTACCGGCTCGCGGAAGGTGCGATCGCGGGAGCGACCGACTTCGTCGGGGCGCTGGTCGCGCGCAACCACGACTTCCTCATCGTCGACACCAAGACCGAGCGGGTGAAGCTGATCCGCTCCGACGTCATTGCTGCCCGCGACGTGCCACCGGCGTCGACGCGGTCAGGCCCTGCGCACCTGCGCGTCTCCATCGACGACCTCGAGAAGGTGATGGCGACGGGTTGGCCGGCGGTCGACCTTGGCGGGCTCGGCGACTGGCAGCTGCGCTCGGCCGGTGGCTTCACTGGGCGCGCCAACTCGGTTCTGGCCATTGGTGATTCGAGCCTACCTCTCGAGAAGGCGATCGACTTCTGCGAGAAGTGGTACGCCGACCGCGAGTCGCCTGCCTTGTTCCAGGTCTCGGGCGAGGCGGGTTTCAGCATTGCCGACCACCCGGTCGGGTCGGCTCTGCTCGCTCGCGGCTACGTGGCGGGCGGTGGTCACCCCGACTGGGAGCGCATCCTGGTCATGACCGCCTCGGCCAAGAACGTGCCGCCGCTCACGGCCGAGTCGGTGCCGGTGAACGGGGATGCCGTGCTGCGCCCCGACTGGCTGATGGCGTACGGCGAGCAGCGCCCCATCGTTCCCGGTGTCACGGAGGCGGTGCTCACCGGCAGCGCCGGCCAACTGTTCCTTTCGGTGCGCGACGAGGACAGCGGCCGCATCGTCGGGGTGTCGCGGATGTCGATCAGCCCCGGCTGGGCCGGCATCTTCGCCGTCTGGGTGCACCCTGACCACCAGCGCCAGGGCATCGCCACCGCCATGACCTCATCAATCGCCTTGGTGGCCAAGGAGAACAACATGGCGGCCATCTTCTTGCAGGTCTCGGCCGACAACCCCGGCGCTATCGCCTTCTACGAGCGCCTCGGCTTCGTCGTGCACCACGAGTACAGCTACCTGGGTCGCACGGGCGGCTGACCCGGGTAGGTCGACTCGGCGTCAGTCGAGCAGGCCGCCGCGCTCGGTGGCGGGCATACCCAGCGGCATCCAGCTGCGCGGTTCGACCCGGCGGAAGCCCTCGCGGTCACTGCTGCGTGCCGCGATGAGGTTCGACAGGGCGTAGACGTCGTCACTGACGACGAGCACCTGGGTGGCGTGGGCCCGCAACGCGTCGTTCTTGGCGGCGCGCGCGGCGCCGTCGTGCACCGCGTGGGTCACCTGCTCGTCGGCGACGACCGACCTCGGGAAGGGGTCTTCGACGGCAGGGAGGGTGAGCGGCATCCCGGGCACGCCGGATGCCGTCGACGCGAGCGACCGCACGAACGCGCGGTCTTCGCGCGCCCACGACAAAGGGGTCAGGATCTCGAAGGTGCGCCCCGGCAGGTCGGCATAGGCCAGAGAGGCCAGCGCCGCCCGCGTCACCCGGTGGGTCTGCACGTGGTCGGGGTGCTCGTACCCACCGAACCGGTCGTAGGTCACCACGACGTCGGGGCGCAGCTCGCGCACGACACTGGCCACCAGCTCGCCGGCCTCGCCGAGGTCGGCGTTGACGAAGGCCTCCGGGCGGGCCGCCGCGGCCGAGCCCACCATGCCCGAGTCGCGGTAGCGCGAGAGCCGACCGGTTCGCGCACCGAGAACCTGCCCGGTGACGCCGAGGCGGCTCAGCGCCTCGGTCAGCTCACCGTGGCGATATGGCCCGAGCGGGTCTCCGGCCGCGCCCTCGAGGTGGCGCAGGTCGGGTGGGATGACCTCGCCCTCCTCGCCGAGCGTGCAGGTGAGCACGTGTACGTCATCGCCCCGGGCCACGTGGTGAGCCATGGCGATGCCGCACGTCAGCGTCTCGTCGTCGGGGTGGGCGTGAACGAAGAGGAGTCGGGACACACGTCGATCCTCTCAGTCCGCTCTGGTCAGCCCAGGCTCAGGAGCCCGACTTGGCCGCCGACTTCGCCCGCGAGGCGGTGCGGCCGCGCACGGTGCCGTCGAGCACGAGCTTGCGGATGCGCACGGCGTCGGGCGTGACCTCGACACACTCGTCCTCGCGGCAGAACTCGAGGCTCTGCTCGAGGCTGAGCTTGCGCGGGGGCACGATCTTCTCGAAGTTGTCGGAGGAGGAGGCGCGCACGTTGGTGAGCTTCTTCTCCTTGGTGATGTTGACGTCCATGTCGTCAGCGCGCGAGTTCTCGCCGACGATCATGCCTTCGTAGACCTCAGTGGTCGGGTCGGTGAAGAGGGTGCCGCGCTCCTGCAGGTTGACCATGGCGTAGGCCGTGACGACGCCGCTACGGTCGGAGACGAGCGAGCCGCTCGTGCGGGTCGTGATGGCGCCGTACCAGGGCTCGTAGCCTTCGAAGACGTGGTGGGCGATGCCGGTGCCGCGGGTCTCGGTGAGGAACTCGGTGCGGAAGCCGATCAGGCCGCGGCTGGGCACGAGAAACTCCATCCGGATCCAGCCGGTGCCGTGGTTGGTCATCTGCTCCATGCGGCCCT
>JAKDLG010000075.1 GCA_030452985.1 Humibacillus sp.
CGAGAACGCCACGAAAGGACGATCCCGATGAGCACCACGAGCACCACCGGAGTCACCCGCATCAACCGCACAGACGCCCAGGTTCTCGCCTCGCACGAGTTCGAGAAGTTCGCGGCCCTGACCGCCTCCCTGACCCCGCAGGAATGGCAGACCGACACCGACTGCGTGGGCTGGGACGTGCGCACCATGGCCCTGCACGTGCTCGGCTCCGCCGACGCCCAGGCCTCCCCCTTGGTCTTCCTCCACCAGCTGCGCCGCGGGCTTCCCCTCAACCAGCAGATCGAGTCCCACCACTGGGTCGATGGCCTCAACGAGCTCCAGATCCGCGAACGCGCCGGGATGAGCAACGACGCAGTGGTCGCCCAGCTCACGACCATCGGCCCGAAGGCCGTCAAAGGCCGGTTCGGCACCCCCCTACCGATGCGCTACACCCCGGTCCCGTTCGGGCCACCGGTCGGCTGGAAACCGGTGAACTACCTCCTGGAAGTCGGCTTCACCCGCGACACCTGGGCCCACCGCATCGACATCCACGCCGTCATCGGCCGGCCCATGCAGCTCGACCCCGCCCACGACGGGCGCCTGGTCGCCGACATCGTGCGGGAATGGGCCGAGCTGCACGGCGAACCCTTCGAGCTGCACCTGACCGGCACCGCCGGCGGCACGTTCAGCCAGGGCGAGGGCGGCGAGCACGTCGAGATGGACGCCCTCGACTTCATCCGCACCCTCTCCGGGCGCCTCCCCGGCACCGGCGTGATGCACCACCCACTACCCCTCTGAACCACCCTCTGCCCCTGCGAACCACCCAGGCCCCGAACCCCGCCATCGAAGGAATGATCATGACCAGCTCCATCGTCAAGCACGACCTCCGCCCGCTCCTGCAGGGCTTCATCGACGACGTCATCAACGCCCAGGACCTCGAGGTGGCGCTGGTCGAGAGGGTGGCCGAGAACTTCGTCGAGCTGAATCCGCTCCCCGGCCAAGGCCCCGGCCGCGCCGGCCTGGCCGACGTCCTCGGCATGATGTTCACCGGCTTCCCAGACCTGCGTTGGACGCTGCACGACACGCTCGTCGAGGGCGACCGGGTGATGGGCTTTTCCACCTGGACCGGCACGCACCAGGGCGAGTTCATGGGCATCCCGGCAACCGGACGCACCGCCACGATCGAGGCCTGGACCATCGATCGCTACCGCGACGGCATCTTCGTCGAGAGCCGCATGATCATGGATGTCGCCTCGTTGCTCGGCCAGCTCGGCGTCCTCCCAGCTGCTGCCGCTGCCTGAGCGCATCAGCAGAGCGGGCAGATACCGTTCAGGTCGTGGTGATGAGGCCGCCATCGATGACCACGTCTGCGCCGGTGATGTTGCCGGCGACGTCGCTGGCCAAGAACGCGACGAGCCCTGCCACCTCGTCCGGGTGGGTGAAACGGCCGGTCACGGAGTCCCCGGCCGCTGCCGCCGCGACCGCCGCAGGGTCGGTGCCCTGCCTGGACGCGACGGTCGCGGCGACGCCGTCGGTTCCGAGCCACAGGTCGGTGGAGACGGGTCCCGGGCTCACGGTGTTGACGCGGATCCCGCTCGGGCCCAGCTCTTTCGACAGCGACTTGGAGAAGCTTCGCAAGGCGGCCTTGGCCGCGCTGTAGTCGATGACCCCTGGGTCGGGGAGGAGCGCGTTGACCGAACACGTCGACACGATGGACCCTCGCCCCTGGGCCAGCATCATGGGCAGGGCCGCCCGGGTGGTGCGCACCGCCGCCATGAGGTTGAGGGTGTACGAGGCCAGCCACTGCTCATCCGTGACCGCGATGAAACCGTCGAGTCGAGGTGTCACCGCCCCGACGTTGTTGACGAGGATGTCGAGGCGGCCCCGTCCGGCGGCTGCGTCGATCAGGTGAGCTGCTCCGTCCGGCCGGCTGAGGTCGACCCGCACGTAGTCGACCGCGTCGGACTCGCTGAGACGGTCGAGCTCCGGCGAGGGCTCCCGAGCCCCCGCCACGACCGCCACTCCTTCGCGGGCCAGCACCGTGGTGATCGCGAGTCCGATGCCCTTGCTCGCGCCGGTGACGATCGCCACCTGCCCGGCGAGACCCAGGTCCATGGCTCAGAGACCGTGCTTGGCGAGCCAGGCGAGCACGGCATCCGCGACCTCGTGCCAGCCGCTGTCGATCGTCAACGAGTGGCCACGCCCCTCGAACTGTTTGAGCTCGGTGACAGCGGTCGACGCGCGGTACTGCTTCAGGGTGGATCGGGTGACGACGTCGGGGACGGTGTGATCCTCCAAGCCGGAGATGAGCAGCAGCGGGCCTCGACTCGCATTGTCGGTGTCGACCGCCGCCTGGGAGTGGAGGGAGAAGTTCGCTGCCGCCGTCTGGAAGAGTGGCCGGGCGGGCGAGGGAATGGTCCACTGCTCGTAGAGCCGGTCGGACTCCTCCTCGCTCACGGCGTTGCCGAACCCGAAGCGAAACTCCTTCGCGGTCAGTGACACCGCCTTGGTGCGGTTGGTCGGGTTGCCGAGGCCCGGCAACCCGGCGCGCAGCTGAGCGAGGGGTAGCGGGAGCACCCCTTTGATCTGAGCGGGATCGATGGCGACCGCCGCCGCGCCCTTGCCCTGACCGAGCAGTTTCTCGGCGATGAGCCCGCCGAAGGAGTGGCCCACGATGATGGGTGCGTCTGAGAGCCCGTCGATCACGGACGCCATGTGGTTCGTGACGTCGTCGATGCCGATGCCCGCCACGACTTCCGGCTTCGAGCGCGCCTCCGCCACGGTCGCGGGCTCGTGCGGCCAGCCGGGCGCGACCGGGTCATAGCCGGCCTTCCGGAAGGCGTCGACCCACGGGCCCCAGCTGCTCGCGTGGAGCCACAAGCCGTGGATGAAGATGACGGGACGTCCAGCTGCAGTCATGACGAGCCTCCAGGGGAGCGGACCGGTGGCTCTTCCACCGGAGAGGTTGCGTCGCTTCCTCGCGACGACTCTCAGGATGCTCGCACCGGGTGGACGGCGTCCAAGACCCGTTCCGGCCCGATCGATAACCGAGAAGCCTCGTCACGGCTGAGGTAAGCAACTAGCGTGGGCGTCGGCGTGGAGCAGTGCGGCGACGTCCTCATGTGGGTGTGCGCCCCAAGGCCCTGTGCCGGCTCCTCACCCCGACGCCGAGAGGTGCGCATGGACCTGGACCTGCGGTTGGTGCGCTATTTCGTGGCGGTGGCCGAGGAGCTGCACTTCGGCCGGGCGGCGGCTCGACTCTTCGTGAGCCAACCGGCGCTGTCGAAACAGGTCCGCAAGCTCGAGCAGCAGATCGGTGAACCGCTTCTCGTGAGGGACAGCCGTCATGTGACCCTGACCGCTCGTGGCCTCACTTTCCTGGAGGACGCTCGGCGCCTGTTGGCAGTGGCCGAGGGGATGACGCAGCCCACTCGCCCCGAAGGCCTGCGGATCGCCCATGTGTTCGAGCTGTCCACGAGCCGTCTGGTCGCCGATGCGTTCACCCAGGCCGAGCCCGACCTGCCGCTGCGCGAGCACGCCATGGACAGCATCACGCAGCTGAACGCCCTCGTCGAAGGGCGGCTCGACGTCGCCATCCTGCGGGTCACCCCGAGGATGAAGATCGCCCACCCGAGTCGATGGCGACATCGACTGCTGCGCCTCGAGCCCCTGGTGCTCGTCGGCTCGGGCGACGACGATCGAACGGCCAGGGCCTCGTTCTACCAACGACCGCTGCACGTCTTCGCGGATCCGCCGGACTCTGGCACGTACAGCGCCCACGGGCAGTACCTCACGGCGTTGGAGGAGAGACTCGGCCGGCGCATGCACTGGCTGGGGACGCCGGGTGCCTTCAGCCACTGCCTCAACCATGTCATGCGGGCGCCAAGCAGAGTGCGCTACCTCGACTTCCTCAGCTACGCGGACAAGTACGTGGCCGCGGGGCTGCCGATGTACTGGCCGACGGAGATCCAGCCCTACTACCCGTGGTCGCTCGCTTGGCGTGACGACGACGACACCTCGCCCACGGCGCGGATGATCGCCCTCGCTATTGAGCTCGCTCACGATCGAGACTGGCTCGTCCTGAACACGGCGACCGACCGGGCACGGGCCTGGATGCCGGATGACGACCCCGCCTGGCGTGAACTGGAGGCGACCGACGGCCGCGCTTGACGCCGGCCCGGATGTCGGCGGGCTGACCCGAGTGAGATGGTGCTGGTCAGGCCCTGATCATCACCGCGACCGAAGGAGCACCACGACATGGACCAGCGCGCATTGGGCGGCAACGGCTTGCAGGTCTCGGCGATCGGTCTGGGCTGCATGGGGATCAGCCAGTCGTTCGGGCCTTCGCCGGCTCGGGAGGTGATGGTCGACTTTCTTCGCCAGGCGGTCGAGCACGGGGTCACGTTCTTCGACACCGCGGAGGTCTATGGGCCGTTCCACAACGAGGAGGTCGTGGGGGAGGCGCTCGAGCCGCTCCGCGATCGCGTCGTGATCGCGACGAAGTTCGGCTTCTCTCTTGACGACAGCGACCGCAAGCTCGACAGCCGGCCTGAGCACATCAGGACGGCCCTCGAGGGCTCGTTGCGGCGGCTGCGTACCGACCATGTCGACCTGCTCTACCAGCACCGGGTCGACCCCGACGTGCCGATCGAGGACGTGGCCGGCACGGTCAAGGAGCTGATCGCGGAGGGCAAGGTCGGCCATTTCGGGCTCTCCGAGGCGGGTTCGGACACCATCCGCCGAGCGCACGCGGTGGCGCCGGTGACGGCGCTCCAGAGCGAGTACTCGCTGTTCTGGCGCGAGCCGGAGGACTCGATCCTCGGCACCCTCGACGAGCTGGGCATCGGCTTCGTGCCCTTCAGCCCCCTCGGCCGAGGGTTGCTGACCGGCACGGTCGACGCCTCCACCGAGTTCTCCGACGGCGACATCCGGGCCAAGCTGCCGAGATTCACGACCCTTGCCCGGCAGGCCAACCTCGCCCTCGTCGATCGGGTTCGAGCGGTGGCCGAGCGCAAGGGCGTGACCGTAGGACAGGTCGCCTTGGCGTGGCTGCTCGCCCAGGCCCCGTCGATCGTCCCGATCCCCGGCACCCGCCGGCTGTCCCGCCTCGACGAGAACGTGGGGTCGACCGAGGTGCAGCTGACCCCCGACGACCTCACCGAACTCGACGAGGCGTCCACCCAGGTCAAGGTCGTGGGTGACCGCTACCCCGAAGCCATGCAGCGGATGATCAACCGCTAGAAGGGCTTTCGCCCGCTTCGGGCATTCCGAGCAGCTCTCGCCGGGTGCGCGGCATGCCGCTGGCTCCACGAGGGCCGGGCTTGACGGCGAGCACCTGGTTGACGCCGAGGCGGTTCGACGCGAACCCGAGCGCCGAACCGGCCATGTACAGGCGCCAGACCCGGGCCCGGCCGGCGCTCGAGAGGCGAGCCGCCTGGTCCCAGTGCTGTTCGAGGTTGTTCACCCAGGCGCGCAGGGTGTCGGCGTAGTGCTCCCGCAGCGACTGCACGTCACGAACCTCGAACCCCGTCGACTCCAGCACGTCGACCAGCATCGACAGCGGCAGCAGCTCACCGTCGGGAAAGACGTAGCGGTCGATGAACGAGGTCTTGTCGCCCTTGGGGTCACCCGGCGGTCCGGGTCGACGGGAGATGGCGTGGTTGAGCAGCCGCCCCTCAGGGGCCAGGAGGGCGTGCAGGGCTGCGGCGTACTCTCCGATCTGGGAGAGCCCGACGTGCTCCGCCATTCCGATGCTGGCGATGGCGTCGTACGGCCCGTCGGCCACCTCGCGGTAGTCCTGGACGCGGATCTCCACCCGGTCGGCGAGCCCCAGCGCCGCCACTTCGGCACGGGCGAAGGCGGCCTGCTCCTGCGAGAGGGTGACCCCCACGGCCGTGACCCCGTACTCCCGGGCGGCGTGGATCACGAACGACCCCCACCCGCACCCGACGTCGAGCAGCCGCATCCCCGGAGCCAGGCCCAGCTTGCGCGCCACGAGGTCGAGCTTGGCCTGTTGGGCGTCCTGCAGCGTGTACGCGGTCGAGGGCGGCTGCTCGAAGAACGCGCAGGAGTACAACATCGACGGGCCGAGGACCAGCGCGTAGAAGTCGTTGCCCACGTCGTAGTGGTGCGAGACGGCCTCGGCGTCCCTGCCGGGCGCGTGGCGTCGGCCCGAGAGGCGGATCTCCTCGGCGGGCGGCCGGGGCGGTGGCCCGAGCGCGCCGAGGCGCACAGCAGCCTTGGCGACACCCAGGAAGGTGTCGGGGCCCACGTGGACGCCCGGCCCCCGCGCGGGGTCGGCGAGCTCGTCGAGGCGGGTCAACGCATCGAGCAGGTCACCCTCGATCTGTACGTCTCCGGACACGTAGGCGCGCGCGAACCCCAGCTCGTTCGGCGCCCAGATCAAGCGGCGCAGCGCACGGCGTGACGCGAAACGAACCACCACGGCAGCATCCGGTGGGCCCAGCGAGCTGCCGTCCCAGCAGTCGACGCGCACCGGTAGGTCTGAGCCGAGAGCGGCTTCGACCACGGGCTGGAGCACTGTGGCGACCTTCATCGCGACCTCCCAACGACCTTCGTTCGATCGTACCGGCTTCAAACATCTCCACCGGGCGTTGCAGCGAGACGGCGACCGATCGGCCTGGCGCCTCCCTCTGGCGTCGCGGCATCCGGATGGTGACGACGAATTGCATAAGTTGAGATTATGTGTCGCATAATGCAGCATGAGTACTGATCGCTTCCCTGCTGTCGTCGACGACGTCACCGTTCGCCTCATCGCAGCTGTGGTGCTCGTTCTCGCCGGCACGGCGCTCGCCGCCCAGCAGTGGTGGCTCTACGCCGTGCTCGCCGTCGACTTCGTGCTGCGGGCGGTGCTGGGGCCGCGGTTCAGCCCCATCGCCCAGGTCGTCATCACGCTGATCCGCCCCTACGTCGCGGTGGCTCCCCGGCCGACGGCCGGCGCCCCCAAGCGGTTCGCCGCGAGCATCGGTGCCGTGCTCACCACCAGCGCCACCGTCCTGTGGGTGATCGGCCTGGCAACCGGGTCGACCGGGTTGCTCGTCGCGGTGACGACCATCGGCGTACTCATGGTCATCTTCCCGGCCCTCGAGGCGGTCGCCGGAGTCTGCGTCGGGTGCCACGCCTTCGCCGGGCTGATGCGCCTCGGGATCATTCCCGAAGAGGTGTGCCTCGAGTGCTCCGACATCACGCGTCGGCAGCGGCTGCGCAGCGTGAGCTGAGTCTATTTCGTGACTCGGAGTCGCGGTCGTCACACGGCGGTCGGGATGCGGGCGAGGCTCCACGGGGTACGAAGGTCGAGGCGGTGGCAACCGCCCACCATCCGTTCAGACCGAGCGCTCGCACCATCGGGGGCCGGAGCAAGGAGCTGCATATGTCGAAGAAGGTCGCATTTCTCGTCGCTGCCGAGGGGATCGAGCAGGTCGAGCTGACCGAGCCCTGGAAGGCCGTGGTCGACTCCGGCAACGAGGCCGTGCTGGTCAGCCCCGACTCGGGCGAGGTGCAGATGTACAACCACCTCGATAAGGGCGACACCAAGAAGGTCGACGTCACCGTGGCCGACGCCAAGGTCGACGACTTCGACGCACTCGTGCTGCCGGGTGGCGTGGCCAACCCCGACGCGCTGCGCCTCGACGCGGATGCCGTCTCGCTCGTTCGTGACTTCGTCGCCTCGGGCCGCCCCGTCGCCGCGATCTGTCACGCCCCGTGGTCACTGATCGAGGCCGACGTGCTGAAGGGGCGTCGCCTCACCTCGTGGCCGAGCCTGCAGACCGACATCCGCAACGCCGGTGGCGATTGGGTCGACGACGAGCTGGTCATCGACGGCAACCTCATCACCAGCCGCAACCCCGACGACCTGCCCGCCTTCTGCGGCGCCGTGGTCGAGGCGCTGTCACACGGTGCCGCCGCCTCTGCCTGAGACCCGACTGAGGTTCAGCCATACGTCGAGAGGGCAGTTCGTGTCGTCGACGCCGGGGGGCACCCCCCCCCAGCCCCCCCCGCACAGGCCGCGGCCCCGGTGAAGGGGTTGGGTCCACCGCACCCCGCGCCGGGCCTGTTGGGGTGGGCCCCGCGGGGGCAACCCCCGACCACCCACGACACGAACTGCCCTCTCGACGGTAGAAGGGTTGAAGTCAGCCGAAGCCGTGGGCGGCGAGCGGGTGCAGCAGCTCGCGCTCCTCGTAGGAAAGGTGCGACAGCAGGGTGTCGGTCAGCAGGTCGACGGCCCGCTGCAGCTCGTCGAGGGCCGCGTGCCCGGCGGTACCGTATCCGTCTGAACCGACGAGCGAGACGAGGGCCTCGTCGACCTGCTCCAGCACATCGGCGATGACGTGGTGCTCGTCCTGAAGGCGCTCGAGCACCGGCGCCAGGTCGGAGTCGCTGCGGCGCAGATGAGTGAACACGCTGCGGTCCTCGAGGGTGTGGTGCCCGGCGACGACCCGACAGTACGACTCGCACTAGGCGCCGAGGGTCCAGTTGTTCTGCCGCATCGCCATGGTGTTGAGGTGCGAGCGCGCGGCGCCGACCGTCAGCAGCCCCTGGCGCACCTGGTCGACGATGTCGCGCACCTGGGCGAGCTCGGTGCGCAGGTGGTCGTGGATGTCGACGAGGTGCTGCGGCGCAGACTGCTGGTGGTCGGTGTACGCCGCGCCCGTCGGAGCGGCCGCGACCGGCCGGATGGTCTCGTCCCACGGCAGGGAGTCGCTCAGGCGCACCCCGTCGTCGGGGGTCGGACGCACCCGCAACGTCGAGTGGGCAGTTGGTGTCGTGTCCACGGGCGCGACAGCCGGCGCTGACGACACGAACTGCCCTTTCGACGGTTCAGGCTGGGGCTCGGCGGCGCGGTGGGCCCGTTCGGTTGCGACGAGCTCGCGCACCCCCGGGGCCACCTCGGCCGCGAAGCGGGCCACCGTCTGCGGGTCGTCGGTGCCGAGCACGTAGGTGCTCATGCCGGTGGTGAGCGTGAGCTCGGCGAGCTGTTCGACCCAGTCGGATGCCGTGCCCTGCAGGAAGCCGGAGCCGGCGCCGAAGCTCCCGAACACGTTGTACATGCGGCGTACCGCCTGGTGCCCGCGTCCGGCTGCGTCGGCGGCCTCGTCGATGACGGCGTTCATGGCCGGTAGGGCGTCGGGGTCGGCGTAGCCCTGGCTCGGCAGCCACCCGTCGCCCAGCCGGCCGGTGACCCGCAGCATCCGCGGCCCGTAGGCACCCACCCAGATCTCGACCGCGTGCACGGGGCTCGGGCCGGCGTGCAGGCCGGCCACCGAGTAGTGCTCGCCCCGAAAAGTCACCGACCGGGCGCCGGTGTCGTCGGGGCTCTGACCCCACACCCCGCGAATGATGCGGATCGCCTCCACGAGCGCGTCGACCGACTCCCTGGGCGTACGGCGCGCACCGCCGGCTGCGACGATGGCGTTCCAGAAGGCACCGGTGCCCAGGCCCAGCTCGGCCCGACCGCCGCTGATGATGTCGAGGGTGGCGACCGATCGGGCCAGCACCACCGGCGGACGCAACGGGAGGTTGGCCACGTTGGCCGCGACCCGCACGTTCGTCGTGCGCGCCGCGATCACGGCGATCAGCGTGGAGGTGTCGAGGTGCTTCGCGTTGTAGGGGTGGTCCTGCACGGTGACGAGATCCAGTCCCGACACGTCGGCGAGCTGGGCCAGCTCGAGGGTCTGCTCGACCTGGTCCGCGTCGGGGCTGGGGAACAGCCCGAACTGCAGCTCGTGCCCGTAGTCGGTCATGCCCGCCGCCCTCCTGCCCGCTCCGATCCGCCGCGACCCTGACCATCACACCACGGGCCCAGCGCCGGCCAGGGCCCGGCATCCGTGGGCCTCGCCGTCGAGCGGAGCTGCCGCGGGTGGGCCGGGATCGTTCAGACGGGGATACGCAGGCTCCACACGCTCATCCCCGGCTGCAGCGACCACATTCTGTCGGCCATCAACCGCACCAACCGCACGGCGCCGAAGATGAGGACCCCGGCCAGAGGTAGCTCGACCAGAACTGCGGTAAGCACCGAGAGCCAGACGTCGTCGGGTGCGGCCGTCATGACGTCGAACCAGGCATCACAGATCAGGAGCACCCCGGTGGCAAAGCCGGTCAGCACGATCAGCTGCCGACGTTGCCATCCGAGGATCGCCGTGGTGGCCATCAACATCGCCAGCACGATGTCGAATCCCACCCAGGTCAGGGCCCAGTGGTGGGCCACATAGGTCTTCGGCAACGTGACCGCCAGAATCACGATCCACGGCACCAGACCGGCGGAACCGCCGATCATCAGCCCGAGCCGAACGTGCCGGATCCGCTCCAGCGAGCTGACCGAGGGGATGAGCTCTGTCACCGGCCGCGCAAGTCGTTCGATGAGTGCCCTGCGCTCGGCCGGCGTCATCGCCTGGATCTGGTCATCGGTGACCGCAACCGCTGCCCCGTCGCTGCTCGGCCCGCAACCGCCGCCGGTCATTCCCACGAGAAGATCTCGACGGGAGCGTGGAGCGGCTCGCCCGCCGCGCGGGCCCGGCGCGAGGCGGACGCAGCGTAATGGTGCGTCGGGCGGTCGCTGGTGACGTCGGACATGGACCTCTCCTCGTGCGTGCTTCGGACGCGGCGCTCCCGGTGCTCGGTGCAGCGCCACTGCGCCCCGGCCACTGCGCCCGGCCACCTCCAGTCTCGCGGCCGGACGTGATCCACGGAAGGGGCAGGAGGAGAGCGGCATCCACCGACGTGTCGTCCAAGAGCTACCGGCCGATGGTCGGCCCGGCGCCGAGCTGGGCCCGGTCGGCGGCGGCCCGGCCGGAGTGCCACCCCTCGGCGTCACGCACCGACCCCACCTTGTGGCTGGTCACCTGGGGGAACCACTCGTCGACGGCCTCGTCGACCTGTTCGGCGCGGGCGGCGAGCAGCGGCACCAGCTCGCGGCCCTGACTGGATGCCGCTGCCGACGCGGCCGCCTCCTCACCGGCCGTCGCCTCGGCCAGCCGCTCGCCGATGCGGCTCGCGTAGGCGGTGAGGAACGACTGTCGGAAGGAGCGGGTGCGGCTGCGTCCGTAACCGTCGCTGCGCGACCCGGCGGAGGTGAGGGTGCGGGTGGCCTGCACGAGCAGCGAGGTGAAGAGCAGCTCGACACACTCGAGGTCGGTCTCGAAGCCGACCACCGTTCCGAACCCGAGCTCACGGCTCCAGACCATCCGGCACCGGTTGGCCGAGGCGACCGCGTCGAGCAGCATCGCCTTCGGGGCGTCGTAGGGGTTGTCGACGCCGATGCGTCGACCGTGCGGCGCGGTCGTGCCCCGATGCCGGGCTGCGTCGTCGGCGGCGAGCAGTGCGGCGTCGATGCTGTGCCGGGCCATCAGCGACTGGGCGCCGGCGGTGAACGTCTCGGCCTCGGCCTCGAAGGTTGTCGACTCGGCCTTCGCGAGCAGCATGCGCACCCGGCTGAGAACACGCTCGTCGACGACCGGCTGCTCGGAGGCAGCGTCTCTCGCCCCAGCGGCCGACGCCTCGGGTGGGTCAACCGCCTCACCGGGCAGCGGGGTCAGCCGCTCGAGGGTCGGCAGGCGTACCAGCAGGTGCCAGGCGGCGAGGCAGCCGAGAACGAGGGTGAGCCAGTCGACGCCCTGCGTACGACGGGCATCGATCCATGTGGCGGACCCCGGCCACCAGGCCCCGCCCTCGAGCTCGATGAGCTGGGCCGACCAGTCTGGGTCGATGGTCGAGGGGGCGTAGCGGTCGAGCTCGTGGCTCATGGCGTCGACAACGAGGGCCTGGTCGGCGACCGCGAGCCGACGGCCGGCGAGCCGGTGCACATCGGCGGGTTGCCACCCCCGCCGCCACGCAGCGGTCACCGCGATGGTCATCGACTCGAGCAAGACCCCGACGACGATCCGTCGCAGACGCTGGTCGGAGCATCGCCCGGCCAGAACCACCGCCACGTCGTCGAGGTCGTCACCCCGTCGGTCGTCGATGGCGTCAATCGCCTCCTGCAGCAGCTGGTTCACCATCGCGCGCTCGTGGGCCTCGTCGAACGCCGCTGCCTCGAACCGCGGTTCGTCACGACGAAAGCTGGCCCCCGAAGGCGCTGCGCCCCCGTTGCCTCCCCTCCGCGCCGACGCTCTAGCACCCCTGCGTGCCCGGCTGTTCCTGCCCATCGCGCCACCCTGTTCCTTGCTCTGTGCCCCGACCGGTGCCCAACCGGCCCCATGCTGCCACCCGCGACCGACGTCGCCCGCGCCCATGGCCTGGGCTGTGGACAACGTCGTGTCGTGTCGGGTCCGGACGTGTCGGCTCGGGTCAGTATCGCCGCCCCCGTGCACCACCGACTCGTGCAGCCGACCGCATCGACCGGTACGTTGCCGCTACCGCCCCTCGTTGACCACCTGGGTCACCCCACCCGGGTTCGTCCTTGAGGCGGGGTGGGATTGGCCGCGACGGTAGATCAGGCTGGTGCCGGGGTGTCCGGTACGTCAGGTAGCGTGGCCGCTTCGTCGACGCTGGACGCCAGCCGGCCCTCGAAGCGCCGAGCCAGCCCGGATCGGCCGATCTGGCCCCGGGCGCGTCCGTGGGCGCGGGCCAGGACGAGCTCGATGTTTCGACCAGCCAGGTCGTCATCGATCGCCTCCAGCGTCTCGGCCCCGGAGTAGTCGAGGTCGGAGATCATCTCCGCGTCGATCACGACCCGCGCCAGCGCATCGTTCTCGAGCAACAGCGTGCGGACCGCCACATGCAGCCGGTCGCAGTTGGCGTAGATCAGCGGCGCTTCGAACCGCACCACCGCAACCCGACCTTGCTCGAGCGAGGCGCCCGAGCCCGCGGTCCGGCGGAACGTTCCGTGGCTGTCACGGCTGAGCCGGACGACATCGGGGAAGCTCGCCCGGCGCACGACGAAGACCAACGAGAGGGCGACACCGACCAGCATCGCCGGCAGGGTGTCCCACACCAGCACCAGGACGAAAGTGGTCAGCCCAGCGGCGAAGTCGAGACGGTTGACCTGCCACAGGTCCACCACCCGACGTGGGTTCGCAGAGCGCAGCACGGCCACGATCACCACCCCGGCCAGCACCGGTTCCGGGAGCTTCTCGAAGACCGGGGCCAGGAACAGCAGCGTGGCCAGCACCAGCAGGCCACTGGTGAGGTTGGCCAGCTGGGTACGTGAGCCGGCGGCCATCGACGCTGACGACTTGGACAGGCTCCCCGAGACGGCCAGACCGCCCAGCAGACCGGAGGCGATGTTGGCCGCGCCCGACCCGACCAGCTCCTGGTCGGCGTCAACGACCGCGCCGGTGCGGCCGGCGACGGTGGACGCTGACGCATACCCCTCAGAGAAGCCCACCAGGACCAGTGCTGTTCCGCCTGCGAGCAGCTCCAACCACTGTGAGACAGACAGTTGCGGGACCCCGACATCGGGCAGTCCCTGAGGGATGTCGCCGACGACGGCTACGCCACGTTCGTTCACGTGGAAGAGCACCACCAGCAGCACGCCGATGACCACGACCACGACGGCGGCGGGGACTCGTTTGGCATACCGCTCCAGAAGCAGGAGCGCAGCCAGGGTGCCGATGCCCACCACCGCTGTCAGCGAGTGCCAGTCGCTGATCTGCGACACCGTGTCGACGAGCTTGCTCACCGCAGACTCACCTTCGACCTCCACCCCGAGGAGCCCGCCCAGCTGACCGATGATGATCGAGATGGACAGACCTGCCACGAACGCGTGCAGGACCGGTCGCGAGATGAAGTTGACGATCCAACCGAAGCGCAGAGCGCCGGCCAGGACGAGCAGGAGGCCCGAGGTGATGGCCAAGGCCGAGGTCACCACGACGGGGTCCGCGCCGCCCGAAAGGTCCCCGACGATCGAGGCCGACAGGGCCGCCACCGCCGAGGCCGGGCCGACCACCAGGATCGAGGTGGCACCGAAGACGGCATAGGCCAGTACGCCGCCCAGGGCGGCGTACAGCCCCACCTGTGGTGGCACATCGGCGACGCCGGCGTACCCCATTGCCTCCGGGATGAGCAGGGCCGCCACGGCGACACCGCCGAGCACGTCGGCGGAAAGATCACGGCGCCATCGGTAGGAAGGCAACCACCGCGCGATCGGCACGATCGTGCCCACGGCGCGTCGTTGGCGCGGAATCAACGTGTCGTCGGCTTCAGCCACCGTTGGCATCCCGCAGTCCGCACATGGGGGTCAGCCAACCACAGTCCTCGTCGGGCCCGATCGTCAACGCCCTCGCCGGTTCACCCAGCCTTGGCCACCGCCGAAAAGTCTGAGGCCACGCCTTCTCGTGACGCCGACCATGGCACCCGGACCCCTAGGTTGGGGGGCATGGCCCGCGTGCGCATGACCGTCGCGGGCACCGCGGTCGGCGAGATCGAGCTCATCCTGGCGGCCCCCACCGGCACCCGCCGCAACCACCCTCTGCCGTTGCTGCTCGCCAACGACGGTCCGGCGTACTCGCGTCGCGCGGGCCTGGTGCGGTTCCTCGACTCTCTCGCCGTCGCCGGTCGGATGCCGCCGTGCCGCGTCGCGCTGCTTGTGCCCGACGACCGTGACGCCCGGTACTCCGCCAACCCCGACTACGCCACCGCCGTCGTCGACGACGTGCTCCCGGCGGTCACAGCGGCCTACCGGTTGTCGGGTCGGCCGCTGTTCGCGGGCGCCAGCCTCGGGGCTCTCTCGGCGCTGCAGAGCGAGTGGCTGCGCCCCGGTACCTTCTCGGGGCTGCTGCTGCAGTCCGGTTCGTTCTTCCGCCAGGGCCTGGACGATGAGGAGAGCTACGAGCACTGGGCGCGCATCACCGACTTCGTGCCTTCGGTGCGCCGAGCCCGTAAGAGGCGCGGCGACGCGGTGGTGGCCATGACCTGTGGCGCCGACGAGGAGAACCTCGCCAACAACCGTCAGCTGGCGCAGGCTCTCGCCGGGCGGGGGCAGTCCGTCGATCTCACGGTGGTTCCCGGGCGCCACGACTGGGCGCAATGGCGGGCCGCCGTGCGCCTGGCCTTGCCGACCCTGGTCGACCGGGCGATCGAGCCCGAGGGCTCCGGGCGTGGCCAGCAGGCGACCGGCGCGGACGCGACAGCGACAGATGGGCCAAGGTTTGCAAGGATCGACCGCATTGGTCCCGGTGCCGTCCTCAGCGGACGGGTGCCGGCAACGGAACACGAGGCAGGAGACGCACGATGAGCGAGACGTCGCAGTCCCAGACCCACCTGATCGGCTTGTTGCTGGGGGCGGAGGAGGACTGGCCCACCGCGTTCGAGGCGCTGCTGCGACTGGTCGGCCCCATCACCACCGCCGACGGCGTCACCCACGAGCTGACGAGCGAACGGCTCACCATCGAGCCCTTCGACCTGCGCCAGTCGGTGCGCACCGAGCTCGTCATCGACCGCCTCGCCTACTGGTACTACCACCCGCGCGAGTGGCTGAAGAAGGCCGCGCTGATGAACGACACGTACCTGCTCAACAGCCCCTTCACCTTCCAGTCGATGGAGAAGCACAGCGCGTACGTCGCGCTGATGCGCCTGGGGCTGAAGGTTCCCGAGACCTGGCTGGTGCCCTACAAGAATCCGGTCGACAACTCGCGGTGGGCCTACACCTCGGCCAAGTACAACAAGTCGTTCGACCTCAAGGCCATCGCCAACCGGCTCGGCTACCCGATGTACATGAAGCCGTTCGACGGGGGCGGCTGGCGAGGCGTGTCGCGTATCAACGACGAGGCTGACCTCGTCAAGGCCTACGACGAGTCGGGCGAGATGCTCATGCACCTCCAGTCGACCGTCGAGTACGAGCACTTCGCCCGGGCGCTGTCGATCGGCCCCGAGACGATGGTGATGGACTTCCGGCCCGAGCAGCCGATGCACAACCGCTACGCCGTGACCCACGACTTCCTCAGCGCGTCGGCCGGCAAGCAGACAGCCGCGATCAGCCGCATCGTCAACGCCATGTTCGGTTGGGAGTTCAACTCGTGCGAGATGCTCGTCGCCGGTGACGACGTCTACCCGATCGACTACGCGAACGCGTGCCCCGACGTGGCGGTCACGTCATTGCACTACTACTTCCCCTGGGCCATCAAGGCGCTCGTGCGGTGGTCGACCTACTGCCTCGTCAACGGTCGCCGTGGCCCGATGGACCTCGAGATGCGCCGCTACTTCGACATCGCCGATGACGCGTCGCTGTCCGACGAGCAGAAGCTCGACGGCTACCTCGCGATCGCCGACGAGTACTTCGAGACCGAGGCGTACTGGGCCTGGTGCGAGACGTACCTTCCCCACCTCGACGCGGCCGTGCTCGAGTGGGTCCAGTCCGACGACTTCGACCACCTGCTCAAGTCGACGGTGGTCACGACCTACCCGGCGCACGAGCACGACTACTTCATGGCTCACTTCGGCGGACTGCTGTCGGCCTGGGTGAACGACGAGAAGGGGCGCCTCGGCAGCAGCTGACCAGGCACCGGCTCAACGGCATCCAGCAGTAACCGTCGGATGCCGCTGAGCGGGCCCCG
This sequence comes from Humibacillus sp., assembly GCA_030452985.1. GTDB lineage: Bacteria > Actinomycetota > Actinomycetes > Actinomycetales > Dermatophilaceae > DSM-29435. The sequence continues at coordinate 16,488 of JAKDLG010000075.1, forward strand.
CGCCGGCTCGGGGCGCTGTGCTTTCGACGAGCTGTTCGCCGGGGGTTCGCCCAGCTCGTCATTGGCGCCTCACCGCCAGCCCGCTCGAGCCCATCAGGTTTTAGGGTTGGGCACCATGGCGACCCAGGAGTTCTCCGATGAGATCGGAGCGGCCTATGCTGCCGCCGACCCTGCGCCGCCCGAACGTGTCCCGGCTCGGTCGCAGCCGCTGATACACGACCTGGGCTCGCTGTGGCGGTCCGGTCTCGTCGTCATCGGCCTGGTGCTGGTCTACTCGGTCGGCCGGTTCGTGCTCGAGGACGGCGGCGCCGTCATCTTTGACCTGATCATGGCCTGGCTGGGCAGCATCGCCCTCGAGCCGGCGGTCGGTCGACTGGCCAGGCACATGAAGCGCGGGTTGGCGACCGGCTTGGTCATGCTCGCGATCCTCGTCTTCTTCATCGGCTTCTTCGCCGCCTTCGGCGCTCTGCTGGCCCAGCAGGTAACCAACCTGGTTCGGTCACTGCCGGGGGTCATCGACTCGGCGGTGGCCTGGGCCAACTCGACCTTCGATCTCAGCCTCGACACCGCCACCCTCGCCAACCAGCTCGGCATCTCACCGGGCCGGGTCGCGACCATCGGCGCCGACCTCGCCGGAGGCCTGCTCGGTTTCGTCGCCCAGCTCGTCGGCGGGATCTTCTCGATGTTCACGATCGGGCTGTTCCTCTTCTACTTGTCGGCCGACGCCCCGCGGCTCCAGCGGTGGATCGCCCGGCTGCTGCCGCCACGACGTCAGGAGGTGTTCGTCGTCGCCTGGGACCTCGCCGTGCAGAAGACCGGCGGCTACGTCGCAGCCCGGGTCGTGCTGGCCCTCATCTGCGGCTCGTTCACCGCCGCGTTCCTGCTCATCATCGGGATGGACTACTGGCTGGCCCTCGGTCTCTGGACCGGCGTGGTCGCCCAGTTCGTGCCCACCATCGGCACCTACATCGCCATCGCCCTGCCCGTGATCGTGGGGCTGACGAGCGCCGAACCGGTCGACGGGGTGCTGGCGCTCGCGTTCGCGCTCGCCTACCAGCAGGTCGAGAACCTCACCATCGAGCCGAAGATCAGTGCGAATGCCGTGGACCTGCACCCCGCGGTCGGCTTCGCGTCGGTGCTGCTCGGTGCGTCCCTCTTCGGCGTGGCCGGGGCCCTGGTCGCCGTTCCCGTCGCGGCCCTCGGTCTGTCGTTGTTCCAGATCTACAGCCGAAAGTACGAGCTGCTGCCGCAGCTCGCCCCCGATCAAGGAGCGCAGCCACGTGAGCAGCCGGCTCCCGGAACCTGATCCCACGTTCGGCGGTGTGGTCAACAAGCTCGCGACCGAGTCGACTCCGGAGAAGACCCGCATCACGTATCCGCCGGCCCAGGCGCCCAACGTGCTGGTCGTGCTGCTCGACGACGTCGGCTTCGGTGCCTGTGGCACGTTCGGGGGGCCGGTGCCCACCCCCGCGCTCGATCGGGTGGCCGAGCAGGGGCTGCGCTACAACCAGTTCCACACCACGGCGCTCTGCTCACCCTCGCGGGCGGCGTTGCTGACCGGGCGAAACCACCACAGTGCGCACTTCGGTGGCATCTCCGAGATCGCCTACGGCTTCCCGGGCTACGACTGCGTCGTTCCGCGCAGCACCACGATGGTCTCGGAGGTGCTGCGACAGAACGGTTACGGCACCGCCATGTTCGGCAAGTGGCACCTGGCCCCGATGTACGAGGTGGGCCCGGCCGGGCCCTTCGACCACTGGCCGACCGGCATGGGTTTCGAGAAGTTCTACGGCTTCCTCGGCGGAGAGGCCTCACAGTACGAACCGGCGCTCTACGACGGCACGACGCCGATCACGCCTACGTCGGCAACGAGCGCTACCACCTGACCGAGGACCTCTCCGACCAGTGCATCGCCTGGATGCGCAGCCAGCGGGCGAGCGCGCCGAACAAGCCGTTCTTCGTCTACTACGCGCCGGGGGCCACGCACAGCCCGCACCAGGTGTGGCCGGAGTGGATCGAGGGCTTCACGGGGACCTTCGACGAGGGGTGGGACCGCCTCCGTGAGGACATCCACGCCCGACAGATCCAGCTGGGCGTCATCCCGGCGGGGACCCTGCTGACGGATCGCCCGGAGCAGATCCCGTCGTGGGCGAGCTACGACGAGCGGTACCGGCCGGTGGCGACCCGGCTGATGGAGGTCTACGCCGGGTTCCTGGCCCACACCGATGCGCAGGTCGGGCGCCTCATCGACGCGCTCGAAGACCTGGGCCAGTGGGACAACACGTTGTTCATCTACATCACCGGCGACAACGGCGCCTCCGCCGAGGGCACCCTCAACGGTGCGTGGAGCTGTCCGACGTACCAGAACGGCCTGCCGGAGGACCCGGAGTGGCTGCTCGAGCACATCGACGACCTCGGGTCGGCCCGGCGCGAGAACCACTACAACGTCGCCTGGGCCTGGGCGCTCGACACCCCGTTCCAGTGGACCAAGCAGGTGGCGTCGCACTTCGGCGGGACCCGCAACGGGATGGCCCTGTCGTGGCCGTCCACCATCGCGCGGGGTGGCGAGCTGCGCAGCCAGTTCCACCACATCATCGACATCGTCCCCACCATCCTCGACGCGGCGGGGATCGAGGCACCGGCCGCCGTGAACGGCATCGAACAGAAGCCGCTCGAGGGGGTCACCATGCGCTACACGTTCGACGACGCCGACGCACCGAGCACCCGCCCGACCCAGTACTTCGAGATTCTTGGGAACCGCGCGCTCTACCACGACGGCTGGATCGCCTCGTGCTTCCACGGTCGGCTGCCGTGGGTCCGCAGCCAGGCCGTTCCGTTCGACGCGCCGCCGGAGCGGTGGGAGCTGTACAACATCGCCCTCGACTTCAGCCAGGCCGTCGATGTCGCCGACCAGTTCCCCGACAAGCTCGCCGAGCTGCGAGCGCTGTTCGACGTCGAGTGCCGGAAGTACGACGTCTACCCGCTCAGCGACGCAACGGTGGCGCGGGCCCTACCCGAGAACCGGCCGAGCCTGCTCGACGACGTCACCACCGTCACGCTCTACGGCGGCATGACGCGCCTGCCCGAGCTGTCGACGGTGAACCTCAAGAACACGTCCTTCGAGCTCACCGCGCATCTGCACGTCCCGACGGGGGGAGCGCAGGGCGTGGTGATCGGCCAGGGTGGCAACATGGCCGGCTGGTCTCTGTACGTGCAGGACAACGTGCCCAGCTATGTGTACAACTACCTCGGGCGCGAGCACACCGTCATCACGTCATCCGACCCGTTGCCCGCGGGTGAGGTCCGGCTCAGCGTCTCCTTCCGCTACGACGGCGGTGGGCTCGGAAAGGGTGGTGACGTGCTGTTGCGGATCGACGGACGTGACGTCGGCGTCGGTCGGATCGAGCGCACGGTGCCCTACCTGTTCTCGATGTCGGGCGAGACCCTGGACGTGGGCGCGACCACCGGCTCGCCGACCGGCCCCTATCCGGCGCACTTTCCGTTCAGTGGGCAGGTCGACCAGGTCGTCATCGACACCGACCCCCAGCTGACTCAGGAGGACCACGACCAGATTGCCCACGGGCTTGACCGGGGGCATTCGCCGCTCGCCCGCGGTGGATCACCCTGAAAGGATGACGTGCCGAGGGCGACGGAGAGACCACTATGGCGCTCACGAGAACGCCACCGGGACCGGACAGCCACCGGCCAGCGGCACCCACCGACGGACCCCCTTCGAACCCTCGAGCGTCAGGAACCACCGTGGATACCGACGACGTGAATGCACTACAGGCCCGGATCGTCGAACTCGAGGCCTTGAACGCCAAGCGTCGATTCGATGGACGTGGCCTCACTGCCTGGGTGCTGCTCATCATCGCCGCGATCCTGTTCCCCGTTGCGCTCACCGCCTACTGGGGTCAGCGCACGCTCACCGACACCCAACGCTACGTCGCGACCGTCGCCCCCCTCGCGAAAGATCCCACCGTGAAGCGGGCAGTGGCCGAGAAGGTCACCCTGGTGATCGTCACCCAGCTCGACGCACAGAAGCGGGTCAGCAACCTCCTTCAGGAGTACCCCAGGCTGGCGCCGATCTCCGGCCCGATCGCCACCGGCGTCGACACTTTCGTGGGGAACCAGGTCACCAAGCTGGTTGACAGTGAGCAGTTCGACCAGTTCTGGGTCAGGGCGAACACCGAGCTGCAGGAAGCATTGATCGCGGCCCTGTCGGGAGAGCCCGACGGTGCGGTCTCCATCCAGGGAGATCAGGTCATCCTCGACACGGGTGACCTCATCACCGCCATCAAGGCGCGCCTCGTCGACCGGGGCCTGTCTTTCGCCGCCAACCTCCCCGTGCCACCGGCCGCCGATCGCCAGATCGTGCTGCTCACGTCACCGCAGCTCAAGCAGGCTCGTCGGGCGTACGCGCTCGGCCAGCCCGTCGCGCAGTGGCTCGTCTATGCGACGCTGCTGCTCTTCGTGTTCGCCGTGCTCGTCTCGCGCCGTCGCGCATGGATGACGATGGTGGTCGGCATCGCGGTCATCATCGGCGCCGTACTCATCCGACTCGGGATGGCCTACGGCCAGAGCCAGGTCGAACTCACCCTGTCCGGAACCACTTTCGCCATCGCCCAAGAGGCCTTCTTCACGATCCTCACCGCGTTCCTGCTCAATGCCGTCCGTGCGGCGTTCGCTCTCGGGCTCGTGCTCGCAGTCGTCGGGTGGTTCCTCTCCGGCACCAAGAGCGCTCGAGCGGCGCGCCTGCATCTCGGCGGCGCCCTCAGCGGCGCGGGCGGACGCGCCGCAGGCAGTGCGTTCGCTCCTGTGGGGGCGTGGTTCGCTCGTACCAAAGTGCTCTGGCGCTTCCTCATCGGCGCCGTTGCCGCCGTCGTGCTGCTGGTGTCGAACCCGCTCACCGGGTCCCTCATCCTGTGGACTGCCGTCCTCTCCGTGCTCGCTCTCGTCGTTCTCGAGCTACTCGCCGCCGCGGGTGCGACGCGGCCGACGAATGCGGAATCGACGACTCTTCCCGCCCCTGAAGAGGAAGGGCAGACCGACCCCGCCACACCTGAACGCAGGAACGTCTTGTGACGTCCTCAGGCCGGTAGCTCCGATGGCCGACTCCGCCTCGGGGGGCCGTCAGCGGCTGCGCGCCAGCCGGAATCCGATGTGGCTGGTGGCGGTGTCCTGCGCCTGCGGCGACCGCGCGGCGGGGCGGTAGCGGAGGCAGTACTCGGGGGCGCACAGGTGCGACCCGCCCTTGAGGACGCGCCGAGGTATGACCGAACCCGGTTCGGCGCTGGCACGAGCCGCGTGCTCGGTCTCCGCCTGGCTGTTCGTCGTCGGCCCCCGACCGTCGGTGGGCCCGCAGCCGCAGTGGGCGACCCCGCCCTGCGGTGGGCTGACCGCCAGGAGAGGCGCCGGGGCCTCAGATGCGGCAGAGGCCGCATGGGTGTGCGAGGAGGTGTAGTAGTCGCTCGTCCACTCCCACACGTTGCCGATCATGTCGACCAGCCCGAAGGTGTTGGGGGGGAAGGTACCGACCGGTGACGTGCCCACCCAGCCCGCCGCGCCCGTGTTGCGGTAGGGGAAGGACCCCTGCCAGGTGTTGGCCATGAGCACCCCGCCGGGGCGGGGCTCCGCACCCCAGGCATAGGGCCCGGGCGTTGCGCTGCCGCCGGCGGCGTACTCCCACTCGGTCTCGGTGGGCAGTCGTCCGCCGGCCCAGTCTGCGAAGGCGCACGCGTCGTCATAGCTGACCTGCACGACGGGGTGATCGAGCCGGTCGTCGATGGTGGATCCGGGGCCGGCCGGCGCTCGCCAATGGGCGCCGACCTGCCAGCGCCACCACTGGCGCCAGCCGCCGAGGTTGACCGGGCCGCGGGTGGGCGTGAAGACCAGTCCACCCGGATGGAGGTCGGCCGGGTCGGCGCCGGGGAAGTCGGCCGGGTCGAGCTCACGTTCGGCGACCGTCAGGTAGCCGGTGTCGTCGACGAAGGCGGCGAACTGCCGGTTGGTCACAGGATGTCGGTCGATCTCGAAGGCGGCGACATCCCGCCCGTGCACGGGCCGCTCGTCAGGGTAGAAGTCGGAAGACCCCATCCGGAACGAGCCGCCCGGCACGAGAACCATCGACGAATCGGTCGATGAGCTGTTCGTCATCCGCCGAGGATACGGGCCTTCTGCGCAGCGAACTCCTCGTCGGTGAGGATGCCCTGCGACTTCAGCGTGGCCAGCCGCTCCAAGGCTTCGATCATCCCGTCACCCGCTGCCGCCGCAGGTGGTGGCGGGGGCGGCGCTGCGGCGGTCTGCGCCGCCACCGCCTGGGCGATGGCAGCGGACTGTGCCTCCGCGTCCTGCTGCTGTTGATACGCAGCGGCGTCGGCTGCCTGCTGCGAGCTGGCCTGCGACCTGTTCCTCATCGACCCGCTGACCGCGGTCGCGGTGCCGGCCACGACGGCCGTGCGGGCGGCCATGCCCATCAGGCCCGGTCGTCCCATGCGTCGTCTCATGACTGCTCCTTCGTGACCTCGTCGCGGGCCTGCATGGCCGACTCGACGTCCTGGTGTGGCAAACGCTGCATGACGAGAAGCTGGCCCTCGAGATCCCTGATGGCCGAGGCGATCTTGGCGGCCCACACGTTCTCCCAGGCGATCATCAGCACGGTCGAGCCGGCCGCCATCTCGGGCGCGATGGCCAGCGCGTCCTCCTCGCCGATGAGGTCGGGCAGCTCGGTCGGGAAGCCCAGCAGCTCCTCGGCCGCCTCGGGTGACTCGGAGTCGAACAGGCTCACCGACCCGTCGTCGTTCTTGTGCACGAGCAGCACATCGAGAACGCGCACCGACCCGGCGTCGACGGCCTGAGCGACCGCTGAGCGGATGCCGCCCTGGTTGAGCTCGCCCTCGAAGACGATCACTGCGACATCGACCGGCCCCATCGGGGCAACCACCGCTTCTCCCACGGACACCATCTCCTGATCTGTGGGCGAGGTGTCGGTTTGCCCCCGCCTGTGGACCTGACGTTAGAGCCCGTGATTAATTAACGTGGTCTGGTGCGGGTGTGTCGTGGTGGGTGGGGT
>JAKDLG010000076.1 GCA_030452985.1 Humibacillus sp.
GGGGTTAGTGCCCCGGCGCGGGCGCGTGCTTGTTTGTGCCGCTGCGCCGGCCCCGCTGGGGGGGGGGGGCGCGGGATCCGGTCCTGCAGGTCGACGAGCATCGCTCGCAACCGTCTGCTGGTCTGAGCAGACGTGATGCCGTACTGCCGCACCTCGCAGACCCCCAGCTGGAGGTACTCCTCCCAGCTGCGGGTCGGGACGGCCAGCCGCACCCGACCGTCGGGACCGCGCCAGACGCCGTGCCCCGCCGGGACGCTGGATCCGAGGCCGTTGAGGAGAGCTCCGATGTGGTTGATCATCTGCGTCGCCGTCGTCGGGTCGTTGACCGCGGGCGACAGGGCCCGGATGGCGATGTCGACGAGAATGCGCAGTGCGAACGCCGGGTCCTGGTCGATCGTCCGTTCGTTGCCAAGAGCGATCATGCCCCTGAGCCGCCGCGAGTCGCGTTCGGTCGCCGGCCCATAGACATCGAACAGCACGTCACCCACGGTGACGAAGTCCCCCATCGCGTTGGGGATGACACAAACCAATCCACGCGAGACGGCATGTTTGACGATGCCGTCAGTGTTGACGGCTTGGATCGCCCCCGAGCGGTTCGTACGCACCCGCAGGTCGGGCTCGGCGTTGGGCGCGTCTGCACCTGCCCGGTTCGCGCGCCCCTGATCCGGCCCGTCGGATGCCGGGGGCGCCTGGGCACCCAGCTTGTGGACGATGTCGAGACCGGCCTTCGCCATGACTGCCCCGACAGCCACGGGGCGCAACATGTGCACGAACCTGTTGACGTAGACGAGGAGCAGGATCAGGTCGATGGTCACAGCCACGCCGGCCGCCGTGACGCCGACGTTCGGCACCGAATCAGGTTCGACCCTCCGAAGGAGGGCATACGAGAACGTGAACGTCGCGGTGAACGCGGCCAGCACCAGCTTCTGAACTCGATCTCGATACCACAGCCGCATGAAGCGGGCTGACAAGGTGCCCGTCGCCATCTGGACCACCAACACGCCGATCGTCACGACCAGCCCGATCAGGCCCACCATCGCTCCCGCAATGGCGGCCAGCACACTGCTCGCAGTGGCGGCGGAGTACGACCAGTCCGCGGTCAGGTCGAGGCGCTGCTCCAGCCCGGGAACGGTCTGGGAGAGGAAGACCCCCGCGGTCGCACCCAGCAACGGAACCACCCACAGGCTCTGTCGCAGGTGCTGACGGAACTCGAAGAACCCTGCCCACGACATCACGACGACTGCCTCGGGGGCTGCCGTCGATGCTCACCGGGTCCAACTCTCACGTCTCCCATGGAACAGCCTGCTGCGACGGATCGCCTCACCCGGCGTGGATGAACGCACTGCTGTGGTGGCTTGTGGCTCAGATCAGTCCGATGCTGGTCGCGCGTTCGACTGCTGCGTCTCGGTCGGGGGCGTCGAGCTTGCGGTAGATGTTGCGTAGATGGGTCTTGAGGGTGTTGACCGAGACGTAGAGGGCGTCGGCGATCTGGTCGTTTCCGAGCCGGCTGGGTAGGTACTCGAGCACGACCACTTCCCGGGGGGTGAGCTGCTCGACGAGCTGGTCGTTGCTGGCGGAGCCCTCTACTTTCAGGGTGGGGTCCAGCAGGGCGCGGGCGCGGTGCAGCCGTCGGGCCGGGGCGGCGGTGCGGAGCAGGCTCAGGGCCACCGGGGCTTCCACGAACGGGGCGAGCAGGCCCTCGGTGTCGGCCCGAACAGCGGCATCAGCCACCAGCATGCCGGACAACCCTCGATTCCCCTCCTGCTGAGTCACGATCGCCCGACGAAGATCACGCTCAAGGCAGGCCCGTAGGTTGGTGGCCGGTGGCGTCCACTGGTCGAGGACCTCCCGCGCCTGCGTCACGTGACCGGTGGCAACCAGGACGTCGATGCGCGCGGCAGGCACCGGTGCACGGACTGAGTCGAGCAGGGCCCGGGCCTGTCGCACCGATCCGGACCGAGCCAGCAGCTGCGCCTCGAGGGTGGTCAGGCCTTCCTCGATCAAGGGCCGGCCCACGATGGGAAGAGAGACATCACGCAGGCGCTCCAAGGCGGCGTGGACCCCGCCGGTCAGGGCGAGGTGGCGGACCTTGAGGAGGTGAAGAAAATGGGCCAAGGTGGGTCGGCGGCTCCGGTCGACGCACGAGGTGGCCATGTCGAGATGGATCTCCGCGGCGCCCAGGTCGAGCCGATCGAGGGTGAGCATGGCCAGGGCCAGGTGAGCGTAGGTGGTCGAGATGTGATCGACCGCGGCCAGGCCCCGGGCTGCATCGAGGGCCGTGAGAGCGAGGGCCTTTGCGTCGGTGAGGCGACCTTCCCAGGCGCGGGTCAGGGCCAGCATTCCCAACGCGTTGATCTGCCAGGGTAGGTACTTCAGGCCGGGAAGCTCCAAGGCTTGTTCCAACCCGCTGGCGCTGGCGTCCAGATCGCCCGCGAAGAGCGCACCCAGCGATGAGAAAATAGATGCTATGGCTTCGCAGGAGTCGGCACCTCCGGCGCCGGCGAAGTCCGGCACCGATGCCGGATCCACCTCAGGCAGCGAGCGCAGCGCGCCGTCGGTCAGGCGACGGATCTCGTCCAAGGGTAGGTACGCGAGCCCCATCACCGAGGCCAGTGCGTCGATCGCGATCCGCTCACCGGGGGTCAGATCACTCCGCCGGTTCAGGGTGCGGTAGTTCTCGGCAGCGGAGCCGAACTCGTCAGCGGCGACCTGCGCGGCCAGCAGGGTGATGGCCACCAGCGGGCCCGGTGAGACGTCGGCCTCGTGGACCAGGGTGAGGAAGCGCACCAGGGACGCGGTCTCGCCGCGTTCGAACAGGCGGTGGCCCTCGGCGGCGAGGATCTCGAAGGCCGCGGCGTGGTCCCCGACCGCCAGGAGCTGCTCGACGCCACCGACGTAATCCTGGTGGGCGAGCAGCCACGACGCGGCCCGTCGGCGGCACTGCGCCTCAGCGGCCGGGTCCTGGACGGTCAGCTGGAAGCGAAGCAGGTCGGCGAACAGCTGGTGGTAGCGGTAATGCCCCGAGTGCTCGGTTCGGCTCAGGAAGTAGCCGCGGTCGGCCAGCGAAGCCAGCAGGGACCCGGCGTCGGGTTCCTCGGTGACCGCCGAACACAGCGGCGGTGAAAGCCATTTCAGCACGGAGGTCTGGAGGAGGAACCCGCGGGTGTGTTCGTCGAGGTCTCGAAGGACCTCGCTGCTCAGGTAGTCCGCGACCAGCCGGTCGTCACCGGCGAAACGCTTGATGAACCCGCCCACGTCGGGGGCGTTCGCCAACGAGAGCGCAGCCAGCTGCAGCCCCGCCGCCCAGCCTTCGGTGCGATCGGCCAGGGCCGTGGCCTGCGACGTGGTGATGGCCCGGCCGGAGGCGACCTCGAGCAGCTGGGCGGCCTCGTCCGGATCGAAGCGCAGGTCGGCGGAGCGCAGCTCCACGCAGCCACCCTCCAGGCGCATCCGTCCCAGGCCCAGGGGTAGGTCCCACCGGGAGGAGCCGAGCGCGCGGACGTTGCCGGGCAACGCCAGCAGCAGCCGGCCCAGGTCGCCCAGGATCGCGCTGTTGGTGACCTGGTGTAGGTCATCGAGCACCAGCAGCACCGGCGCGGGCACCTCGGCCAGCTCGAGGGTGAGCCCGTCGACGAAGCCGGCTCCCAGCCGTGACCCTCCACTGACCACGAGACGGGCGATCGAGGGGTCGAAACCGTCGTGGACCTGGTGAATGGCTGTGACAAGGTGTCTGGCCAGCACGACAGCATCGTTGTGCTGCTCGGTCAGCGTGAGCCAACACGGATCGAGCCCCCCGGCCCACCCGGACATCAGGACCGACTTGCCGGCCCCGGCCGGGGCCACGAGCAGTCCGACACCACCACCGGGAATAGAGTCGAGCACCTTGGACAGCCGCGGACGATCGACCCCTCTTGTCATCTCTTGCCTGGCCTCCGGTCGGTGCTCACGCCCTCCGGTGGGTGCGCACACAATTCGGGCGGGGTCCGGGCCCTTGGTCCCTTCATCGTAGCGAAGGGCCCGAGACCGGGGATGCGTTCATGTTTGCGCCATCAGGAGTGCGGTGCCAGCCAGGCCGGTGGGCTTTCGACAAGTGCTCATCATTGACGTACCTGTCAGCAATTCGGCAACGAGAGTTTGCGCAGATCATCACCCGTACCGGGTGAACGGCCGCGTGGTCACGATCCCAGACCAAGAGAGACCCGGCGCTCACCAGACCCACCCCGTTTGGCCTCCTGCCTGGCAACGGCAGGCGAAACACCCTCACTCTCGGGTGAGCTGATGGATGCAGGTACTGCCCGTCTGTCGGTACCCCAAAGTCTCGTACAGTCGCAGGGCCCCCGACGGGTTGGCGGTGTCGACACCCAGCCCGGCAGCATCCAGCCCGTCGTCGGCGAACTTTCGCATCGACGCTCGCAGCAGCGCGGTCGCGATGCCCCGGCCGCGGTGGCTGCGCAGCACCGCAAGCGCGTCGGTGCATCCCTCGCTGTAACCCTGCGGCACCCAGTCCTGCTCCCAGGCCACGTTGACCGCAACCCCGACGACGTCGTGGGTGGCCTCGTCGACGGCGATCACCGACCATCCAGGGCGGAAGGTGTGCGAGGTCAGCTGCTCCTGCCACATCTCGGCCGTCGAGTCGGTGTGCCCCCAGTGGTCGCGGAACGCCGCGTTGACGACAGCGTGCACAGCGGCGCTGCGCTCTGGGTCCCAGTCGAGCAGCTGGATGCCGTCGAGCGTGGGCACCTGCGCCGGCGCGGTCAGGCGCTGCGACATCTCGAAGAAGTAGCGTTCGGTCGCGAGCCCGTGCCGAACGGCCAGGTCGCGCACGTCGGCTTGGGCGGTCGGAGCGTCCAGCCGCATGACGAGCGGGCCGTAACCGGGACGCCGCGTGGCTCGGTCCCATTCGCGGCCGTGCGCGAGCTGCCACCGCAGCACCGCTCGGCCGATTCCCTCGCCGCGCCGGCTCGGGTGCACGGCGCCGCCGAGGTGGACCCCGCGCCTTTCGGTGATGGCGCGGTTGCACCCGGCCCAGGCCGTCGCGACGATGTCGCCGCTCGTGTCGAACCCGGCCAACGTGTCGGCCTCGGGTACCGATCGAGGCGAGTCCCAGAACTCTTCGAGACCGGGCAGCGACGTGCGTTCCGGGTTCGCGTCGTGGGTCTCACAGACTCGGTAGAACGCGGCGATCGCGGGCAGGTCTTCGCGCGCGAAAGGCCGCCACCGGATGCCGGGCACGGCGTCGAGGGCGGTGCGCGCCTCGGCCTCGGTCAGGAAGTCGGTCACGCGACCATCCTCAGCGGGCCGTGAGCCACCGGGCAACCGCATATCCGGGCAAGCGCCCGAGGGCGCCGGCCGAGGTTCACTGGAATCCGCCCTGTCACGCAGCCTTCAGCGTGCACTGGTAGAACAGGGCATAACGGCTCTGCCGCCCACTCCGGATGGGAGATTGTCATGCCTCGTCGTCCACCTCAGGTCGTTCTCGCCGGGAGTGCCCGTCGAGCCGTTCCGTCGGGCCAGGCGATCGGTCCGCCGTCGGCGGACGAAACCCTGCACGTCGCCGTGGTGCTGCGCCCGGCGTCCGACGGGCTCGGAGATCATGTCGAGAGTCTGGCGCAGACGCCCGCCGCAGAGCGGCGGTACCTCACTCGCGCCGAGCACGAGACCCGGTTCGGTGCCGCACCAGCGGATGTGGCGCTGGTGCGCCGCTTCGCGCGTAACAACGGCCTGTGGGTCGCCCGGGTGCACCGGCCCTCTCGCACGGTTGACCTGACCGGAACGCCCGCCCAGCTGTCGGCGGCGTTCGGTGTCGACCTGCAGCTGTTCTCGACCCCTGAAGGCGTCGTTCGTGGGCGCACCGGTCCGGTGCACCTGCCGCCCTGGTTGGCGCCCGTGGTCCAGGGCGTGTTCGGCCTCGACACCCGCAGACAGGCCGAACCACACTTCCGGGTTCGGCCCGGGGCAGCGGCGAACCGTTTCCGCCCGGCGGCCAGCCCGGCCGGCTCCTTCACCGTGCCACAGCTGGCGCAGATCTACCGGATGCCGACCGGCGTGGACGGCGCCGGAGAGTCCATCGCGATCATCGAGCTCGGTGGTGGCTTCCGCCAGGCCGATCTCGACCACTACTTCTCCGCCCTGCACATCTCGCCGAGTCCCACCGTGACCGCGGTGCCCGTGGGCGGCGGCACCAACCATCCGACGGGCAACCCCACCGGCCCCGACGGGGAAGTCGTTCTCGACATCGAGGTTGCCGGGGCCATCGCACCGGGAGCGCAGATCGTCGTGTACTTCGCCCCCAACACCGACCAGGGGTTTCTCGCTGCGGTGAACGCCGCCATCCACGACACCACCCACGAGTCGAAGGTCATCTCGATCAGCTGGGGCGGCCCCGAGTCGTCGTGGACCCCGCAGGCGATGCAGGCGATGAACGCGGCGTTCGCCTCTGCCAATGCCCTGGGGATCTCTGTGTTCGCTGCGGCCGGCGACCACGGCTCGACCGACGGGGCGAGCGATGGAGAGAACCACGCGGACTTCCCCGCCTCGGCCCCGTCGGCGGTCGCGTGCGGCGGCACCAACCTGCAGGTGTCGGGCACCGCCATCACCAGTGAGACGGTGTGGAACGCCGGGGGAGGAGCGACCGGAGGTGGGGTGAGCGACCAGTTCCCGGTGCCGAGCTACCAGGCTGCCCTGAACCCGACCTCAGCCAACCCGAACGGAGGCCACGGCCGCGGGGTACCAGACGTGGCTGCAGTCGCAGACCCGGCCACCGGCTACCAGGTGTTCATCGACGGACAGGCCATGGTCTTCGGCGGCACCAGCGCCGTAGCCCCGCTGTGGGCCGGCCTCGTCACGCTCGTGAACCAGGCGAACGGCCGGTCGGTCTCGCCGCTGCAGTCACTGCTCTATCCCGCGCCGACCGCGTTCAACGACATCACCACCGGTAACAACGGTGCGTATTCTGCCGCGGTGGGCTGGGACCCCTGCACGGGCTTGGGCAGCCCGATCGGTACGGCCGTGCTCTCCGCGCTCTCAGGCACTGCAGCGCCAGTGACACCATCGGTTCCTCCCACCGCGCCGGGCACCCCTGCGTCCTGAAGCCCCTGTCGAGACGTCGCAAGGAGTGTCACACTGGTTGGCTGTGACCGTTACCCGCCGGACCCCCGCCCTGCTGCTCGCCCTCGCCACCGCCACGACGCTGTGCGCGGCGCCTGCCGTGGCCGCAGCGACACCACGCACGTTCAGCCCCGGTGCCCCCGGGGCGGGCGACCCCTATTTCCCCGACATGGGCAACGGCGGGTACGACGTGCAGCACTACGACCTCCACCTCGCCTTCCACCCGGCCGACCACAGCATCACGGCAACCACTGTCATCACCGCTCGAGCCACCCAGAACCTCTCCCGGTTCGACCTCGACCTCCAAGGGCTGAAGGTCGGGTCGGTGGCGGTCGACGGCCGGTCTGCCTCCTTCAGGCGAACGGGTGCTCAAGAGCTGGTCATCACCCCGGCGAACGGGTTGTTGAAGGGCACCTACTTCACCGTCACGGTGCGCTATGGCGGAGTCCCGAAGCGCATCGACGACCCGGCGCTGGGCACGTCGGGGTGGATCACCACCAAGGACGGGGCCATCGGCCTCAACCAGCCGTTCGGCGCGGCCACGTACTACCCCGTCAACGACACCCCGAAGGACAAGGCCACCTACACCCAGACCGTCACCGTGCCACGCAACCTGCAGGTGATCGCCAACGGACAGCCGTCGGCCGTCGTCAAGCACGGCAACCAGAGCACCTACCGCTGGACGATGAACCAACCGATGGCCAGCGAGCTGGCCTCGATCGCGATCGGCAAGTACAACGTCACCCGGTCCACGCTGACGGTCGGTGGACGCACCCTTCCCAACATCACCGCGATCGGCACGTCGATCGACACCGCCCCGGGGCACGATGCGACCTTCAACGCCACGACCGCGCGCGTCGTGGGCTGGGAGTCGTCGATGTACGGCGCCTACCCGTTCAGCTCGACCGGCGGCATCATCGACGACATCGGGGCAGGCTACGCGCTGGAGGTGCAGGGCCGGCCGGTCTACGACCAGCCCGATAGCACCGTGGACGGCGACCTGCTCGCCCACGAGCTCGGCCACCAGTGGTTCGGCGACTCGGTCACACCGAAGACGTGGGCCGACATCTGGCTCAACGAGGGTTTCGCCACCTACTCCGAATGGCTGTGGCAGGAACGGTTCCGCGGCATTCCGGTGGCGGCATCGGCCAAGCAGGCCTACGACGGCGAGCACGACTGGTCGGGAAAGGTGGCCAGCCCGGGCCGTGACCACATCTTCGACGACCTCGTCTACACCCGCGGTGCCCTGACCCTGCAGGCGCTACGGCTCAAGATCGGAGACGCCGCCTTCTTCAGGCTGCTGCGGGCGTGGCCGACCGCGCACCGCTACGGCAACGCTGACACCGCAGACTTCATCGCCTTCACTGAGCGTCTCACCGGCAAGAACCTGAACGGCTTCTTCCACACCTGGCTCTACTCGGCAGGCAAGCCGTCGTTGCCACTGCCCTCGAACACACTGCCGTCGAACTCGCCGACGTTCGACGGGCCGGCCCGAACCGAGCGACTCCAGGTGTCAGGGGCTCGGCACGTGACGCACTGAGCCCCGCGAACACCTGGCGCCCGTGCGACTGCCGGGCAGGTCCGGGGTAGTTCAGGGTTCGGGATAGAGCAGACCCAGGCACAGCTCGCGGCTGGTGCGCACGTGCTCGACAGACGCACGTGCAGCTGCGTCAGGGTCGCCGGAGGCGATCGCCTCGTAGAGAGCCGCGTGTTCGCGGTGGAGCGGCAGTGGATCGTCGTTCTGGCGCAGGATCCAGTGGAGGCGCCCCTCGAGGGGGTCGAGCATCGAGGAGAGCAGGTCGTTGTGGGCCAGCCGGGTGATGGCGTCGTGAAAGGCCTGGTTGCTGCGCAGGAGGGCCGTCTCGTCGTGGGCCGCCAACGCCGCAGCTGCCTGCGTGAGCAGCGCCTTCAGCGCCTTCAGCTCGGCGGCGGTGGCGCGCTCTGCCGCGAGCCGCACGGCCAGCACCTCGAGGGCCAGCCGAAGCTCGAAGAGCTCCTCGATGTCCTTGCGCGAAAGGCGGGTCACCACCACGCCGCGTCGCGGTTGCTGGGTGACGAAGCCTTCCCCCGTGAGCAGGTTGAGGGCATCACGGACCGGCACGCGGGACACGCCCAGACCGTCGGCGAGCGTGCGTTCCACGAGGTGGGTTCCCGGCGGGAGGTCGCCGCTGATGATGCCCTGGCGCACCACGTCGGCGACCTGTTCGCTCAGCGACCGCTGGGCCGCCCCCAGCACGGGCAACGGGCCGGTGGCCGAGTCGGCTCCCAGAGTGGACATCTTGGGCAGCGTACTCGCCGGCTACCAGGCGGTGAGCCTGATCACGATGACTGGTATTTGGTATACCAAAGGACTACTGTGCGTAGTAGAGAGTTCAGGTGGCTGGCGCGCGTCGGCCGGCTGGGCCTCGGATTCCCATTCGATGCGAGGGTGCTGAGCCCAACCGGGCCCACCACCTCGAGAGGAGAGACCGTGCACGTGAAGGCAGTGGTCATGCCCAACAAGTACAGC
Organism: Humibacillus sp.; assembly: GCA_030452985.1. Lineage (GTDB taxonomy): Bacteria > Actinomycetota > Actinomycetes > Actinomycetales > Dermatophilaceae > DSM-29435. The sequence continues at coordinate 9,617 of JAKDLG010000076.1, forward strand.
GATTCGATGTCATTGATGGCGCTGTCCACGAAGGTCAACGAGCTGCCGATCGTCGTCTCGGCGATGATCGGCATGGGTACCGACCTCAACAAGCAGGTCATCGAGGAAGTGGGTCTGTCGACCCCCGAGACCGAGAAAGCCACCTCTCGAGATCAGATCGTCGTCGTGCAGTGCGCGACCGAAGCCGACTGTGACACGGCCATCGAGCAGGTGGAGACGCTGCGCTCGCAGGGCGCCGTCGCCGCGGCGGAGACGTCCTACCGCACGTCGCGCCAGGCCTACGCGCAGGAGCCGGACGCCTCGCTCGCGATCATCTCGGTGCCCGGCCAGTACGCCGCCGACGAGGCGCGCACGGCGCTGTCCGCCGGTCGCAACGTGCTCGTCTTCTCCGACAACGTCACGGTCGAGGACGAGCTCGACATCAAGCGTCAGGCCCACGACGCCGGCCTGCTCGTCATGGGGCCCGACTGCGGCACGGCCATCATCAACGGCACCGGCCTCTGCTTCGCCAACGCCGTCTCGCGCGGCTCCATCGGCGTTGTCGCGGCCAGTGGCACCGGCAGCCAGGAGCTGTCGGTCCGCATCGACGCGCTGGGCTCGGGCATCAGCCAGCTCGTCGGCGTCGGCGGTCGAGACCTGTCCGAGGCCATCGGCGGGATCATGATGCTCGACGCGATGCGAATGCTGGCTGCCGACCCGCAGACCTCCGTCGTGGTGCTGCTCTCCAAGCCCCCGGCAGCCGTGGTCGCAGAGCGGGTGCTCGAGGCCGCCGCTGCGCTCTCCAAGCCCGTCGTCGTGTGCTTCATCGGAGCACCGGCGCCGTCCGACGCGCTCACGAATGTGACCTTCACGGCGACGAGCCGTGACGCGGCGCTCGCGGCCGTCGCGCTGCAGACCGGTGAGCCGGTTCGAACCGTTGCCCCCTCGTTCGACGTCGACACGGCCGCGGTCCGCGCCGAGTGGCACGCCGGGCAGAGCGACATCCGGGGCCTCTTCTGCGGTGGCACCGTCTGCGACGAGGTCTTCCACGTGCTCAAGGGGCAGTTCCCCGACCGGACGAGGTCGAACGTCGCCAAGGACCCTGCGTTCCAGCTCGCCCAGGGCGCCGCGTCGACCGGGCACGTGCTGATCGACCTCGGAGCCGACGAGTACACCCAAGGCCGGCCGCACCCGATGATCGACCCGACGATCCGCAACGCCGAGATCGTCAAGGCCGCCAGTGACCCGGCGACGGCAGTCATCGTGCTCGACGTCGAGCTCGGCTTCGGCTCGCACCCCGACCCCGCCGGCGCTGCCGTGCCGGCGATCTCGGAGGCGCGCAAGATCGCCGCCGACGCCGGTCGGCCGCTGGAGTTCGTCGCCTACGTGCTGGGCACGGATCGCGACCCGCAGAACAAGAGCGCTCAGGTCACGAAGCTGACCGACCTGGGAGTGCGGGTCGTCGACGACGTCATCGAGCTCGCCACCCTGTCCCTCGAGATGACCCGCTGAAAGCCAGGTACCTTCCATCATGACAACCGATCTGTTCACCACTGACCTCGCCGTCGTCAACGTCGGCCTCGCCTCGTTCCAGAGCGACATCGAGGCGCAAGGCAGCCGCGCCGTGCAGGTCGACTGGTCGCCGCCGCGCGACTACTCGCCCGAGGTCCGGGCTGCGCTCGCCGCCCTTGCCCAGCCCGACGTCGCGGAGCGCATCCGCGTGGCCAACGAGGAGGTCGTCAAGCGCATCATCGACGCCCACCCTGTGCTCGTCGGCTTCGGCCAGGCCATCGACGTCGTGCCTGGCATGACGAAGAACACCATCCTGCACGCGGGCCCGCCCATCGAGTGGAAGGACATGTGCGGCGCCATGCGCGGCGCGGTCACCGGGGCCATCGTGTTCGAAGGCCTCGCCGAGAACATCGCCGAGGCCGAGGAGGTCGCCGCGAACGGAGGCGTCGTCTTCTCGCCGTGCCACGAGCATGACTGCGTCGGCTCGATGGCGGGTGTGACGTCAGCGTCGATGTACATGCACATCGTCAAGAACGCGGTCCACGGCAACGTGGCCTACACCAACCTCTCGGAGCAGCTGGCCAAGATTCTGCGCATGGGCGCCAACGACCAGTCCGTCATCGACCGGCTCGTGTGGATGCGCGACGTCTTCGGCCCGATGCTGAAGCAGTCGATGGAGCTGGCCGGCGAGATCGACCTTCGATCGATGCTCGCCCAGGCGCTGCACATGGGCGATGAGGACCACAACCGCAACATCGCGGGCACGCTGCTGCTCTTCCAGTCGCTGGCGCCCTTCATGCTCCAGACCGACTTCACGATGAAGCAGAAGCAGGAGGTCTTCGAGTTCATCCAGTCGAGCGACTACTTCTCGGGTCCGACCTGGATGGCGGTCTCGAAGTGCGCGCTCGACGCCGCCCACGGCGTCCCTGACAGCACCGTGGTGACCACGATGTGCCGCAACGGCACCGACTTCGGCATCCGGGTGGCCGGCTTCGAGGGCTTCCGCTGGTTCACCGGGCCGGCTCAGCAGGTCATCGGCCCGATGATGGCCGGCTACAAGCCGGAGGACTCCGGTCTCGACATCGGTGACTCGGCGATCACCGAGACCTTCGGTATCGGCGGTTTCGCCATGGCAGCGGCCCCGGCCATCGTGCCCCTGGTCGGTGGCACGGTCGACGACGCGATGAACTACTCGAAGGACATGCTCGCCATCACGACGACGGTCAACCCCAACCTGACGATCCCGGTGCTGAACTTCCGCGGGCTCGCCACGGGCATCGACGTCGTCAAGGTGCTCGAGACCGGTGAGCTGCCCATCATCAACACCGCGATCGCCCACAAGGATGCCGGGATCGGCATGATCGGTGCCGGTCTGGTGAACCCGCCGTTCGAGGTGTTCGAGAAGGCCGTTATCGCGCTCGCCGAGTCGATCGCCGGCTGACGATGGATGCCGTCCGTGGCCTCGCTGCCGACAACGTGTGGCGATCGCTGCTCACCGAGTCGGTGCGGGCCACGGTCGTGTCGAGCTTCGATCACGCCGTCAACCTCGAGCTCGATGGGAGCCTGCTCACCCTCGTCGCCGCTAGCGGGCGCCCGGCACCCGGGGCGCTCGTGACCGACGCCCCGGGGTTCCCCCGCCTGGCGGCCGGCACCAGCGTCGAGATCGGGGCCGGCTGGGTGCGCTGCGGTTCGGTCAGCGTTGATGCGACGAACTGTCGCTTCTTCTCGTGCGAGGCGACAGCAGTCGACTCGCCCGCCCTGCCCCCGGACACGACCCGGTGGCGGGATGCGCTGCTCGCGTGCGCCGTACCGGGCTCGTTCGTGGCAACCGGCTCGCAGTCGCCCTTCGACCGCGCTCTGCACCTCCGGCTCGTCATCGCGGCGCAGCAGCTCCAGCACGCACTCGGCGCCGCCCTCACCGCAACCGGCACGGTGCGTTTGGACGGTGCCGTGGGAGGGCTGGTCGGGCTGGGCGTGGGCCTGACCCCGTCGGGCGACGACTACCTGGTGGGCAGCCTCGCCGCCCTTCATCACCTCCCCCCGGCCGGCACCCTCGGCCCTGTCGGCCCCGTGGTCGTTGCTCTCGACGCCACGGTCGCCGTCTGGGCGTCCGGCTCCACCGCCGTCAGCGAGCACTTTCTCAGGGCTGGCGCTGAAGGTCGGTTCCACCACGACGTCAGGTGGGCCGCCACGGCGGCGCTGAGCTCACCCGGTGATGTCACCGCGGCGTTCGAGCAGGTCGCCGCGATCGGATCGACCTCGGGGACCGATGTCCTGCACGGGCTCGTGGACACCCTGTCGACGTGCCTCGCCCTGACCCAGCCTGATGTTTCTGATGTGAAGGAGATCTTCAAGTGAACCGCAACCTCGTTCTCGCAGCGGTGGTGACCGGCATTCTCTGCGGTGCCTGGGCGGGCGTGGCCCCGCTCGTGAACCTGTCCATCTGGGCGGGGTTCGCCGGTTGCACCGCCTACTTCGCCTCCGGCAAGAACGGCGCCAGGGGCCTGTTCCTCACGATCGCGACGACCTTCGTCGGGGTCGGCACCGCCCTGGGCATGATCGCCGGTAGCGACCTCATCGGGCCGCCGCTCGGATCCGCCGTGGCCGTCGGCGCCATCGTGACCCTGATCGTGCTCATGGGCGCTGTGAGGTGGCTGGCCTTCGTGCCCGGCATTTTCGTGGGCTGCTACTCCACCTTCGCGATCGACGGTGACTGGAGACTGCTCGGGCTCTCGCTGCTGGCGGGGGCGGTTCTGGGCCTGCTCTGCGACTGGGGTGGAGGCCGGGCCGTCAAGGCGTTCGGGGCGCCCGAGCCGGCCGCTGTCCTCCAGCCTCAGCCGACGCAGGCCTGAGGCGCTCGTAGCGCCCAGCCCGTACCGACAACCCATCCACCCAGACCGGCAGTCACCCCGGATACCGTGCTCGACCGCCCAGGCGCCCGAGCAGGAGGAGAAGAGACCATGCGCGTTGTAGTAGCCCTCGGCGGAAACGCCCTCGCCAAACGTGGTGAGCCGATGACCGCGGACCGGCTCCGCGCCAACGTGAAGTCGACCTGTCTGGCCCTCGCGGGCCTCGCCCTCGAGCACGAGGTCGTCATCACCCACGGAAACGGCCCGCAGGTCGGCCTGCTCGCCCTGCAGAACCTCGCCTATCGCGACGTGGCGGCCTACCCGTTGGACATCCTCGGGGCCGAGACGCAGGGCATGATCGGCTACGTCATCCAGCAGGAGCTGACCAACGCCCTGGCCGGCGCGCGAGAGGTCGCCGCGATCGTCACGACGGCCGTCGTCGAGGATGACGACCCGGCCTTCAGCCACCCGACCAAGCTCATCGGCCCGCAGTACTCGGCGCAGGACGCCGCCGAGGCAGCAGCGGAGTACCGATGGACGATTGCCCGTGACGGCAACCTGTTCCGGCGCGTCGTCCCGTCTCCCAACCCGGTACGGATCCAGCAGACGCCGATCGTTCGGCTGCTGCTGGAGACCGACCGACTCGTCGTCTGCGTCGGCGGGGGAGGGGTTCCCGTGCGCATCGACGACCGGGGTCGAGAGATCGGCATGCAGGCGGTCGTCGACAAGGACCTCGCGAGCGCCGCCCTCGCGGCAGAGCTCGACGCCGACACGCTGATCATGCTGACCGACAGTGACTACGTCAGCGAGAACTGGGGAACCCCGGAGCAGCGAGACATCCTCACGGCCACCCCGGAGGCGATCGCGGAGCTCGCTTTCGAAGAGGGGTCGATGCGACCGAAGGTCGACGCCGCCATCCGCGTCGCGAAGGCCGGCGGCCGCGCCCTCATCGGGCCACTCGACCGCCTCGATGACCTGCTCGCCCGCCGGGTCGGTACCGAGATCCGTTCCGACGTGGCGGAGGGAATCGTCTTCGTGACGAAGTGAGCACTCCCCGCAGCTCGCCTCTCGCCTGACGCTCCTGCGCCATCCGCCCCGATAACCGGATGCGGTCGCGGGCGAGCCCTGGGTACCGTGTTGCCATGAAACGTGGTTCGCAGCTGACGGCGACGCCGGATCTCTCCGGCGTTCTCGTGACCGACTGACGCACCAGCCACCTCGAGCCCCCGGAGCATGACTCCGGGGGCTTCGTGCATTCCCACGGTCTGCTCCCGGCTCCCACCCGAAACGAGCGTGAGACAGATGAGCTCTGACCACCGCGACCTGGGCCGCGACCTGGATATCTTCACCACCCACCCGCTGGCCGGCGCCGGTCTGCCGCTGTGGCTGCCGGCCGGAGCCGCCATCCGCGACGAGCTGCAACGACTGGCCAAAGAGCTGGCCCACGCCGACGGGTGTGTCGACGTGTACTCGCCGGTGCTGGGCAAACGGGCGCTGTACGAACGCTCGGGCCACCTGACCAAGTTCGGCCAGGACATGTTTCCACCCCTCGAGCTCGGTGACGACGACGTCGTCATGCTGCGCCCGGCCAACTGCCCCCACCACGCGCTGATCTACGCCTCGAGCCAGCACTCCTACCGCGAGCTGCCCATCCGGCTCAACGAGCTGGGGTCGATGTTCCGGGCCGAGCGGTCCGGGGTGCTCTCCGGTCTGAGCCGAGTCAGGCAGATCAGCCTCGACGACACCCACGTCTTCTGTCGCCCCGACCAGGTGACCACCGAGGCGGCGCTCGGACTGCACGCCGCCATCCGGGCCCAGGAGATCCTCGGCCTGCCGGTCGACTACGTGCGACTCTCGCTGCGAGACGACGGCGACGGCTGGCTCGGCAGCTGCGAGGAGTGGGGTGCCGCCGAGGACGCGCTGCGGAGCGCTGCCCTGCAGGCCCTCGACCGGCATCCGCTCGAGCTGGTCGAAGCGGCGGGTGAGGCGGCCTTCTACGGGCCCAAGCTGGATCTGCAGGTGCGCGACGGGCGAGGCCACGACGAGACCATCGCCACCGTTCAGCTCGACTTCAACCAGCCGGAGCGCTTCGACCTCACCTACGTCGCCGCCGACAACACCCCCCAACGGGTGGTGATGATCCATCGCGGCACCGTGGGGTCGATGGAACGGGTGACCGCGGCCCTGCTCGAGCACTACGAGGGGCGTCTGCCCTTCTGGCTGGCCCCGACCCAGATCGCGGTGCTGCCGGTCGAAGCCGGTCAGGATGCCGTCGCGCGCGAGTTCGTCGACCGGGCCCGGGCCCGCGGCCTGCGCACCCGGATCGACCACGCCGGCGCCCTCGGTGCGCGCATCCGACGGGCCCGGATGCGACGCGACTGCCTCATCGCGGTGATCGGGGCCGCTGAGGTCGCGGGCGGAACCGCCCAGGTGACCGACATCGCCGGCGGGGAGCGCACCGAGGTTGACCGCGACGCCCTGCTAGACCTGCTGACCCGGGCCCATCAGAGCCGAGACCGTCTGATCTCGTGGGCGTGACCTGCGGGTGGCGGGTTCCACGACCCCGGTTGCGGTGCCAGTGGTTCAGTCGCCTCGTCGCGAGTCGGTCGCCTTTGTCACAAGGGCGCGCAGCCGCTTCTCGTTGTCGGCGCTCCACTCCCGCACCGCGAACGTCGTGGCCCACATCGACCCGTCGTCCAGCGCGGCGGTGTCGCTGAAGCCGACGGTGGCGTAGCGCGCCTTGAACTTTCCGGCATCCTGGAAGAAGCAGATCACCTTGCCGCTCTTGCCGGGTGTGGCGTAGGCGGGCATGCCGTACCAGGTTCGCGGCACCAGATCGGGGGCTACCTCTCGCACCATGTCATGGAACTTCGACGCGATCGCCTGGTCGTCGGGGGCCATCGCAGCGATCTTCGCCAACACCTCTGCTTCGCCGTCTCCGCCCTTGGTCTGCGTCTTGACCTCGGCGGCTCGCTCCTTCATCGCCGACTTCTCTTCTGCCGAGAAGGTGCTCGCTTTCTTGCTGGTTGCCATGTCGGCCTCGTTTCGCTCTCGTGGGTGGCTGTGCGCGATCAGGGTCAGTCTCAGTCTTCAGGGAGGTCGGGGGCTGCCGTGAGCTCGAGGTCGCACGGGCCACCCAGCTGTCGGCCCGTCATGGTCTTCATCGGTTCGGTTCCTCCGGTCGATCGGTGCGGCCCCGGTTCGAGGCCCTCCCCTGACTGACGATCCCAGGGCGCCAAGTGTGACACTGCGAGGCGGCCAGATCTTCTGGCGTTGACCGGGAGGTGGTTTCATGTCGAGATGCTGCGACCGGCTCCGCTCACCCAGTAGAGGCTCACGACCAGGGGGCCCACGAACCAGGAGGCAACCATGCCGAAGTACCTGCTCCTCAAGCACTACCGCGGCGGCCCCGAGCCGTACCGTGCCGTACCTCCGCTGGACGAATGGGCGCCGGCCGACGTGGAGGCGCACCTGGCGTTCCAACGCAACGTCGACGAGTGGCTGCAGCAGAACGGCGGGTCGGTCGTCGACGCGCAGGCGCTCACGCCGGCGCGCACGTGGGTGCGCTACGGGGGTCCGGACGCCGCGCCCGTGATCACCGACGGTCCGCTGCCCGAGACCAGCGACCTCGTGGCGGGCTGGTTCATGGTCGATGCCGAGTCGCACCAGCACGCAGTCGAGTTCGCGGCCTACGTCTCCTCCGAGCCCGGCCCGGGCGGCACGCCGCTGTACGAGTGGATCGATGTTCGTGAGGTCATGTCCGCGGGCCCGGCAGACGACTGACCCGACGTGGTCGAACCGATGGATCCGCTGGACGAGGGCGTGCTGCGCGCTCTCGTCCCGCGGGTGCTCGCCGGCCTCGTCCGGCGCGGCGAGGACTTCGACCTCGCCGAGGACGCGCTCCAGACAGCACTGGTGGAGGCGTTGCGCGTGTGGCCGGAGCACCCGCCGAAGAACCCGCGTGCGTGGCTGACCACGGTGGCGACCCGACGCCTGGTCGACGAACGCCGCGGTGCCAACGCCCGGCACCGCCGCGAGGAGGTGACCTTCGCGCAGCCGGCACCGACCGACACCGAGGAAGGTGACGACACCCTGTTCCTGCTCTTCTGCTGCTGCCACCCAGATCTGACCCCTACCTCCCAGGTGGCGCTGACCCTGCGCGCGGTCGGCGGCCTCACCACCCGCGAGATCGCCGATGCCTTCTACGTGCCGGAAGCCACGATGGCGCAGCGCATCAGCCGGGCCAAGCGCACCCTGCACGGGGCCCGCCTCGACCGGCCCGGTGACCTCGCCGTTGTGCTCCGGGTGCTCTACCTGGTCTATTCGGCCGGGCACGGGGGCCGAATCGACCTGGCCGGTCAAGCGATCCGGCTCGCCCGACAGCTCACGCTCGCCACTGCGGAACCGGAAGCACACGGGTTGCTCGCGCTGATGCTGCTCAACCACGCCCGGCTGCCGGCTCGACTCGACGCTCAGGGCCGCATCGTCCCGCTCGACCGGCAGGACCGTGGCCGGTGGGACACCCGACAGATCGCTGAGGGGGTGCGCGTGCTGCAGTCGGCGTTGGCGGCCGAGCGCCCCGGCCGCTACCAGGTCGAGGCGGCCATCGCCGCCCTGCACGACGACGCCGCCTCGGCCGACGAGACCGACTGGCTGCAGATCCTGGCCTGGTACGACGACCTCGTCGCTCTCACCGACGACCCGGTACGCCAGGATCCGGCTGCGGTGCTCGCACGGGCGGTCGCAGTAGGGCATGTTCTCGGAGCGGCCGAGGGTCTGCGCGAGACCGACCGGCTGCATGACGTGCTCGGCGAGCGGCACCGGTGGTACGCAGTGCGTGGTCATCTGTTCGAGCTCGGCGGCGACCTCCCTGCCGCCGCCACGGCCTACGCGGATGCCGCTCACCGCGCCACGAACATCGCCGAACGTGACCATCTGGTCCGTCAGGCGGCCCGCGTGCGAGCCGCGGAGCCCCGAGAGTCGAGCTAGGTGTCAGTCGTCGGTGACCGAGCCCGAGGAGGGCGCGACCAAGAGTCATCCGGTGCGGATGAGGCACAAACATCGAACAGCCCCCAGCCTTGAGGGGTGGCGCCGTTCGCCATGGACAGACGAGCGAACGGCTGACGAGCCGGTAGTGGCCACGGCCACCAAGGAGAGGAGTGGCAGTGACGGGGTACGCGATAGTGGCCTCAGGGACGACCAGTCCGCTGGTTCAGGCCGCCTTCATGAGCTTCACCATCGAGCCTCTCGAGGGCGGACGGATCAAGATGGTCGGAACCCTGCCCGACCAGGCGGCTCTCCACGGGGTCCTGCACCGGTTGCAAGACCTCGGGCTGGGCATCGTCGATGTCCACCTCATCGAGTCGGAGTGACGGGTTGGCCAGTTCACATCATCGATGCCGATACCCTCCGTCTTGAGTGTGTCAACCGGAGCCGACCAGCCACCAGACTGAAGAGGACGGAGCACGTCGATGACCCCTCCGATCGATCAAAAGCGGGAGGCCATCCCGCGAGGTGCGCTCATCCTCGTCGTGCTCGCCGCCGGCTGCGTGGTCGCGATCAGCTTGAAGCTCGCCGCGGGAATCGTGGCCCCCACCTTCCTGGCCCTGGTTCTCACGATCGTGGCGTCCCCCGTGCGCGACCTGCTCACCCGGCACGGCGCACCCCGCTGGCTGGGGACCCTCGTGGCCGCCCTGGTCATCTACCTGGGGATGTTCACCCTCGCGTTTCTCATCGTGGTCTCGGGGGCAGAGGTGGCCGGCATCCTGCCCCAGTACGCCTCGTCGCTCGACTCACTGCTCGACAGCGTCAAGGCGTGGCTCGCCGGTCTCAACATCCAGCCCGAGCAGGTCTCGGCACTCACATCGTCCATCGACCTGGGCAACGTCGGGGCGTTGATCACGAGTGTGCTCGGTAGCCTCGTCTCGGTCGTCACGAGTGTCTTGTTCGTGTTGGCGGTCGTGCTGTTCATGTTTGTCGACTCTCGCCAGTTCATCGAGCATCTCGGCAAGATCACGCAGGAGCGTCCTGCGTTCGTGACGGCGATGTCTCGCTTCACTCACGGGACGCGCCGGTACCTGGTCGTCACCACGGTGTTCGGCGCAATCGTCTCTGTGCTGGATACCCTCTTCCTGTGGTTCGTCGGAGTACCCGGGGCTCTCCTGTGGGGGCTGCTGGCCTTCGTCACCAACTACATCCCGAACATCGGCTTCTTCATCGGGCTGCTCCCGCCGGCAATACTCGCACTGCTTTCCGGCGGGTGGGGGCTGTTCTTCGAGGTGGTGATCGTCTACATCGTCCTCAACGCCGTCATCCAGTCGATCATCCAGCCGAAGCTGGTGGGTGACGCGGTCGGGCTCTCGGCCACCGTGACGTTCCTGTCGTTGCTGGTCTGGGCGCTGCTGCTCGGCGGTCTCGGAGCCGTGCTCGCCGTTCCGTTGACGCTGCTCGTCAAGGCGCTGCTCGTCGATGTCGACCCACGGACCAGATGGATGGGCGGCCTGCTCGGTGACCGGTCGACCACGGTCCCTCCTGCGCCGTCCTGACACTGGTGGTGGCGTTGGATCCCACGCCTCCGTAGCGCGCTGCTGATCGCGTTATTCGTCGGCCGACGAGGGTCGGCTTCTGATCCAGTCCGCCGCATCGGCGTTCGCCTGTCGAGTCGCCTCACGTAGAAATGACGTACTCCGGTAGATCCGATCGGGCCCGATCAGCTCGGTGATGCCGGTCAGACGCAGCTGACGAAGTACCCGGTCACTGTCGGTGACTATCATCAGGCGGCAGTCGGCCTCGATCAGCTGGCTCGCGTACGCTCGAAGCACCTCGATCACGGTCGAGCCTGCGTCGTCCTGGCCGCGCAGGCGCAAGATCACCACCGAGTTCCGCGACCGGGGCGTCACGACGGGAAGATGCCCGCGCAGGGCGTCCGCGGTGGCGAAGAAGATGGCGCCGTACGGCTGGAGCACGATCACGTCGTCCGAGGCGACCTCCGCCGGCGGATCGACCTGCTCGACCCTGCCGTCGCCGCGGAACACCAGCCGCTTCGTCACGAGCCGGTTCGACGAACCGGCGACGAAAACCACGACCGACAGGCCCACCCCGACGAGCACCGCATACTGCAGCGGGATCACCATCGTCAGCACGAGCGTGACGCTCATCAGGGTGAGCGGGCCGACGCCGGTGCGCGCGACCGACATCACTCGCGCCGGCTTGATCGTGCCGACGCCGACCACGATCAGGAGCGCGGCGAGCGAGGGCATCGCCACGTAGCCGACCACCGTGCCGAACAGCAGCACGACGAGCGTCATCGTCACGCCGGCGAACAGCAGCGACGCGCGGGACTTGCCGCCGGCACTCGTGACCAGGGAGCTTGCCGACATCGACCCGCCGCCCGGCATCCCCTGGAAGAGGCCAGAGACCACATTGCCGACCCCTTGGCCGACGAAGTCCTGGGAGACATCAGATGGGGTGCCGTCGGAGTTGGGGACACCCGCAGATACCCCGGCACCCTGCACCAACCCGACGAACGCCAACGATATCGCCGGCACCAGCAGGCCCGGCATCTCGCCGAAGACGGGCAGGGTGAAGAACGGGAGCGACCTCGGTACATCGGCAATGTCCGCGACGAGCGCGACGTTCCGATCGAACAGGCCGAACAGTGCTGCGATGGCTGACCCCAAAGCGACCGCGACGACCAGTCCCAGCGCGCCGAGGCGGGTGCGCTGCAGCACCACGATCAGCGCGATCGTGGCTGCGCCGACGACGAACGTGGGCAGGTCGATCTGCCAGAAGTGGAACACGACGTTCAACGCCCGGGCGATCCGTCCGCCCCCTTCGGCGTCGTATCCGGTGAGATCCCCGAGCTGCCCGAGCACGATGTTGATACCGACCGCGGTGACAAAACCCGTCATCACCGAGTTCGAGACGAATCGCAGGAAGGTGCCGAGCCGGAGAAGTCCTGCAAGGAGCATCACCACGCCGGTCACGATCGAGAGCGTGAAGAGCGACCGCGCCGGGTCGTCCCGCCCGCCGAGATCGACGTCGGCGACGATGATCGACATCGCCCCAGTCGCCTGAACCGCCATGCTGGCGGTGCTCGTGAACAACGCGCCACCGACCATGCCGAACAGACCGGCATACAGACCGAACACCGGGTTGACGCCGGCGAGCAGCCCGCTCGCCAGCCCATCGGGCACGCTCTCGACGCCGAGCACGAGGCCGGCCACGCCGTCCTCCTTCAGCGTGGACCGGGGGACCAGCGACCGCGGCCGGAAGATCGGGTAGGCCCGCACTGCACTCCAGAGGCGTCCACCGATCTTCGCATCGGCCTCGTCCGAGGCGGTGGACGGTTCGTCTGGCGCACCACGCCGTCGCCGAGGGTCCGGCGGCTCAGTGTCCGTCATCGCTCTCACCTGCCTCATCACGTCGATGAACGAGGATCACCACGCTGCTCACGAAAACGAAGATGGGCATCGCGAGGCCCAAGGGCGAGTAGACGACCGGGACCACGAAGAGCACCGCCGCGACGAGGTAGCCGAGGTATCCCACCCAGTTGGGTAGCACACTCGTCCTGAGGAAGATCGTCGAGGCGCTGGCCACGAACACCGCCTGGATGCGGGTTCCGACCACGAGCAAGAGCCCAGCAGCGACCGCTTCGGCGAGATCGATCGAGGCCAGGTCGAGCTGGCCGTTCCGGGCCATCGCCGGGGCAGCGAGGTTGGCGGCACCGACCAACCATAGGCACGCGTACACGATCGCTGAGCCCAAGAACACCGTGGAGAAGAACTGGTCCTCTCGCTTGCCGACCCGCCGTCTCACCACCGCAACGAACCACAGCAGGGCGACGGCGGCGACACTCGCGACACCGAGTCCGAGCGAGAGTGCCCGAGCGTTCGTGTCGTCCGCCCGCCAGGAATAGATCTCGTTGTCCCACTGGTGCGGAAGCGCTCGCAGCAGGCTGAGGGCCAGGACCGAGGTGATCGAGAACACGATGCCAGCGACCGCGGCAGACTCCACGGAGCGGCGCCGAGTCTGCCGTTGTGAGGAGGAGTCGCGCGACAACCGGGTCGGCGTCATGCCCGAGCCTGGACACCGGTGGATTCATGGCCCATGGGTTCTCCTTGCATCGGGACGACCACCATTGATACTGCGCCAAGCCCGACTGATGATGCATCACCCTGCGTGGATGAACCCACTGCCGTGGTGTTGTTCGGCTTAGATCAGGCCGATGCTGGTGGCGCGTTCTACGGCGGTGTCTCGGTCGGGGGCGTCGAGCTTGCGGTAGATGTTGCGTAGGTGGGTCTTGAGGGTGTTGACCGAGACGTAGAGGGCGTCGGCGATCTGGTCGTTGCCGAGGCGGCTGGGGAGGTACTCGAGCACGACCACCTCGCGGGGGGTGAGCTGTTCGACGAGCTGGTCGTTGTCGGCGCTGGAGCTGCCGGCCATCAGTGCGGGGTCCAGCAGGGCGCGGGCGCGGTGCAGTCGTCGGGCCGGGGCGGCGGTGCGGAGCAGGCTCAGGGCCACCGGGGCTTCCACGA
>JAKDLG010000256.1 GCA_030452985.1 Humibacillus sp.
CGCCACCACCAACCCCGCCGCCCCGTCGACCGGGACGACTGGTGGGCGGCGTGCTGGCCGTTGCGTTCGTGCTGCTCCTGATCTTGGCCGGTACCGCGACCACGGGCGGGGGTTTCGATCTGGTCTTCGGTGGTGCGCTCGCGGCCATCGTGGCCGGTACCGTCGCCATCGCCTTCGAGCGAACCCGGCCCTATGCCACTGGTTTCCTGCTCGGTCTCGCCATCATCGTCGTGGTCGGGGCCGGCGCCTGCGTCGGCATCCTCGCCATCTTCGCCACCACCTACTGACCCATCACCTCCTGACCCATCGCCCCCTCTGACCATCGGAGCCCACGATGACCGCGCGCCGCGCTGCTGACGAGCCGAACACGACCGACCACCCTGCCGCAGCCGCAGCACCGGCCCCTGACCAGACCGGCGACCGGGCGATCGACCTCACTCCGACGACGGGCCCGGTGCTCGAGCCCAAGGGTGTGTCCGGCGCCAAGGGTGTCGACCCCCTCCGGCTGTGCATCTTCGCCACGATCGCGCTGCTCGCCTGGCTCGGCGGCCCGTGGGCGCTCGCCTTCTTCGCTGCCCTCGGCTTCGCCGGCTACTGGCGCGCCCGACGGGCCGGCCTGCTTCGCTCGAAATGCCTGCTCGGTGACACCCGGCTGGTTCTGGTGTACCTCGCGGTGCTGTTCCTGGTGGCGGCCTGGGGCATCTGGAGCCGCCTGAGCCCCTAGGTTGGTGCCTCACCTGATCGACCGAACGAGAGGCAGGCAAGCGTGACCTTCTATGCCTACAGCACCGCTCGGCGTACCCGTCAGATCCTTGCGGACGTCTTGGCGGTGCTGTGGATCGCTACCTGGGTCTGGGTCGGGCGTCAGGTCCACGACACGGTTCTCGCCTTGAGGTCGCCCGCGGACGCGATGACCTCGGCCGGGACCACCGTTCATGACTCGCTCACCGGTGCCGGTGACACCGCTCACGGCGTTCCACTGGTCGGCGACCAGCTCGAAGGCTGGCTCGACCAGGCCGCCGGCTCCGGCACCACTCTGCGTGAGGCGGGCACGTCGATGGCGGGCACCGTCGAGAATCTTGCCCTGACCCTGGGCCTCACGACGGCGCTGGTGCCGGTGCTCATCGTCGGCGGCGTCTGGATCATGGTGCGCGTGCGCTTCATCCGTCGCGCGACGTCCTCGCAACGGTTCATCGACGCGACCGCTGACCTCGACCTCTTCGCGCTGCGCGCCATGGCGCGGCGCCCGATGACGGAGCTGGCCCGCATCCACCCCGACCCGGCCGGCGCGTGGCGTCGCGGTGACACCCGGGTCATCCACGCGCTGGCGGCCCTGGAGCTGAAGGAGGAGGGCCTGCGTCCGCCGACCCTCCTCTTGCCCCAGACGCCGCAACGCACCGAGTAACCGCCAACCTCCTGCAGCACCGCCACGAGGCCTTGGCTGTTACTCGGTGTGTTGCCTGGATCTACTGACCAGGGAGGGCTGGCGGCTCAGGAGGAGCGGGTGACCAGTGGCGTGAGGTCGGCGCTGGACGGCATCCAGTCGTCGGCGTTCGCGGGTGTCTGTTCGCCCGAGCGGATGTCCTTGACCTCGTCGCCCGACTCTCCGGCATCCGGGAACCACACCCAGGGGATGCCGCGCCGCTCGGCGTAGCGGATCTGCTTGCCGAAGCGCGCCGCCGAGGGCGCCACCTCGCAGGCGATCCCGCGCCGACGCAGGGCGGTGGCGGTGGCAACCGCCCGTTCACGGGCAGCGTCGTCACTGAGAGCCACGAGCACGGCCGACGGCGTAGAGCGCGAGGCAGAGACGAGCCCCTTACCGATCAGCAGGCCGAGGATGCGGGTGACACCGATCGAGATGCCGACGCCGGGGTAGGTGTTCTTGCCGTCGGAGGCGAGGGTGTCGTAACGGCCACCGGAGCAGAACGAGCCCCACGACTCGTGGCCCACGAACTGGGTCTCGTAGACGGTGCCCGTGTAGTAGTCGAGGCCGCGAGCGATGCGCAGGTCGGCCACCAGCTTGCCCGGGGCGTGCGCCATCCCGGTGCGGATGACGTTCGCGAGCGACTCGAGCCCCTCGTCGAGAAGGGGGTGCTCGACGCCGAGCGCGCGCACCTGGTCGACGAAGCCGAGGTCGCTCGACCGGATGCCGGCCAGCTCGAGGCACTGGTCGGCCTGCTCGGCGGTGGCGCCCGACTCGACCAGCAGGGTCTTGACCCTCTCGGGGCCGATCTTGTCGAGCTTGTCGACGATGCGCAGGGTGGCCATCACGTCGCTGATGCCGATGCCCTGGTAGAAGCCGTTGGGGATCTTGCGGTCGTTGACCGAGATGACGAACTCGCCGACGGGGAACCGGCTGAACACGTCGGCGATGACGAGCGGCATCTCGGCCTCGAAGTGCGGCGAGAGCGTGCCGACGTCGACGACGTCGATGTCGGCCTGCGTGAACTCGCGGTACCGGCCCTCCTGTGGCCGCTCGCCCCGCCAGGCCTTCTGGATCTGGTAGCGGCGGAACGGGAAGGCGAGCTTGCCGGCGTTCTCGAGCACGTAGCGGGCGAACGGCACAGTCATGTCGAAGTGCAGGCCCCAGCGCGCGTCGTCGCTCTCGCCGGCCAGTCGCGAGACCGCGTAGATCTCCTTGTCGGCGTCCTCACCCTGCGCGCTCAGCCGGTCGATCGGCTCGATCGACCGCGTCTCGATCGAGCTGAAACCGTGCAGCTCGAACGTCTCGCGAATCACGTCGAGAAAGCGCTGCTCGACGATGCGGCCGTCCGGCAGGTACTCGGGGAAGCCGCTGATCGGGGTCACTCTGCCGGTGGGGCGGGCGTTCGGTGTGCTCACGCGGGCAAGTCTTTCAGGAACGGGTTGGTCACCCGTTCGTGGGCCATCGTCGTCGCGGGGCCGTGGCCCGGCAGCACGAGCGTGGTGTCGGGCAGGGGCAGCACGACCTCGCGCAGGCTGCGCTGCATCGCGTCGTGGCTTCCGCCCGCCAGGTCGGTGCGACCGATCGAGCCGGCGAAAAGCACGTCGCCGCTGATCATGGTGCGGTCGACCTCGACCTGACCACCGATGCCCTCGGGCACGCGGTCGATCCCGAACATGACCGAGCCCTCCGTGTGGCCCGGCGCGTGCAGCACCTCGAGGTCGAGACCCGCGAGCGTCAGCTGCATGCGGTCGTGGATCTCGACGACGTTGGTCGGCTCGGTCCAGGTGGCGCGCTGCCCGAACTGCTGTTCCAGCATGGCGACCAGCCCGGGGTCGATCTGGGCCAGCAGGTCGGTGAGGCGGTAACGGTCGTCAGAATGAATGTAGGCAGCGGTGTCTGACCCGCATACTGGTGTGACCGAGTAGACGTGGTCGACGTGGCCGTGGGTGAGCAGCACGGCGGCGGGTCGCAGCCGGTGCTCGGCCAGCACCTCGCGCAGGGTGTCCTCGACGCCGATGCCCGGGTCGACGATGAGGCACTCCTCCCCCACCGCCGGAGCCAGCACATAGCAGTTCGTGTCGAAGGCCTGGGCCGGGAACGCGATCGTCAGCACGGTGGCGAGCCTAGCCGGACGTCCGCTGGACGCCGGTCAGCCGGCCCAGGCCACGCGAATCGGACGATGGCACGATCCCCGCGCCCGCCGGCCCCGATCGCCCGCGCGAATCGGACCACGGCAGGATCCTCGCGGGGAGTTGTCACGGACTCGTGACCGGTCCCGTGACATGCTCCTTGTCGGCATTGCCTAAACTGACCGGACGCCCGGGGTCGATCCCGCATGTTCGAGGAGAGGTTCGTTGACCAAAGAGCAGGAGCGCGCTCGCGCGCGCCGCCGCCACGAGGCAGCGCAGAAGACCCAGAAGCCACCCGTGGGCGACTCTGCCCGCGACAAGCAGGTCTTCGGCGTGATCCTCGCCGTCATCGTCATCCTGGCCGCGGTCATTGCGGTGCCTCACTTCATCGGCAACCGCACCGACGACGCAGCCACGCCTGCCACCGCCTCGACAGCGGGAGCGACCGGTGAGGCGACCAACGCAGACGGCCTCGCCCAAGGGCAGAAGCTGGCCGCCGGTTGCGAGAAGCCGCCGCCCCTGCAGACCTCGCCGAAGCAGTTCACCAAGGTGCCCGCCAAGGCGACCGCCGCGGGCAAGACGTTCACCGCCACGGTCAAGACCACCTGTGGTGACATCGAGTTCGAGCTGTACGGAGACAAGGCCCCTCAGACCGTAGCCTCGTTCATCAGCCTCGCCAAGGAGGGCTACTGGGCGCCAAGCCCCTGCCACCGGGTGACGAGCGAAGGCATCTACGTGCTGCAGTGCGGCGACCCGACCGGCAGCGGGTCGGGTGGCCCGGGCTACACCTTCGGCATCGAGAACGCGCCCAAGGACGGCGTCTACCCCACCGGCTCGCTGGCCATGGCCCGCACGCAGGACCCCAACAGCAACGGCGGCCAGTTCTTCATCACCTACCAGGAGAGCAAGCTGCCGACCGACGGTGGCGGCTACACGATCTTCGGCAAGGTCACCAAGGGCCTCGACATCGTCACCAAGATCGCCGCGAACAAGGCCATCGGCGAGAACCCGGCCGACGGGACCCCCGTCTCGCCGATCAGCATCCTCAGTGTGAATGTCACGGAGAAGAAATGACGGACAACACGACCACCGGCCCTGCTGACCTCAGCGAGGTGACCGACCCAGCCTCGGACGTCGACCCCTCCCTCTCGGATGCCGTCGAGTCGGTGGCCGCGGTCGAGGGGTCGGCGGCGGTCGAGGGGTCGGCGGCGGTCGACCCGTCAGAGGCGCCCGCGGATCGGGACGCAGCCCCTCACGACGGCAGCGACCACGACAGCAGCGATGCCGCCCACGGTGACACCGACGCAGCACCAGCACCGGTCGAGGCAACCGTCGAGGTCACCGGTGCACCCGTCGAGGCCGAGGTGCGCCTGCAGGACGAGACGGGCCAGACGGTGCCGGATGCCGACGCAGCACAGCTCTCCACACCAGGCACCGACCAGCCGGCCACCGAGCCGCCAGCCGCCGAGCCGTCAACCGCGGTCGAGCCGGATGCCGCATCCGTCGAACCGCGTACGGCACCCGAGGCACCGAGCGACCGACCGACCGAAGAGACGACAGAGCCGGACGAAACGACAGGGGTCGACGAAACACCAGGGGTCGACGAGACACCAGAGCCGACAGCAGTGCTCACGGCCGACGGCCCTGCTGCGCCTGGCGTTGAGGCGTCCCTGACCACCGAGACCGGCTCGGCCGTCGACGCCACCGCCGAGGTGACCGCTGAGGCCGACGCCGAAGCGGCGCCGACCGACGCCGCGGTCACCGAGGAGGCTGCGATCACAGACGCGGCTGCGAGCACGGCGAGCACAGCGGGCTCCGCCCCCACAGACGCCACGCGTGCGCCGACCGCCACACCGAGCAGCCC
>JAKDLG010000257.1 GCA_030452985.1 Humibacillus sp.
GAAGGACTGACCTGTGGCCCTGCACTACACCGTCCGCCCCCTGTCCGACCGGTCGTGGCCTCGCCCCAGCTCCGAACGTGAACCGAGCCGGTTCGGCCCGGCGGCAGGCCAGACCCGAGACCGCTGGTGGGCCCGAACCCTGGACCTGCTCGCCCGCGAGCTCGCAGCCCTCGACGCCCGCGACGTCGTCCTGGGCGTCGACGTCGAGGACCGCCACATCAGACTCGACGGGAAGCTACGCGCCGACGCCCGACCCGACAGTCCCGCCGTCGAGCTGGCCTTCGACTCCAAGCGCGGACCGCTGCTCTACCGCTCGGACCGGTTCACCGGCAGCGCCCCACCTACCAGCACAACGTCCGCGCGATCGCGCTCACCCTCGAGGCGCTGCGCTCGGTCGACCGGTACGGCGCCGCCTCCACCGGACAGCAGTACACCGGCTGGAAGACAATCACCGCCGAACCCGCACCCAACGTCCAGCTCGACCCGTGGCAGGTGCTGACAGACCTTGCCAAGGTCGGACCAGGGCAGCACGTGACTGAGGCCCGCCTGGTCGCCCTGGCCCGCCGCCATGCCCACCCCGACCACGGCGGCACCCGAGAGACGTGGCAGCGTTTCCAAGACGCTCACGCCGCCGCCCGCCGCTAGCGCTCAACCGATACGGAACAGGCCCGACGATGACCATCAAGCGCGACCGCAGCAAACAGCCTGACCCCGAGAGCAACCAGCTTGATCAGGTCACCGCCCCGACGACCTGCGCGTGGTGGAAGACAAGGACGGTCAACGCCGAGACGCGCGAGAAGAAGGCAAGGACCGAGCTCGCCGAGGCGCGGCACCAGCTCGCCCGTACTGACGTGACGACGATGACGGCGCAGATGCACCGCCACCTCGGGGCGCATATCAACGACGGGCCGCCCAGCGCCGAGATACCCGAACAGCTGGTCGAGGTGCGCATCGCCCTCGCGGAAGAGGAGCTCGTGGAGTACCGCGATGCGCCCCGCGAAGGGGACATCGTCGAGATCGCCGACGGCCTGGCCGACCTGATCTACGTGCTCTACGGGCACCGCCCGCACCTACGGCATCCCCATCGACGTCCTCGCCGAGGTGCACCGCTCGAACATGACGAAGAGCAGCAACCCCGCCGGTGGGAAGTTCCTCAAGGGCCCCGGGTTCTCGCCAGCCGACGTCACTCGCGTGCTCGAAGCACACAGACAAAGCCGCGAAGTGAGTGAGCAATGAGGACGAACACGACCGACAATCCGCGCGACAACGCACTGCTCTCCGACGACCGCCGCTACCGCTACTGGCTCACCCGAGCATGGGCACCCCGCGGCCCCCTCGCCACGTTCGTCATGCTCAACCCCTCCATCGCCGACGCCGCCCAGGACGACGCCACAATCCGCCGCTGCACCGGGTTCGCCCGCACCTGGGGGCTTTCCGGCATCACGGTAGTGAATCTCTACGCCCTCATATCCACCAACCCAGCCGGCCTCTGGCGTGCCGAAGACCCCATCGGCCCAGACAACGACTCCCACATCGAAGCCGCGGCAACGCTCGCAGGCCAGCATTCGTGGCCGATCGTCGCCGCGTGGGGCGTGAACGCGCGACCGGACCGGGTTGCCGCGGTTAGGCGTTTGGCGGGCATGGATCGGCTCACTGCCCTTCGCAGCACGAAGGCTGGGCACCCGGGACACCCCTTGCGCCTTCGCCGCGACAGCGCGTTGGTCCCGTGGCCAGCCCTGACGGCTGCTGGAAATGCGTAGCGTCAGGTGAGCGGGCCACGCCTGTGCCCCAGGGGCATTGCCCGTTCTTGATCCGCGAGGAACCTCGGGGCGCCACGGATCATGATGGGGGACTGTTCGAGCACACTGTGGCGCACCAGAGGTACAACTGACGGTGAGGTCGGGGTTGCCCGACCTCGATTGTCTTGAGCGAACCCGGGAGCTCCCTGAAGGTCCCACGAAAGATTGGGGACACCTCGTCGTGCGCCACCGGTGGCAGTCCGGGCACGGCGTGCCAACCTTGCGAACGGGTCAGGCTTGGTGTGGTCCGCCAGAGTTCATGTCGACCGCTCGGACTGTCGTACTACGGCCGCCGCCGCCCGTCGCCACTAGCACGCCCTGACCCCCAGTTGCTGCCGCCCTGGCCGATGCCGTCGACGCGTGGAGGCGGGGCGGATCTGGTTCCTGGCTGGCGCCGGCCGGGCGTCGCAGCCACTTGCGCTCGATCTGGGATGACAGCAGCTTTCCTCCTGCCTGCTCGATTTCCCGCTCCTGGGGGAGTCAGGTCAGCGCTGTTCACCAGACCTACTTCTAGTGACGCCATTTCCAGACGACAAGGTATTGACGGTCATGATAAAAGTTGACACTGTGACAGGTAAAACGGCGGGTCAGACCGGAAGCGCCGTCCACGAGAGGAAGCGACCGTGAGCATCCCGATCCATGCGGGTGACCCGACACGCCACGGCCATGGAGGCCGGCGATGACCGGCCCGCAGCTGGAGGCCCTCGAGGTCGACCTGCTGACCACGGCCCAGGGGACGACGTGCCCCAGTTGCGGCACCAGCAGCGCGCGGTGCCGGGTGTGGGCCGGTGGTCCTGGCCACGAGCCTGGGATGCACGACGCCCGGGTTTCTCTGGCCCAGCAGGCCCTCACACGAGAACTGGTCGACCTGGTCACAGCACCTGACTCGGCAGCAGTGGAGCTGACTATGCCGATCCCTGGCAGCACCCACGGCCAGCAGGTCCAGCCCGGGCGCCGCCATCAGGAGGTGAGCGCCGCATGAGTACCCGCGACACCCCCAGCGGTCGCGCCGGGGCGGGCGCCGACCGTGGCCCGTACGTCGGTGACGGCGCTGACGGGGCACGACGCTCGGCGCAGATCGACCGCGAGGAAGCGGACTGCCTCCCCCTCGGGGAGGCTCGGGATCGGTGCCTGGCCTCGGCTCAGCAGTGGGACCGACAAGCCCGCCACCTCGATCGTGTGATGGGGGAGGGGTTGTGATGGTCCGCGCCGTCTCGGGTCGGGTCGACCCCGTCGACGTCGAGCAGCTCCGCCGGGCCGGAGTAACCCCGGTGGAGATCGCGGCCGACCTGCAGCTGACGCCGGCGGAGGTCGCGACCGCGCTGAAGCAGGCCGGTCGCCGAGATCTGGCCCGCCCGTTCTGGGTGCTGCACTCCGAGGACGTCGCGCCGCGATGCCGTTGCGGGGCCAGCACCGAGGAGCACGGGGCCCGGTGCGGCCACTGCGTACGGGTCCGTGTCGCCAGGGCGAAGCGCCGACGTCTCGACCGGCGCGCGGCCGCCCACCGGGCCTGGCTTCGCCACCAGCGAACCGCTGCCTGACCCCTCACCCCCTGAAATCCGCCCCCGAGAAGGAGACACGAACCGATGAACGTCAACGAAGCGAAGGCGACCTCGAGACTTCTGCACGGTTTGGCCGGCGACACCGACCTCGACCCCGCCACAGCGGCTGCGGTGATCGAGACCCTCAGCTTCCAGGCCGGCGCCGCTCTCGAGGTCACCCGCGTCCTCCGACCGGCCAGCCTGCAGATGGCCGTCGAGACGGCCACCATCCACACCCGACCTGCCCGCCTGAGTGAGGGCGACGCCTCAGGCGGGCACGAGCCTGCCACGGCGAGCACCACCCGCTCCGGTGCGTGGCGTCTGCTTGCCGGCGCGTTGATCGCGGTCATGGCCACGCTCATGGGGACCGCCAGCATCATCGATAACGGTTGGCTCCTGCTTAGCGGACCTCTGCTCGGGCTCGGCGCGGTGTTGGCTTCGCGCAGGGCCGACCGCGAGCTCCTGCGGCTGCTCCGGGCCGTCGAGGGCCACGCCCGCTCAACCACCCTCCAGTCAGAGCCCGCCCTCGCCCTTGACCAGCCCGCTCTGGTCAACGACGAGTCGGCCGCAGGCGGGAGTCGTTGAGATGCGCCACCCCACCGCCTCAGAGCTCGCCCGTGCGCTCGTAGACCGGGCCCAAGACGGGGCTCTTCGCTGCGAGGAAGCCGCGATGAACCACCAGCGACTCACCGCAGCGGCGATGTTCGCCGTCATGAGCATGCTGGTCCCGTTAGGGCTCGCCTGGGCCTGGGTGCAGTGGCTCAGCCCCACCGTGTGGACGACCCTCGAGGCGGCCGCGGCCAACCCGGACGAAGGGGCGGGCGCTCTCACCACCATCGGGCTAATGAGCATCGTCGCGTGGGCCGGAGTCAAGGCCGCACGCACGAGCCGGTTCAACCGGCCCCGGGTCGAAGCGAACCAGTGGGATCTGCCGGCCTCACCGCAACACCGGGCCCGCCACGAGGCGGCCCACGCCGTCACGATCGCCGCGATGGGCGGCGCCGTGGTGTCCCTCGACATCCGCCGCAGCGGCAACCAGGGCGGGCAGTGCCTCGCGCACCTGCCCGACGCAATGCCCGCCGTGGACTCGCTGTGGGCGCAGCTGGTGCATGCCCTGGCCGGCAACGCGATCGATCTCGCGGGGGGCCACCACGACCAGGGAGCCCAGTCCGACATTGGCTGCGCCATACAGACAGCGGCCGGCATCATCTCCACCGGCCACCGCCCGGCCGGCTACGACGGTCCGTTGACCTTCGACGGGCTCCTCAGCGGCGCCCGCGACCAGGCCGGCATCATCCTGACCGTCTACAACGACCAGCTGGAGTCGATCGTCGCCCGCCTGGTGAACCGGCCCGGCGCTCGGTTCACCACCCGTCAGCTGCCCGAGCTCGAGCAGGTCCACCACGTTCTGGACAGGGGGTCGCCCACCCACGCCGCGCCGCTCACCCCGTCGGCGGTGGCGCATGCCTGAGCCCAGCTTCCTCGAGCCCTGCCGGCCGGGGTGCACCCGGCCCGCGACCTACCTGCACCTGACCCACGCGTCTGAGGGGACGGCGATCGCGCTGCGATGCGACGCCCACCGGCTACCGGACGGTCCGGGCCTGGACACCCATCACGCCCCGGCCGGGTTCACCTCAGCCGTGCGCCACGTGCCCGGCCAGTCCGGCCTGTTCGACCACCCGATAGCCGCGACAGGGGGCCGCTGAGATGCGCCGCCTCATCGGTCTGGCCCTCGCCGGCGTCATGGCCTGGGCCGCCATCACCGTCCACGGCCAGCCCAACACGCCGCCGGCGGCACCTCCCGCCGCGGCCGTCACCGTTCCCGGGCAGGGTGCCGGCGCGATCAGCCCCGACGCACTGAGCAAAGCATCGGCCCAGCTGGCCGCCCTGCCGGTGAAGGGCCGCGCCCCCAAGACGGGGTATGCCCGCTCCCAGTTCGGGCCGCGGTGGAGCGATGACGTCGACGTCGAGTTCGGCCACGACGGGTGCGACA
>JAKDLG010000077.1 GCA_030452985.1 Humibacillus sp.
CGAACGGGGTGGCCTTCGCGACAACGCCGGCCACCTCAGAGGAAGAGGAGGCGACCCATGGCTGACTTCACGGCAGAGGTGTTCCAGAACGAGTTCCTGCCCGACGGCGGCACCGACGTGCACGCCATCGTGCGGGTCACCTCGACAGGAGCCTCGACCGGCTCCTCGACGGCGGGGTCACGGAGTGCACCCGTTGCGGCGGGCTCATCGGCCGAGGTGATCCTCATCGACACCTCCGGCTCCATGGGCCGGCGCGGGGTGGCCGCCGCCGGCGAGGCCGCCAAGGCGGCGCTCAACGAGATCGTCGACGGCACGCTGTTCGCGGTCGTGGCGGGAAACGGCACCGCCCAGATCGTCTACCCCTACAGCCACCAGGGGGCCCTGGTGGCGATGTCGGCGAACACCCGCGGCGAGGCGGTGCGAGCCGTCGAGGGCCTGCGCGCCAACGGGGGCACCGCGATGGGCACCTGGCTCACGCTGGCCCGCAAGATCTTCGAGACCGTTCCCCACGTGACGAAGCGGCACGCCATTCTGCTCACCGACGGCGTCAACGAGGGTGAGACGCCCCAGTCGCTGCAGTCGGCCGTGGCCTCGTGCGTCGGGTCCTTCCAGTGCGACTGCCGCGGCGTGGGCGACCAGTGGCGGGTCGAGGAGGTGCGCAGCATCGCCTCCGCGCTGCTCGGCACCGTCGACCTCATCCCGGCCCCGGAGGAGATGGCGGCCGAGTTCGAGCGGATGATGCGGGCCTCGATGGCACGGGGGGTGGCCAACGCCGAGCTGCGCGTCTGGGTGCCTCAGGGCGCCGAGCTGCTGTTCGTCAAGCAGGTCTCCCCCACCCTGGAAGACCTCTCGTCGCGCAAGACGCAGGTCAACCCGCTCACCGGCGGCTACCCCACCGGAGCGTGGGCCGACGAGAGTCGCGACTACCACGTGGCGGTGCGGCTGCCGGCGCGCACCCTCGGGCAGGAGCAGCTCGCTGCGCGCGTGTCGATCGCGCTCGGGCCCGACCCCGTGGCCCAGGCCCTGGTCAAGGCGAAGTGGAGCAACGACGACACGCTCACCACCCGCATCGACCCGGCGGTCGCCGCGTACACGGGCCAGGCCGAGCTGGCCAAGGTCATCCAGGACGGCATCGCGGCCAAGGCCGCCGGGCAGGACGACGTCGCCACCTCCAAGCTCGGTCGGGCGGTACAGCTCGCGGCCCAGACCGGCAACGCCGAGATGACCACCCGCCTGAAGAAGGTGGTCGAGATCGACGACGCCGACACCGGCACCGTGCGCCTGAAGAAGGGCGTCTCGAAGATCGACGACATGTCGCTCGACACCGCCTCGACGAAGACGAGCCGGGTTCGCCGGTGAGCGCGGTCTGCCCGAACGGGCACACGTCCGACGCCGACGACTACTGCGACACCTGCGGCTCCCCGATCGACGCCTCCGCGCAGCCGGCGCCCAGCGGCGCAGGCTCGACACCCGGCGACCCGTCGGCCGCGCCCTCCGGCGGCGCGCCGGCAACCGGGTCGAAGTCGTCGCTCGACCTCGACCCGATGCCGGCTCCGGCCGGTGCAGCTGCCGGCCCCGCCGTCACCGCGGCCACCACCTTGTCGTGCCCCAACTGCCAGACCGAGAACGCCGAGGGGGCGCTCTTCTGCGAGGCCTGCGGCTACGACTTCACCACCGGGGCCATGCCTCGCGACCCGTCGGCACCACCCGAGGGCGAAGCCGGGTCGAGCGACGATCCTGCCGAGGGGGCGGCCCCCTCGTCCACCTCCGACCCTGCGACCTCAGACCCTGCCGACGGGCCGGATGCCGGCGCCTCCGCCACCCCGGCAGCGGTCTCGACGGGCGACCCGAGCACGGCGGCATCCGACTTCGAGTGGCTCGCGGAGGTGTGGATCGACCCTGACTGGTACCAGACCCAGGAGGCGGAAGACCCCTGTCCCTCGCCCGGACTGCCGATGATCATGCCGTTGCGGCGCGGGAGCGTGCTGCTCGGGCGGGTCTCGACGAGCAAGAACACCAACCCCGAGATCGACCTGTCGTCCGACCCCGGGGTGAGCCGGCGTCACGCGCAGCTGACGACCGACGGCACGCGGTGGTTCGTCGAGGACCTCGGTAGCTCGAACGGCACCTTCGTCGGCCCTGCCTCCGGTCCCCTTCCGGTCAAAGCCATCAACGTCGGGCCCAAGACCGAGCTCGACGACGACGACCGGCTCTACGTCGGCGCCTGGACCCGGGTCGTGGTGCGGCGCGCCACGCCCGACGAGGTCGCGGCGTACGCCTGAGCCACCCCGCCACGTGGCGACCAGTTGCGGTTGCTGCCGGGTGCGCCCTCCCTTGGGCCGCATATAGGTGGGTCTGTCCCAGACCTTGACTCCTCGTCGGCATGCTCTATCGTTCACCAGAACGATTACGGCCTCTGAGGAGGTGGCGTGGATGCCGCAGGGAGCTACTCGTCGCACCCTCCTCCAAGGCGCCCTGGCGGGCCTGGCGGCCGGGGGCCTAACGGCGTGCGGTGCGCCCCCGCTGATCCTGCCCAAGTCGGCCGTCACGGGAACGCCGGCCCGGGGAGGCACCCTGCACATCGCCCGTCCTGCCGCCAGCGCCGCAGAAACCCTCGACTCCGCCAGCTCGTTGTCGGCGTACGAGTACCTGGGCGCCATCTACAACCGCTTGGTCAAGCTGGACGTCAAGGGCAAGACCGTCCCCGACCTCGCCACGGAGTGGTCATCGAACTCCGATGCGACCCAATGGACCTTCACGCTGCGCGCCGGGGTGAGCTTCCACAACGGCAAGCCGCTCACAGCTGCCGACGTGCGCTACACCATCGCGCACATTCTCGACCCCGACACCGCGTCCCCACAGGCCGGAACGCTGTCCACCATGTTCGGGCCGAAAGACGTGGAGGCAGTCGACGACCGCACAGTGCGATTTCGTCTGAAGACGCCGAACGCCGAGTTCCCGTCACTGCTCACCGCATACCAGTGCTACATCATTCCCGAGGGTTCGGCGAAGACCATCGGGAAGACGGGGATCGGGACGGGGCCGTTTCGACTCGAGTCCTACCGGGCCGCTGGGGCAGGCGCCGTGGTGGCGAACGAGGACTACTTCGACGGCCGGCCCGTACTCGACCGGATCGAGTTCTTCTCGATTCAGGACACGTCAGCACGGGTCAACGCGCTGCTCTCCAGCCAGGTGGACCTGCTCGCCCAGACCAACATGGACAACGCCACCGCTCGAGTGGTCACGGGGTCTCGCGGCACGACGGTGGCTCGCGTCCCGAACGCCCAGTGGTACACCATCCCGATGCTGGCCACGTCGAAGGAGTTCCAGGACCCCCTGGTGCGCAGAGCGATGAAGCTGGCCTACGACTCCGACACCCTGCTCCAGACGGCGATCCAAGGAACCGGTTCGGGCGGGTGGGACAACCCGGTGCCGCCGAACCTGGAGGCGCGGCTACCCGGCCATCGCCCCTACGACCCGGAGCAGGCACGAGCTTTGCTGAAGAAGGCGGGCAAGGACGGCCTGCGGATTCCCATCTACACCTCGGCCTACGAGCCCAACCTCACCCCGATCGCGGTGGCGTACGCGGAGCAGGTCCGCAAGGCGGGCATCGACCTCACGATCACCAGCGTGTCGTCCGACTCCTACTACACGGCGGTGTGGATGAAGAAGCCGTTGATGGTGAGCTACTGGTACACGGGCCGACCCGTCGACCAGCTGCTCAACCAGATCTTCCGATCGGGGTCGAGCTACAACGAGTCGGGCCTGTCTGACAAACGCCTGGACGAGGTGCTGGACGCCGCACGGGCCGACACCAACGAGCAGTCCCGGCGGGCGAAATACCAGGACGCCCAGCAGATGATCGTCGACAACGGAGCAGATATGACCCCGATCTTCGGTGATCGGATCGTTGGCCTGTCAGACCGGGTCGTCAACTATCAGGAGTACGGCTTCGAGTTCGACTACGTCAACATCGGCCTGAAGGCGTCAAGCTCATGATCTACGTGGCACGCCGTCTTCTCGCTTCGGTCGTCACCCTCTTCCTGGCCTCCTTCTTCGTCTTCTTCGCCGTTCAGGCTCTCCCTGGCGATGTCGCCGAACAGCTGCTGGGTCAGAACGCCACCCCCGAGGCCGTGGCGACGCTGCGCGCCCAGCTCGGTCTTGACCAAAGCGTCTGGGTGCGTTATTTCGACTGGCTCAGCTCCGCCGTGCACGGAGACCTCGGTACGTCACTGGTCAGCGGGGAGTCGGTCGCCGAGACGTTGTCGACCGCGTTCGGCCACACGTTGCTGATCGCGATTCCCGCGATGATCATCGGCGTCACGATCTCGGTGCTGCTCGGCGTGTGGGCCGCCGCCCGCCGCGGCACCAAGGTCGACAACACCGTCTCGGTGCTGACGCTGATCACCATGAGCATCCCCGAGTTCGTGGTGGCCACGGTGCTCATCATCGTCTTCGCGATCGTCATTCCGATCTTCCCGGCCGTGGTGCTGCAGGGGCCCTCGGCGACCTTCTCCGACCTGCTTCCCGCCCTCTGGCTGCCCATCGTCACGCTGGTGATCTCGATGGTCGCCTACATCATCCGTTCCACCCGGTCCTCGACCATTGACGGTCTGACCACGGAGTACGCCACCGCAGCCGAGCTCAAGGGTGTCAAGCGCAGGGTCGTGCTGTTCAAGCATGTGCTGCCGACCGCCATGCTCCCGGTGCTGCCGGTGATCTCGATCAACGTCGCCTGGCTGCTCGGTGGGGTGGTCGTCACGGAGACGGTGTTCAACTACCCCGGGCTCGGGAAGCTGATGATCGACTCGGTCTCCACCCGCGACCTGCCGGTGCTCCAGGCGATCGCCCTGCTCAGTGCCTGCGTCTACGTACTGGTCAACCTGGCTGCCGACCTGTTGGCGCTGCTGCTCGACCCCCGTCAGCGCACCTCGAGGCGACGGTCGAGTCGGCCACGGCCAAAACCCGCCCTCGAGGCGAAGACGAGCGAGGTGCCCACATGAGCGTGGTCACCGCAGCTCGAAGGGCCAAGCGGCTCGGTACGGTCACCCTGGTCGGCATCGCCATGGTCGCGATCATCGTGCTGCTCACGATCCTGTCTCCGATCATCAGCCCCTACGACCCCATCGCCAGCAACGCC
Organism: Humibacillus sp.; assembly: GCA_030452985.1. GTDB lineage: Bacteria > Actinomycetota > Actinomycetes > Actinomycetales > Dermatophilaceae > DSM-29435. The sequence continues at coordinate 5,141 of JAKDLG010000077.1, forward strand.
GACCAGGTGCTGCTGGGCTCGAGCTGGGAGCACTGGCTCGGCACCGACGCCTACGGCCGCGACGTCCTCTCCCGCACGCTCGAAGGTGGTCGGTTCGCACTGTTGGTCTCGCTGTTGGCAACCTCGATCTCGGTCGTTGTCGGCACCTTCGTCGGCACCATCGCCGCCTACTACGAGGGCTGGATCGACGGCGCGATCACCCGCGTGCTCGATGCCCTCCTCGCCGTGCCCGCGATCTTGTGGTTGCTGCTGATCGTGTCGGTCTTCGGCACCGGAACCTGGGTCATCGTCGTGGCGATCTCAGTGGTCTACTCGCCGGCCGTGGCCCGGATCACCCGGGCCGCCGCGCGGCCCGTGCTGCGCTCGCCCTACGTCGTCGCCGCGCAGTCCCGTGGCGAGATGTCGCTTCCCATCCTCTACCGAGAGGTGATCCCCAACATCCTCGACACCATTCTGGTCGAGTTCGCGATGCGGGCCTGCTGGGTCATCCTGCTGGTCTCGACCCTGTCGTTCCTCGGCTTCGGCGTGAGCCCGCCCACCCCCGACTGGGGCCTGATGATCCAGGAGAACCGCACTGCGCTCGTCGTCGCCCCGATGGGGACGCTCTCCCCGATCATCGCCCTCTCCGTGCTCGTGGTCGGCCTCAATCTCGCCGCCGACGGCCTCGGCAAGTACTTCGGCGTCGACCGGGCCATGCGTGGGGTCGCGTGATGGAACAGCCTGGAACGAGGCCGACCGATCCGGCACCCGGCAAGCCGCTGGCCATCATCGAGGGGCTGACCATCTCCTACCGTGCCGGAGACGGCGACGTGGTGGTGGCCCGCGACGTGAGCTTCACGATCGAGCAGGGCGAGACGATGGGCCTCGTCGGCGAGTCGGGCAGTGGAAAGTCGACGGTTGCCCGCACCCTGCTGGGCCACCTGCGACCCGGCTCGCGCATCGACAGCGGCACCGTCACGGTGCTGGGCAAAGACGTCTTCGCCCTGACCGAGCCCGAGCTTCGCAACATGCGGGGCAGCCAGGTCGCGGTTGTTCCGCAGAACGCCGGACAGTCTCTGACCCCCTCGATGCGGGTGGGGCGCCAGATCCAGGAGTCGCTGAAGCTGCACGGGCTCCCACACAGCTCCGAACGGATCGCCGAGCTGGCGAGCCTGGTTCGCCTGCCAGCGCCCGAGGAGATCATCGCGCGCTACCCCCACGAGCTCTCGGGTGGCCAGCAACAGCGGATCGCGATCGCGATGGCGGTGGCCACCGACCCACTGGTGATGGTGCTGGACGAGCCGACCACCGCGCTGGACGTGATCACGCAAGGTGCCGTGCTCTCACTGATCCAAGAGCTTCGCGAACGCCTGAGTATGTCCATTCTGATCGTCAGTCACGACCTCGGTGTGGTCTCTGCGATCGCCGAGAACGTGATCGTGCTCAACCAGGGCGTCGTCGTCGAGCGCGGAACGTCACGGCAGGTCTTGACCTCGCCGAAGGCGGAATACACTCAACGGCTGCTGGCCGCGGCGCCTCGACTTCACCCCGCTCCAGGGGCGCCGGAGCCTGAACCGATCAGCTTCGACGAGGAAGCGCCCATCCTGTTGCGGTGCGACGAGGTCGACATCCGCTACCCCCGGGCGCACAGACTGGCCGTCCAGGGATTCCACGTCGACCTACGACAAGGAGAGACGGTCGCCATCGTCGGTGAGTCGGGCAGCGGCAAGTCCACCGTCGCGCAGGCCATCGCCGGACTCCTCTCGGTCGAGAGCGGCGAAGCCACCATCACGGCGGCCGACGACCAGAACCACGACCTGCGGCGGCCGGTCCGGAAGCGGCCACCGCTGGTGCGCCGGTCGGTTCAGATGATCTTCCAGAACGCCGACCTGGCCCTCAACCCTCGACGTTCGGTGGGCGACTCGGTGGCTCGGCCGCTCAGGCTCTTCAAGCAGACCCGATCCCGGGCCGAGACCCGACAACGGGTCGGCACGATCCTGACCGAGGTCGGGCTCACCGAGGCGTTCGCGCGCCGGGTGCCCGGCCAGCTCTCCGGCGGGCAACGTCAGCGCATCGGTATCGCTCGAGCCCTGGCCGCGGGGCCGCGCCTGCTCATCGCTGACGAGATCACGACAGCCCTCGATGTTTCGGTGCAAGCCGACGTGCTCAGGCTGCTCGACGAGCTGCGAGAAAGTCACCAGCTGTCGTGTCTGTTCATCAGCCACGACCTGGCGGTCGTCAAGAGCGTGGCCCACCGGATCGTGGTGATGAAGGATGGTTATGTCGTCGAGTCAGGTCGGGCCGCGGCCGTCCTCCACGACCCCCGGCATCCGTACACCCGCGCGCTGCTCGACTCTGTCGTCGAGGCCGGCGCAGAACATCTCCCCTCCGTCGACATCGAGCAGCGGGTGCGGAAGGTCGACTCGTCGGCCGTCATGGTGGACGTCGGCGATGGCCACCGAGTCAGGGCAGACGAAGGAGCCGAAGTGTGACCGTTCGCCACGTCGAGGTCGCAGCAGACTCGGTGCTGGTTCGCGATCTCTGGATCCCCATGCCGGACGGCGTCCGGCTCCATGCCCGGGCGTGGCTGCCTGCCACCGTCGACCAGACCCCCGTGCCGGCTCTGCTCGAGTATCTTCCCTATCGGCTGGACGACTGGACGAGTGTTCGCGACAGCGAACGGCATCCGTACTACGCCCTGCACGGCTACGGCTCGGTCCGGGTGGATATCCGGGGCACCGGCAGCTCTGACGGCCAGTTCGACGACGAGTACTCCGAGCAGGAGCTGAACGACGCCGAAGCCGTGATCGGCTGGCTGGCCGAGCAGTCGTGGTGCACCGGTCGCGTCGGGATGTTCGGGATCTCCTGGGGTGGGTTCAACGCCCTGCAGGTCGCCCAGCGGGCACCGCAGGCGCTGCGTGCCATTGTCACGGTCTGCTCGAGCGATGATCGCTACGGCTGCGACGTGCACTACTTCGGGGGTGCCGTGCTCGGCATCGACATGGCCGCCTGGTCGGCGACGATGTTTGCGTTCGGCGCGCGGCCGCCTCGCCCCGAGATGGTCGGGGAGAACTGGGTCGCCCAGTGGCGCGACCGCCTGGAGAACATGGCTCCGCTGGCGCCGGTCTGGCTCTCGCATCAGCGTCGCGACGACTACTGGCGACGGGGCAGCGTCTGTGAGGACTACGCAGGGGTACAAGCGGCCGTGCTCGCCGTGGGAGGTTGGGCCGACCCCTACCGTGGCACCGTTCTGCGGTTGCTGGAGAACCTCACCTCGCCTCGGAAGGGGATCATCGGGCCGTGGTCTCACCAGTACCCTGACCGAGACAAAGCGCCCGGCCCCGCCATCGGCTTTCTGCAGGAAACCCTGCGCTGGTGGGATCGGTGGCTCAAAGATGAGGACACCGGCGTCGAGTCCGACCCCGACCTGCGGGCGTGGATCAACCAGGAGATCGAACCTGCCACCTACCGCGACGCACCGTCAGGGCGGTGGCTCGCAGTCTCGGATTGGACGAGCACCCCCGTGGCTCAGTCCTGGCCGCTGGAGCGCGCCCAGAACCTCGGCGGGCGCACGGCGCTGCGCGTGCGATCGCCGTGGGACACCGGTCAGGACGCGGGCCGGTTCTTTCCGTTCGGCAACCAGGGCGACCTGCCGCCCGACCAACGGGCCGAGGACGGTCGGAGCGTGTGCATCGACCTCCCCGTCGGGGCGTCCCCACTGGTCGTTCTCGGCTGCCCCACGCTGCGGTTGCGTGTCGCCAGTGACGGCCCCCTCGGCACCCTGGTCGTGCGCCTGTGCGAGGTCACCCCTGAGGGGGCGTCCACGTTGATCACCCGCGGTGCGCTCAACCTCGCTCGGCGCCACGGCATGGACTGCAGTGACCCCATGGAGCCCGGTCTGGCCGAGGAGGTCGCGGTTCCACTGGTCGCCATCGGTCACCAGTTCACTCCCGGCAACACCATCCGTGTGGCGTTGTCGAACCACTACTGGCCGTGGATCTGGCCCCACGAGGCTGACGACGCGTTGACCGTGCACCTCGACGGGGCCGTGCTCCATCTGCCCGAGGCTGCTGCAGGGGGGCCACCCGTGCGGTTCGAGTCGGCGGAGCAGGCGCGACCGTTGACGGTCACCGCTCCGTGGCCCCCGGCCCCGGTTGCTCAAGACGGCCTCGAGGGCAGGGAGGTGCCCGAGCGGCAGATCTGGCGAGACGTCGTCCGCGGACACACGATCATCCGCGTCGACCCCCGCTACGGGAGCAGCGGACGCTATCCGTACGGGCTCGACTACTGCGAGACCGCGAGGGAGACCTACCAGGTGGTCGAGGGCGATCCCCTGTCACCGGAGGCGAGCTCGACCTGGGAGGTCGAGTTCTCCGGGGACACCTGGGGCGCCCGGCTCAAGACCTTGTCACGGATCAGCACCGAGCCCGGCCAGTTCGTGGTCGAGAACCACGTGCTCGCCCAGCACCGGGGGCCGGACGGCGGGTGGATCTTGGCCGCGGAGCGTTCCTTCATCGATCGGATACCGCGCAGGTCGGTATGACCAGGACGAGCCGGCTGTTGCCGGGGCACCGACGTGAACAGATCATCGCCTCTGCCAGAGGCGTCATCGTGGCTCGGGGGTTCGGGGGCGTCACGCTGCGCGACATCGCCTTGGCCGCCGGCGTTTCGGTCGGGACCGTGACCTACCACTTCGCCGGGGTCGACGACATCCTCGAAGCGGTTGTCGTGCAGGAGTCCCAGCGCTTCTACGACGAGGTGATCCGCGTTGCCGACGCCACCGACTCGCCGTGGCTGGCGTTACGGGCCTTGATGGACCCGATGTTCACCGACTCCGATGCTCCGGCCCACTGGCGCATCTGGACCGACTACTGGAGCGTCGTGGCGCGCCGGCCAGAGGTGTTCGACGCCTGTGTTGAGCGGATCCACAGCTGGGAGGCGTGTTGTGCCCGGGTGCTTCGCCGCGGGGTCGCCACGGGGGCCTTCCGGGAGGTCGACGTCGGCACGACGTCGCTCAAGCTGGCCGCGTACGCCGACGGGATCGCCACCCAGGTGGCACAGGGACGCACCGAGCTCTCAGGCACGGACGCGGTCGAGGCGATGATGGAGCTGGCTGTCGCCCTGCTGTCTCCGTCGGCGCAGGGAACCCTGGAGCCTGGGTCCACGGACGTCGCCCGAGGCGGCCACGAGTGAGGTACGTCCGCCAGACCCACCCGCTCGGAACCGCTAGGTCACGGCGATGGGGTTCGGTGGCGCGCAGTAAAGGACCCGAAGCATCGTCTCGCCGCGGTTCATCGTCTGGTGTGACGTCCCGGCCGTCATGTAGACGACCTCACCGGCCCGAGCAGTGAGCGCACGCCGTTCGTCCGGCAGCAGCACGGTGGCCTCACCGGCGATGATGTACTGGAACTCGTCGTGCTCGTGACAGTCGACCCAGAAGGACTCACCCGGTAGCGCCTCCCAGATGCCGACCTCAAAACGGTCACTCTGAATGAGGGTGCGGATGAGTGCGTCACCCGGTTCGTAGCGTTCACCTGGTCCGGGGCGACCAGGCCGCGTGTAGAGCCTGAGCACTGCTGAGTCGGGGTTGATGACCGAAGGGCCTCCGGTGGTCATGCTGTCTTCCTTCAGGAGTCGATGACGAGCGGCGAGGTGGGGCGGGAGCAGCAGATGAGCACCTTGCCCTGGTCGATCTCCCGTTGGCGGATCCCGCCTTGGTGGGTCATGTCGACGGTTCCCTCGAGGAGGGTCGTCTTACAGGTACCGCACATGCCGAGGCCGCACGAGGATGGGAGCGTGACACCAGCCTCGATGGCTGCGTCGAGAACGAACTGGTCGGGGCGGCACGTGATGGTGCGACCGGTCTTTGAGAGGACGACCTCGAAGCCGACTCGCCCGTCCGTCACCAAAGGGGTGGGCTCGGACGGCTCACCCCCGGGCAGCAGTTCACGGGCGAGGTCCTCGAAGACGAAGCTTTCCTGGTGGTACTGCCCGGGCGGCAGGCCGAGGCCGACCAGCGCGTTCTGGGCCGCTGACATGAACGGGGCCGGGCCACAGACGAATGCCTCGCGTGCGGCCAGGTCGGGCACGGCGGCCACGAGAAGGCCGGTGCTGAGGCGGCCTCGCAGCCCGCTCCAGGAAGTCGTGGAAGCGTCGTTCTCGACGACGTGGGTCAGCCGGATGCCGCTGTGTGCCTGGGCGATCGAGTCGAGCTCGGCCCGGAAGACCACATCTTGCGGGGTCCGGGCGAAGTGCACGAAGGCGACGTCCGCAGCCTGACCGAGATCGTGGATCGTTCGGGTCATGGCCATCAGCGGCGTGATCCCGCTCCCCGCCGAGAGGAACAGGTGCCGCTCAGCCGGATGGTGGGCCATGACGAAGTTTCCGAACGGGCCGTCGACGTGCAGCTCGACCCCGGCCGACAGGTAGTCGTGGAGGTAGTTCGAGACCACCCCCCCCGGCACCCGCTTGACGGTGATCGCCAGCCGGTGCGGACGCGTGGGGGGTGAGGTGATGGTGTAGCACCGGCTGACCACCGATCCTTCGATCTGCGGAGACACCGTCACGTACTGTCCTGGCTGGTGCCGGAACCGGTGGCCCGCGGCCGTTCGGAAGACGAAGGTTCGCACATCGTGAGTCACCTGCTGCACCTGCTCGCACACCAGGGGGCCGTCGAGGTCGCCCTCCCACATCGGCCGGTCCGTCAGCACCCTCTCGAGCGCGCCCCAGGCGGGCGGGGCGCACTCGAGAGACTCAGCAGTGCTCATGCCATCGTGGCCCGGAGCCGCTGCAGGTACCACGACACGAAGGCCTCGACCTGGTTCTCTGTCGGAGAGTAGGGACCTCCCTCGTAGGCCGGGCTGCTCACCCCTGCCTGGGTGCGTGCCACCAGCGCGCCGTCCTGCTCGTTGGTGGCCCGCCATACCGCCGTCAGCGCGTCCACCTCGTAGTCGATGCCCTCCACTGCGTCCTCGTGGACCAGCCAGGTGGTGCGGAGACGGGTCTGCCCTGCCGAGAGCGGGATGACCGAGAAGGTGACGGCATGGTCGGCGAGAAAGTGGAACCAGCTGTTGGGCTGCAGGTGCAGCGACAGGTCGCCCAGTCGGGGGGTGGTGAAGTCACCCAGCAGCTTGCGACACAAGGCGCGCGCGTCCTCGCCGAACGACTCGCCCGACCGGTCGAGCGGCATCCGCTCGACCCGGAAGCCGGTCGGCCGGGTGTCGACCTCCTCACGCACCTCCATCGGCAGCCGGCGGAGCCGGCACTCCTCCTGCAGGGCAACGTTCGCCTTCTGGTATCGCTCAAGAACAGGACGCAGCCGGGGGGTGAGGTCTTCTTCGGAGTAGGCGAAGATCGGGAAGAACGAGGCGATCAGCTCCGGGTGTTCGTCGCAGTGATAGCACTCGCGGTTGTTCTCCATGACCAGTTTCCAGTTGCCTTGCTCGATGATGTCGAGCTGCGCGGCGACCTTCGTACGGTGCAGCTGGTGCGGCTCGAGGTAGGGCGTCACGACCTGCGCGACCTCATCGAAGTCGGCTGGCGGCTCGTCGGCAAGGCAGACGAAGACCAGCCCTGCGAGATCCCGCACGTGGACCTGTCTGAGCCCGAGGCAGGAGGGGTCGAAGTCGGCCGGCTGCGACTCTGCATGCAGCAGGGCGCCGTCGGTGCCGTACGTCCACTTGTGGTAACCGCAGACGATGTTGCCGACGGAGCCGCGTGGCTCGGTGAGCACCCGGGCGCCACGGTGGCGGCAGACGTTGTGCAGCGCCCGCACCTCGTCTTCATCGTCGCGCAGCACGATGACCGACCAGGGACCGACGGTCACGGTGAAGTAGTCGCCGGGCTCCCGAATCTCGGCCGTGGTACCGACGAAGATCCAGTGTCGACCGAAGATCTCACGCAGATCCGTCTCTGCGAGCTGGTCGCTCGTGTAGAAGGGCCCCTCGAGGCTGTGACCCGGCTTGCGCCGGGACAGTAGCTCGTCCAGTGAGACGTGGGGCTCGGTCTGGTTGATGGTCATCGCGTTGTGGTCCTTCCACTGGTCAGTTCGTACCGGTCCAGGCCTTGACGACAGCCTGGTTCTCGCCGATCCACGCCTTCACGGCTTCCTGCTCCTTGCCCTGGCCGGCACCGGAGATCTTCAGCTCGAGACTCTGCAGCTGTTCCGGCGTCATGTGGAACTTCTTCAGCTCGTCCATGACCTTCGTGTTGCTCTCGGCGAACTTCTTGCTGGCGATGGTCTTGTAGACGTCGTTGCCACCGAAGCTGCCCTTGGGGTCTTCGAGCAGGACCATCGGGTACTTGCTGAAGGCCCAGTGCGGCTGCCAGAGGGTGACCGCGATCGGCTTCTTGGCCTTGACGGCTTTATCGAGCGCGGCGAGCATCGCCGGCGTGCTGCTGTCGATGATCTTGTAGCTGGCCAGGTCGTAGTCCTTGACCGCGTTGTCGTGCAGCTGACGCATCAGTCCCGAGCCGGGCTCGATGCCGACGATCTGGTCGTTGAACTCGTTGGCCTTGCCCTTGAGGTCCTCCATCGACTTCAGGCCCGTGTAGTCCGGTACGGCAACGGCCTGCGTCAGCGTGTCGTACCACTGGCCGACCACGGTGAACTTCTTGTCGAAGCGGGCCCAGTAGTCCGAGTGGGTCTTCGGGGTCGCGGCCATGAAGACGTCCAGCTGCCCGTCGGCGACGCCCGAGTACAGCGTCGCGACCTCGAGCTGGCTGAGCTTGACCTGGTAGCCCTGCTGCTCAAGCAGCTCCTTCCAGAGGTAGCTGTTGGCGATGTTCTCGTCCCAGGCGATGTAGCCGATGTTCACGGTCTTGCTCGCCGGTTCTGCGCCCGACGCGCCGGAGGACGGCGTGGAGGAACCGCATCCGGAGACCGTGATGGCGGTGGCCAGGGCCAGCGAGGCGCCGACGATGTTGGTGGTAAGACGATGACGAAACATGGGCGAGGTCCTTTGGGATAGGGGAGTGTTCGGCTGCTGGGGGTGGAGTCGAATGGCGTCTACATCAGGCGACTCTCGGTACCGCCTGCACGGCGACGGCCTCAGGCGCTTCGTCCGCGACCGCGACGGCTCGGCGACGTGGGCGCGGGAACGCGCTGGTGAGGCGGTCGAGAAAGATGGCCAGGAAGACGACGGCGAGCCCACCTTCGAAGCCGACTGCGATGTCCAAGCGGCTGATGCCCTGCACGACGACGGCGCCGAGGCCGCCCGCACCGACCATGCCGGCGATCACGACCATGGAGAGAGCCATCATGATCACCTGGTTCAGGCCGGCCATGATGGATGGAACAGCCAGCGGGAGCTGGACCTGGCGCAGCAGCTGCCATGGCGTGGCACCGAAGGCCACGGAGGCTTCGACCATCTCGGGGTCGACCTGTCTCAGACCGAGTTCCGTCAGCCGCACCCCCGGCGGGATGGCGAAGATGAACGTGGCGACCACGGCCGGGACGACGCCGATACCGAAGAGGAACACCGCAGGGATGAGGTAGACGAAGACCGGCAGGGTCTGCATGAAGTCGAGGACCGGACGGACCACGACGCTGGCTCGTTTGCTTCGAGCCGCCCAGATGCCGGTCGGTATCCCGATGACGACGGCGATGACGCTGGCCACGAGAACGATGGCCAGGGTCTCCATCGTCTCGGTCCACAGCTGCATCGACTCGACGACCAGCAGTCCGAGCACGGTGAAGACGGCGAACCCGATGCCTCGGGCCCACAGCGCGAGGAGCGCCGCGATCACGACGATGACCAACGGGGGCGGTCCGGTCAGAGCGACCAGCACCACGTCGAGCAACCACTGCGTGATGGCGGCGATGGCGTCGAAGACCCCAGCCACGTTCTCCTGCAGCCAGGTGACGATCGCGGAGACCGCGTCTCCGATGTGCAGATTAGGCATTGAGCGACCTCCCGTTGTCAGCCAGGGTGTTCAGCAGCGCTGCCCTGGGGATTACGCCGATCAGGCGACCGTCGTGGTCCGTCACCGCCAACGGCACCGAGTGACGCCCGACCAGCGGCATCACCTCGATGAGCCGCGAGCCGATTTCGATGGTGGTGAAGTCGTCGCAGACCAGCGAGTCGATCCGCTCCTGGTGCAGCGCGATGCCGTCGGCCAGGTGCTTGTCCGTCGCCACGCCGATGATGCGGTCCCGCTCGTCGACCACGTAGACACCGCCACCCTCGACGTTCGCCATCCGGTCCAGCACCGCTTGTGGGTGCTCGTCACCGCGGGCGGTGATCAGGGGCGGGCGCATCACATGCTCGACGGTGACCACCCGGGAGCGGTCGACATCGGACACGAAGTTCGCGACGTAGTCATCGGCGGGTGTGGACAGGATCTCGGCTCCTGACGCGAGCTGGATGACGCGTCCGTCGCGCATGACCATGATTCGTTGACCGAGGCGCATGGCTTCGTTGAGGTCGTGGGTGACGAACACCACGGTCTTGCGCACCTTCTCCTGCAGCGACAGCAGCAGGCTCTGCATGTCGCGTCGGATCAGCGGGTCGAGTGCGCTGAAGGGCTCGTCCATCAGCAGGATCTGAGCATCGGTCGCGAGGGCTCTGGCGAGGCCGACTCGCTGTCGCATGCCGCCGGAGAGCTCCTGGGGCCGAACGTGCCCCCACCGGCCGAGGCCCACCGTCTCCAGCGCGTCCTGAGCCCGCTCTACTCGTTCCGCTTCCGGGATGCCGCGGACCTGCAGCCCGTAGGCCGCGTTCTCGAGAACCGTGCGGTGCGGGAAGAGCGCGAAGTGTTGGAAAACCATGTTGATCGTCGAGTTGCGGGTGGTCCGCAGCTGGGCGTCATCCATGGCCAGCATGTCCTGGCCCGCGATGTGGAGGCTGCCGGACGTCGGGTCGACCAACCGGTTGAGCATCCGCAGGAGGGTCGACTTGCCCGAGCCGGACAGGCCCATGATGACGAACAGTTCGCCCTCCTCGACGTCGAAGTCGACGCCGTCGACCGCCAGGGTGCCGGTCGTCTCGGTTGTCTCGGAGCGACGACGGAACCGACGTCGCTCGTTTCCAGCCGGTTCGTAGCGCTTGGTCAGCCCGCGTGCCTCGATCATGGTTGCCATGGAGATCGCCTTGTCGATGGGTGGTGAGAGGAATGACGTCGTGGTGCCGACCTGGGTGAGCACCGGGTGCACCGATCTGGTGGGGTCTGGGGTGACACGCGAATCACCCTCAGGTGGGAGCGAGCAGCAGGGCCGCCTCGACCACGGTCGCGGCGACGACGACATCGCTCCACGCTTCACCGACGCTCTTGAAGAGTCGCGGGGCGCCGGGAACGATGGTGACCGCGCCGGTGACCAAGGCCTGCAGGTCACCAGCGATGGCGACGTCCTGCGGCACTCCGTCACGCAGGGCGAGGATGATGTCCCCTGCTTGGCTCAGCGCTGCCGCCGTGGATTCGACGATGACGGTGGCTCGTTCGACGAGCTGGGTCTCGACCTCACGCCGGTCTGGCGAGTGCGATCCAATGGCGACCACCGTGGCCTCGGGCCGCAGCAGGGACGCGTCGAACACGGGTTCGGCAGCTGTCGTGCAGCAGGCGACGATGTCTACCCGCGCCACGTCAGCCGCCACGCCGGCGCGGGCGTCGAGGCCGGCGGTCTCGAGCTGGCGCACGACCTCGTGCATCGCCGGTTGACGACGGCCGACGACGGTCACGCTCTCGAGCGGACGTACCGCGTGGATCGCCAGAGCGTGGCTGACGGCTTGCGGCCCGGTCCCGAAAACGAGCAGTGACGCCGCGGCCGGTGGTGCGAGATGACGCACGGCAAGGGCTGAGAGTCCCGCGGTACGCAGGAGCGTCAGCTGCTCGGCGTCGAGGATCGCGGTCGGGCTCAGGGTGTCGCCGGCGAAGGCGATGTGCACTCCCTGGATGCGGGGCACCTCGAAGCGAGCGGCGTGGTCGTTGATCGCCAGAACCTTGACACCGACAGCGGGGCCGACTTCGCCTGGCATGAGGAGCAGTTCGCCGGAGCTGACCGGGACGAAGGTCCGCGGTGGGGTGTTTCCCGGAGCAGCTCCGCTGATCAGAGCGGACTCCAGAGCATCGACGACCTGTTCCCAAGGCAGGACTCGGGTCATCGTGTCGCGGTCGATCCACGGGATTGAGGTCATCGTCAGGGCCCTTCGGTCACAGGTGCAGGCAGAGGCGCAGGGCGTCGTAGATGGCGGCGGGGATGTTCCTGCTGGTCACGGCGTCTCCGATGCGGAAGAGCTGGTAGCGCCCGCCGGGCTCGCGCACGGTGGTCTGCGGCCGGCCGGCGACCAACGCGTCGATGTCGACCTCACCGCCGTTGCTCGAGCCGGGCACGAGGTCGTGGTAGAGGTCGGCTACGGGCAAGGTCCCGTGTTCGACGACGACGTGGTCGACGACCCGCGTCACCTCGAGGTCGGCGTACTCGTTCCACAGGACGGCGTCGAGCCGACCGTCGGGGCGACGGCACACCCGGCGCAGGTAGTAGGGCAAGGTGATGGCGACACCATGCTCGGCAAAGCTCTTGAGATAGGCAGGCGAGTTCATCGCGCCGACATCGGGCGCGATGGTCCGCTCGGGGGTGACGAACTCCACCCGGGCGCCGCGCAGCGCCAGGGTCTCGGCGGCGTCCATGCCCGGATACCCGCCGTGGTCGTCGAACACGAGCACGTCACCGTGGGCGCGCAACGACCCGTCCATGACGTCCCACACGTCGTGAACGAGCGCGGCGCCCTCGAGGAGGAACTCCCGGTTGGGCAGCCCGCCGGTCGCGACGATGACGACGTCGGGGTTCTCGGCCAGTACGTCGGCGGGCTGCGCGAAGCGGCCGGTACGCACGTCGACGCCGTGGTACTTCGCCTCGGCGAGGCGCCAGTCGACGATTCCGATGAGGTCGCGTCGGTGGGGCGACGGCGAGGTCAGCCGAACCTGGCCGCCCACGTGGTCGTTGGCCTCGAAGAGCACGACCTCGTGCCCCCGGGCGCCGAGCACTCGGGCGGCCTCAAGGCCGGCCGGGCCGGCACCGATGACGACCGCGCGACGGGAGGTGCCGCTCGTGCGACCGATCTCGTGGACCAGGGTCTGTTCCCGCCCTGCGGCCGGGTTGTGGATGCACTTGGCATCGCCCGACTGGTAGATCGCGTCGAGGCAGTAGTTGGCCCCGACGCAGGGACGGATCCGGTCCTCCTCACCGGCCATGATCTTGTTGACCAGGTGCGGGTCGGCGATCTGCGCACGGGTCATGCCGACCAGGTCGACCAGGCCTTCGCGCACGGCGTACCGGGCGGTCGCTACGTCGGCGATACGAGAAGCGTGCATCACCGGGATGCCGAGCTGTTCGCGCATCCGCCCGGTCCACTCGAGGAACGGGGCTGAGGGCCGGCCCATCGACGGGATGACCTTGGCGAGGGTGTGGTCGCTTTCGATCGAGCCCTTGATGGTGCTGACGAAGTCGATCCCGTCCTCGACAAAGGTCTGCAGTGCGGTGATCGCGTCGTGTTCGGTCAGCCCGCCGGTACGGTCCTCATCGAGCATCATCCGGATCCCGACGATGAAGTCGGGGCCCACGGCGTCACGCACTGCCTGGATGACCCTGCGCGGCACGGACATCCGGTGTTCCAGGTCGCCGCCGAGATCGTCTTGTCGGTGGTTGGTCCAGGGCGAGAGGAAGCTGTCCATGAAGTGGCCGTACGACTGCAGCTCGATGCCGTCCAGGCCGCCGGCCTGACAGCGGGCGGCCGCGTCGGCGTAGTGCCGCACGATGCGGTCGATGTCCCACCCCTCCGCCTCCTTGGGAAAGGCACGGTGGGCCGGCTCGCGCAGCGGCGAGGCGGACAGTACGGGCAACCAGTCGCCTGAGTAGTTGCTGGTGCGGCGGCCGAGGTGAGTGACCTGGCACATGACGGCGGCACCCGCCATGTGCACGTCATCCGTCAGCTGGCGCAGCCACCCCACGATCTCGTCCTTGTAGAGGAGCAGGTTGCCGAAGGATGGTGGGCTGTCGGGTGAGATCACCGCGGAACCCCCGATCATGGTCAGGCCCACCCCGCCTCGCGCCTTCTCGAGGTGGTAGAGCCGATACCGGTCCTTCGGCATGCCGTCTTCACCGTAGGCAGGCTCATGAGAGGTGCTGACCACCCGGTTGCGCAGGGTCAGGTGCTTGAGCGTGAAGGGCTGCAGCAAAGGGTCGAAGGTCGCTAGGCTCACGAGGTGTTCCTTTGCACGCAGGTGACCGGTAATCGATTACCGGTCAGCATCTATGCCTGACCACCCACTGTCAAGAGACGGTCCACCACATGCCAGAGATCTCAGCTTCGCGGCTCACTCCCACGACGAGTCTGCGCGACAAGGCCCTCGAAATTCTTCGGCAGGCCATCGTCACCGGACAGATCGTGCCCGGAGAGCTGTACTCGGCGACCGCCCTCGCGAAAGAGCTCGGGGTCTCCGTCAGCCCCGTGCGCGAAGCTATGCTCACCCTCGTCAACGAAGGCACGCTCGAGGCAGTGCGCAACCGCGGCTTCAGGATCGTCGAACTGAGCCAGCAAGACCTGGTCGACGTCTTCGAACTACGCCTCATGCTCGAGGTTCCGAGCGTGGCCGACCTCGCCAGGATGAATCTCGGGGCTTGGAAGGACGACCTCGAGAGGTTGGTGGTCGCGACCGAGAACACCGTCGATGACGCGACCGAGTTTCTCGCCCGGGACCGGGACTTCCACCTGTTCCTGCTCGGCCTGCGAGGCAACCAACGCCTCCTCGACACGGTCACGGTGTTGCGCGACCACACCCGCCTCTATGGTCTCGGTGATGGCGCGAACCGGCAGCTGCGCGTCGAGGCAGCCGACGAGCACCGCCAGCTCGTTGCCAAGATCCTCGGTCGCGATGACTCAGGCGCAGAGCGTGTCATGCGGCAGCATCTCGAGCACGTCCAGCAGGAGTGGTACGGCGCCCCAGCACCAGTGCGCCAAGAAGCCTGACTCTTTCTCCCTGACCGACAGACGGGAGCGGCGACGACACGACCTGACAACGAGCATCGTGGCGAAAAGCGACTCCGGCAATTCCTACGCCAGGTCGCGTAGCTGCGGCGGCTCGGTGTCGCCGACGATCGCATTGTGGCTGCGGCCCCACGCGAGGTACTTCGCGCCGAGGTTGACCATGGCGGCGACCCGGTTGCGGTTGCCGAGCAAGGTCACGATGTGCACGCCGTTCCACACCATCCAGGCCGGGAAGCCGGTCAGGCGGGGCAGCCCCGTGACCTCCGCGACAGCGGAGGCCCGACCGATGGTGGCGAGGATGCCGTTGTCGGAGTAGGTGAAGGGCTCGGGCGTCTCCCCACGCAGGCCGTCCGCGATGAGGTGGCCGACGTACTTGCCCTGCTGGATCGCCGGCTGGGCCAGCTGCGGCAGCGAGCCATCTGCTCGGCGTCGCCTCCACCGTCAACCAGGCCGGCTACGATCTGACCCGGCTGGGCCGCAACGGCTGATCGAGCGACGGGCCGGCACCAACACCTACGACCAGAGCCCGGACGGGTTGCGCGTCGCGATCTTCTACACCAAGGTCCACGACCATCTCCTGCGCCCGCTCATCGCCGCCGACCAGCCCCCGCGCTGCGCACTGGCCACCATCGGCCGGACCGTCCATCAATATGCTCACCGGGCCAGCCTGGCCGCCGCAGCCTGAAGGCTCAAGCAATCTGCCACAGTTCGGATCTCCAAGTCTTACAGTTGTGAACCCCGCGTCTTGTAGCACCGGCCGCGGATCGCCTCGAGGTCAGGACGCACCCGGAGCGCGCGATCGTCGACGACGTCCCACGGGCACGGTGGTGCCGGCCGGTCGGATCCACCGCCAAACTGGTTTATCCAGGCCGGTGCTGATCGCCCGCAGGCGCTTGGACCGGACGAGCGGCAGGCCCAGCGGCTACCCGATGAGCAGCCCTCGCATCCGCTTCCGCGAGATGGAGGTCTCTCGCTGGGTGAGCAGCCCACGGCGCGGGTACAGGCTGCCCTGCGGGTTGCGGGTGAGATGGAAGCGCCAGAAGGTCACCACGTAGGCGCCGACCGCGAGCAGCGGCACCGCGACGACGGGCGAGCATCACGAGCACCCAGCCGCCGAGCCCGGTCAGCAGGTGGGCACCCGAGGTGACGAGGCTGTCGTCGCTGCTCGTCGTCACCGCGTCGAACCCGGTGAGTAACCCGCCGTGCCGACCGCTCGGCGCCGCACCGTGTTCAGCTCGCCGCGCACACGCTTCTTGCGGCCGGTCGGAAAGGGTGCAAGTCTGGTGCATCAATGACCGGGGACCGCCCGTGCGCCTCGGACATCGATGAGGTCAAGGGAGCCAGATGTCAATGAGGACAGGCCACTTCGGCGCGGTTTCGCGGCGCCGAACGGCGATCGTGGCGGGGGCGTGCGCGCTCGCTGTATGCGCCGCTTGCAGCGGTGGGGGCGGCACCGGCGACGGTGGTGGAGGGACGGAGAAGGCCGTCAAGGGCGGCACGTTGAACCTGCTCGGCTCGGGCGACCTGGACTACATGGACCCCAACGTCACGTACTTCATCACCGGCTACCGGAACGTCCGGATGTGGACTCGGCAGCTGTTCACGTTCCCGGCAGAGCAGGGCAAGGCCATGACGCCGGTTCCGGACCTGGCGACCGCGACCCCGACCACCGACAACGGAGGCATCAGCGAGGACGGCAAGACGGTCACGATCGGGATGCGCACCGACGCCCAGTGGAACACCTCACCGCCACGGCAGGTCACCGCGCAGGACGTGGTCCGCGGCGTCAAGCGGACCTGCAACCCGGTGCAACCCTTCGGGGGCACCCCGAACTTCGCGGGCCTGATCGTGGGCTACCAAAAGTTCTGCGACGGTTTCTCCAAGGTCCCGGGCAAGGCCACGGCGATCGCCGACTACATCAACACGACCGACCTTCCCGGAGTGGTGGCCAAGGACGACCACACGCTCGTGTTTACGCTGACGCAGCCCGCGAGCTACATCGTGGGCATGTTGACCATGCCAGCATTCTCGCCCGCTCCCAAGGAGGTGCTCAAGTACCTGCCGGCCAGCCGGGAGCTGGCTCAGAACCAGATCTCGGACGGTCCGTACCAGGTGGAGAGCTGGAACCCGACCAAGGAGATCGTCTACACCCGCAACCCGACGTGGAAGGCGTCCAGCGACCCGGTGCGCAAGGCGTATGTGGACAAGATCGTGGTGTCCGAGGGGCTGACCGAGCAGTCGATCCAGCAGCAGCTGGAGACCGGGGCGCCCAATGCCGATATGGGCTGGGACATGGCGCCGCCGACCGCGCGGGTCAGCTCACTGATCGCGGCCAAGGACCCGCGTCTGACCCTGGGTGAGACGGCGGACAGCAACCCCTACATCCTGTTCAATACCGCGTCCCCGAACAACGATGGAGCGATGCAGAACGTCGAGGTGCGCCGGGCCCTGGCGTTCGCGTTGAACCGCGACAATCTGATCCAGGTGCTGGGCGGGCCGAAGCTCAATCCGCCGCTGACGCACGTGCTGCCGCCGAACATCCTCGGATCGCAGGACACCGACCTGTACAAGCACGACATCGCGAAAGCGAAGCAGCTGCTGCAACAGGCCGGCGTGTCGAACCTGTCGCTGAAGTTCCTCTTCCGAAGCGCTGAAGGGGACAACGCCAAGGTGTTCGCTACTGTGCAGCAGGACCTGCAGGCGGTGGGGATCACGGTCGAGGCAGTGCCGTCGCCGAACACCGACTTCTATACCAAGTACCTCTTCCAGCCCAGCACTGCCCGCCGCGGGGTGTGGGACCTGTCGCTGGCCGGCTGGGGCGCCGAGTGGTACGGCAACGCTGCGCTGACCTACTTCAAACCGCTGTATGCCGGGAAGCCCTCGTTCCCGCCGGTCGGCAGCAACTACGGCCTCTACGACAGTGCCCAGGCCAACGCGCTGATCGAGCAGGCGGTCACTGCCAAGACCGAAGACGAGGCCAACGCGCTCTGGGGCAAGGCGGACCGGCAGGTGATGGCGGATGCCGCGTTCTTCCCGATCACCAACCCGAAGTGGCCGACCTACCACGCGGCGCAGGTGCACAACGCGGTCTACGTGCCGAGCATCCAGGGTTTCGACCCGACCAA
>JAKDLG010000258.1 GCA_030452985.1 Humibacillus sp.
AGCGCTCCATCGGCAAGGCTCGCCGCATCGTCGACGAGCGCCCCAAGCCCTGACTCCCCACTGCCCCCGCACCACACCGAGTGGTCCCGAACTCACCGGGAGACTTCTCGGCGAGTTAGGGATTGCTCGGTGTGTTGGGGGGTGACCGGAGGAGGGCCGGCGTCACCGGTGGCTGACGGTGACCTGCACGGCATCCGGCACGAATCCGACACTGCGGTAGAGCCGCCCCGCGGGGTTGGTCAACTCGGTGACGATCACCCAGGCCGTGGCCCCCTGGTCGCCCGCCCATCGCGCCGCGAGCCCGAGGGATGCCGTGAGCGTGCCGCCCGCGTCGAACGCACCGAACCAGCGCGCGACGCCGGCGGCCACCATCCGCCGACGGGACCGGTCCTGGTCGCGCAGGAACCGCTCGTAGCCTGCTGGCTCGTGAGCCCCGGTGCGGGCGGTGTCAGCGACGTTGAGCGCAACGACCGCCACCCAGTCGGAGTCGGACTCGATCGGACGCGCCGTGTAGCCCTCGGCGAGCGGCCGTTGTTCGGGCAGGGTCTCGGTGAACAGCACCTCGTCGGTGTCGATCACGAGTCCGGTGCCGTCCCAGCTGCCCTCGGCGGGCAACCGGGGGAGACCGATCGAGACGTGCTCGGCGTTGGGGAACTCGGTGCGGAACACCTGCACCCAGCGGGCGGTATCGTCGGCGGCAGCCGGATCGGTGACGAGCACGAAGTTGCCCCAGTGGAAGGTCGTGTTCTCGGGGCTGGTGACGATGATGTGGTCGAACCGGTGGTCGACGAGCGAGCCGAGGTGCCGCAGCACGGCCAGATCGGTCTGCCAGCCGCGCGTCAAGGCCATGCGACCGAGGCTAGCCCACCGGCATCCGGCCACGGTCCGATCCCGCGGTCCTCACCCCGGCCACCAGGGGCGTTGCAGAACCTCAGGCCTCGCGGGCCGTGGAGCGCAAGGCGTTTCGCACGAGGTCGATAGCCGCGGCGTCGTCCATACCGGCCTCTCGGGCGAGCACGGCGAACTTCATCGCGAAGCTCGAGACAGCCATGTCGGCCTGGTGATCTCCGGAAGCAACGGTGGTGCCGGCGCGGCGGCGGGTCTGCACCAGCCCCGCCGCCTCGAGCTCCTTGTAGGCGCGGGCGACGGTGTTCACGGCCAGGCCGAGGTCGGCAGCGAGGGCCCGCACCGTGGGGAGGCGGTCGCCTGGGAGCAGGCTGCCCGAGCCGATGAGCCCCGCGATCTGGGCCCTGACCTGCTCGAACGGTGGCTCTGCTGCTTGTAGCTCGACCACGATCCGTAGATCGCTCACGGCGCCACCTGCTGGTGAGTGCGCGCGGCGGTCGGCGACGCTCGGTTCGGAGAGGTTGGCAGCGGCTGGGCGCTGACGAACAGCAGGAACATGAAGACCGGTAGGGGAACGAAGACGAGAAGCACCGGGTCGGCCCCTTCCATTGTCTCAATGACTTGAATCATTGCGACGATAGTCGTGAGCGGCATCACGAGCAAGGGACCCAAGCGTGGTCGAACCAGCACTACGACCCATCGTAGTATTGCCAGGTCATGTAGTTTCCGAACCTGTCCGGGAGAGCCCGTGGACGCCACTGATCTTGCGAGATGGCAGTTCGCCATCACGACGGTCTACCACTTTCTGTTCGTGCCGATCACGATCGGCCTGTCGTTCGTGGTGGCCGTGTTCCACACCCAGTGGGTACGCACCCACAACCCCGACTGGCTGCGGCTCGCCAAGTTCTTCGGCAAGCTCTTCACCATCAACTTCGCCCTCGGGCTGGTCACCGGCATCGTGCAGGAGTTCCAGTTCGGCATGAACTGGTCGGCGTACTCCCGGTTCGTCGGCGACATCTTCGGCGCGCCTCTCGCCATCGAGGCCCTGCTCGCGTTCTTCCTCGAGTCGGTCTTCCTCGGGCTGTGGATCTTCGGCTGGGGCCGCATCCCCGAGAAGCTGCACGCATCGACGATGTGGATCGTGCACGTCGGCACCCTGCTCTCGGCGTACTTCATCCTGGCCGCGAACTCCTTCATGCAGCACCCCGTCGGGTTCCGCTTCAACCCCGTGAGCGGCCGCGCCGAGCTGACCGACTTCTTCGCGGTACTCACGAACAAGGTGCAGCTCGTGACCTTCCCGCACGTCGCCTTCTCGGCCTACATGGTCGGGGGCGGAGTGCTGATGGGCGTGGCGCTGCACCTGATGCGCCGTGAGTCGTTGCGCGCCAGTGCGCTGCTTCGCAGCGTCGACGGCCTCGACTCCACCGCCACCAGCGACAGGTCCGCTGGTCGCGACATCGACGGTGGCGACAGCACCGGAACCACGGCTGCGATGACCATGACCACGCAGGCGCGTCAGGCCACCGCCGCCCGCGCCGACGTTCCGCTCTACCGCAAGGCTGCCCGCATCGGGGCCGTCCTGACCCTGGTCGCCGGCGTCGGTGTGGCGGTGAGCGGTGACCTCCAGGGCAAGATCATGACCGAGGTGCAGCCGATGAAGATGGCCGCCGCCGAGGCGCTCTACGAGACCTCACCGCAGGGTGCAGGAGCGCCCTTCTCAGTGCTCACGATCGGCTCCCTCGACGGTCAGCACGCCAACGCCCTCATCGAGATCCCGGGCCTGCTCAGCTTCCTCGGCACCGGCACGTGGGACGGAGAGGTCAAGGGCATCAACGACCTCAAGGCGCAGTACGCCGCGACGTACGGCGCCACCGGCGACCCGAGGCTCGTCGACGCCGCGACCGACTACGTCCCCAACATCCCCACCACGTACTGGACCTTCCGCCTCATGATCGGCGTCGGCATGGCCGCAGCGGGCATCGCGGCCCTCGTGCTGTGGACCACCCGCCGGGGGCGCGTTCCCACGTCGAGGTGGGTTCTCTACGCAGCGATCGCGGCACCCCTGCTGCCGGTGTTCGGCAACTCCTTCGGGTGGATCTTCACCGAGGTAGGCCGCCAGCCGTGGGCCGTCTTCGGCCTGATGACAACGGCATCCGGCGTGTCCCCGTCGGTGTCGATCGGAGAGGTGATCACGTCGATGACAGTGTTCACGCTGCTCTACGGCGCGCTCGCGGTGGTCGAGATCAAGCTCTTCCTCGCCTACGTGCGCCGCGGCGCTGAGCCGTTCGAAGCACCGGCCACCCCCAGCGATGAGGACGAGGACGCCCCCCTCGCCTTCGCCTACTGACGAGAAAGAGCAGAAACCGCAATGGAACTGACCACCGTCTGGTTCATCCTCATCGGGGTGTTGTGGACCGGCTACTTCGTGCTCGAGGGCTTCGACTTCGGCGTCGGAATGCTGTTCCCGGTGCTCGGCGGCAAGCGCTACTCCAGTGACGCGGCTGACGCCGAGAAGCGGCGACGCCTGATGCTCAACACGATCGGCCCGGTCTGGGACGGCAACGAGGTCTGGGTACTGACCGCCGGCGGCGCCACCTTCGCCGCCTTCCCGAACTGGTACGCCACCTTGTTCAGCGGCTTCTACCTCCCGTTGCTGCTCATCCTCGTGGCACTGATCCTGCGCAACCTCGGCTTCGAGTATCGCCACAAGCGGCCCGAGCAGGCGTGGAAGTCACGGTGGGACCTCGCCATCTTCTGGGGATCGCTGGTCCCGGCGCTGCTCTGGGGCGTCGCTCTGACCAACATCGTTCGCGGAGTGCCGATCGACGCCGACATGGAGTTCACCGGCAACGTGTTCACCCTGCTCAACCCGATCAGCCTGCTCGGCGGGGTCGTGTTCGTGGCCCTGTTCCTGACCCACGGCGCCATCTTCGTGGCCCTCAAGACCGACGGACCCATTCGGCAGGAGGCACGAGGCATCGCCACCCGAACCGGAGTCGTCGCAGCGCTGCTCGCGGTCGTGCTGCTGGTCACCCTCGGCCTCGAGGACGGTAAGACCATCTCGTGGGTGACAACAGCGATCGCCGCGATCGCCCTGCTCGCCGGTCTCGGCGCGAACCTCCGCGGCCGCGAGGGGTGGGCCTTCGCGGGAACCGCCGTCACCATCGCGATGGCCGTCGCCACGTACTTCCTGATCCTCTTCCCGAACGTGATGCCCTCGAGCACCGACGCCGCCTTCAACCTCACCGTCACGAACGCCTCGAGCACCGAGTACACGCTCAAGGTGATGACCATCGTGGCCCTGGTGCTGACCCCGATCGTGGTGCTCTACCAGGCCTGGACCTACTGGATCTTCCGCAGGCGCCTGTCGACGGCCAACATTCCGGCCGACGTGAGGCTCGAGCTCGAGCCCGCGCGAGACGAAGCCCTGCGGAGCTGACGTGCGACCGTTCGACCCCCGACTGCTGAAGCTCGTGCCCTCCGCTCGGGTGCCGGTGGCTGTCCTCGGCGTTGTCGGCGTCATCTCAGGGGCCGCGACGATCGGCACGGCCTTCGCCCTGACCGCCCTCGTGGTGGCCGTCGTCGAGGGGGCCCCCCTCGGGCCGCCGGCCGCCTGGCTCGCCGCCCTCTTCGCCGTTCGAGCCGGGCTGGCGGGCCTGACCGAACGGGTGGCCGCCTGGGCCGGGGTCGCGGTCTCGACTTCGCTGCGTTCTACGCTGCTCCAACGGTGGGCGGGCCTCGACGCCGACACCCGGCCCGAGCCGGCGGCGGCCGTGGCGCTCGCCACCACCGGGGCGACGACGGTCGAGCCGTATGCCGCGCGCTTCCTGCCGACGCTCGTCACGGCATCCGTCGTGCCGGTGCTCGCCATCGCCACGCTCGTGGTGGTCGACTGGCCGAGCGCCGTCGTCGTCGTGCTCACCGTGCCGTTGCTCCCCGTGTTCGCCGCGCTCATCGGCCGCGCGACCGCCGACGAGACGTCGAAGCGCTGGGCAGCGCTCGCCTCGCTCGGCGGGCACTTCCTCGACGTGGTGCAGGGGCTGCCGACGCTCGTGACCTACGGCCGGGCCGAGCGACAGGTGGCGACGGTGCGCGAGGTGAGCGAACGGCACCGGCGCGCCACGATGCGCACGCTGCGCCTGGCCTTTCTCAGCTCGGCCGCCCTCGAGCTGCTCGCGACGATCTCGGTCGCGATCGTGGCCGTCACGGTAGGCCTGCGACTGTCGACCGGCTCGCTCGCCCTGGGGCCCGCCCTCGTGGCGATCCTGCTGGCACCCGAGGCCTTTTGGCCGATTCGCCGCGTCGGCGCAGAGTTCCACGCCGCCGCCGACGGGGCCGCCGCCCTCGACGACATCCTCACCCACCTCACCCCTTCCCCCGCGAACGACTCGTTCGAGGTCGAACACGGTGGTGTACCGGAGCGTTCGACCTCCAACGAGTCGTTCGCGGGGATTGGC
>JAKDLG010000078.1 GCA_030452985.1 Humibacillus sp.
CGGTTCGATGTATTCCACGGTCAGGGGTAACCGTGTATTACATCGAACCGGGGGTTTCTCTCCACAGCCCCGGCCGACAGACCTGCTGTCCACAACGGCGAAGTCTCGGGGTCGCCTCCTAGCGCTACCTGGCGAGAGTTCTGACATGAACTCGATTCGACTGCGCCTGGCCCGCGAGATGGCGACTGACCAGGGCGGCGTTGTCTCGCGCCGCCAGCTGGCCAGAGCCGGAATCAGCGAGATCCACGTGCGCCGCGCGGTGGGCTCGGATCGCTGGATGGCTCATGGCCGACAGACCATTGCCGTGCATACCGGGCCCTTGGATGCCGTCGCGCTCCGGTGGCGAGCCATCTGGGAGACCGGGGAGAGCATCTCGGCCGTCGACGGCGTGACCGCTCTGCAGGTGGCCGGATTGAAGGGCTACCACGACGACCAGGTCCATCTCTCTGCCAAGCACAACCACAACGCCGATCCGGTACCAGGGGTGGTGGTGCACAAGGTCATCCGTCGTGTTCCGGGGGAGCTCGTCGCAGCAGGTCTGCCCAGGGTGCGCCCGGCCGTCGCCGCGATCCGGGCCTCGCACTGGGCCGTGAGCAACCGTCAAGCTGCCCTGCTGTTGCTGATGCCCGTTCAGCAGAGGCTCGTGGCACCAGCCGAGCTCGCTGCAGCTCAGCGGCTGGTGCGAGGTCGAACTCGCCGCGCTTTCATCAAGAGCGTCGTCGGGGACATCGCCTTTGGGGTCGAGTCCCTCGGCGAGCTCGACTTCAGCGGTCTGTGCCGCCGCCGCGGGCTACCGGAGCCCAGCCGGCAGGTCCTGCGCCGAGGGGCGAGAGGAAGGATCTATCTGGACGTGCGGTGGGACTGTTGCAACCTCGTGGTGGAGATCGACGGCGCTCAGCATCGCGAGGGGCTGAATGTCATGCTGGACAACCTGCGCCAGAACGCGGTCACGCTTTCAGGGGATCGCGTGCTCCGCATCGACGTCATCGGCCTACGTCTCGAGCCCGCCCTCTTCCTTGACCAGGTGGCGGCGGGCCTGCTTCGGTTCGATGTATCGCACGGTCACCGGTGACCGTGGAATACATCGAACCGAAAAGGCTCAGGGATGGTCGAGGGCTCCGGCGCCGCCGGTACCGACGCCGGTCGTAACGCCGTCGACGTCGACCGACCGGTCGTGGCCGGTGCGCACCGTCAGGGGCAGGGTCTCGAGCACGTGCTTGCCCATCTGACCGTCCTCGGGAAGCTCGATCGGGTAGCGGCCGGTGAAGCAGGCCGAGCAGAGCCGGTCGGCGCCCTGGTTCGTGGCCCCGATCATGCCGGCCTCGGAGATGTAGCCGAGCGAGTCCGCGCCGATGGAGGCCCGGATCTCCTCGATTCCCAGACCGTTCGCGACGAGCTCGGCCCGGGTCGCGAAGTCGATGCCGTAGAAGCAGGGCCACTTCACGGGCGGGCTGCTGATGCGCACGTGGATCTCGGCGGCCCCGGCCTCGCGCAGCATCCGGATCTGCGCGCGCTGGGTGTTGCCCCGCACGATCGAGTCGTCGACGACGACGAGCCGCTTGCCGCGGATCGTGTGCTCCAGCGCGTTGAGCTTGAGCCGGATGCCGAGCTGCCGCAGCGTCTGCGAGGGCTGGATGAAGGTGCGCCCGACGTAGGCGTTCTTGACGAAACCCTGCCCGAACGGGATGCCGGACTCCTGCGAGTAGCCGACCGCCGCGGGCACACCCGACTCGGGGACCCCGATGACGAGGTTGGCGTCGACGGGGTGCTCACGGGCCAGCACCGCCCCCATCTCGACCCGCGCCTCGTGCACCACGCGGCCGCCGATGACGGCATCCGGCCGGGCCAGGTAGACGTACTCGAAGACGCAGCCCTTGGGCTGGGGCTCGGCGAACGTGTGGCTGCGCAGGCCGTTCTCGTCGATCACGATGAGCTCACCGGGCTCGACCTCACGGATCACGGCGGCACCGATGGTCTGGAGCGCGGCCGTCTCGGAGGCCACCACCCAACCGCGCTCGAGACGCCCGAGCGCGAGCGGCCGCACACCCCAGGGGTCACGGGCGGCGTACAGGGTGTTCTCGTCCATGAAGACGAACGAGAAGGCACCCCGCAGCTTCGGCAGCAGCTCGAGAGCAGCCTGCTCGGGGGTCTTGTCAGGGTCGGCGGAGATCAGCGTGGTGACCAGCGCCGTGTCGGAGGTGTTGCCACGGGCCAGCTCGCCGGTGACCCGGGTGCCGCCGAAATGCTCGTCGACGAGGGCCTTGAGCTCGGCCGTGTTGGTCAGGTTGCCGTTGTGCGCGAGCGCCAGCGTGCCGTGCTCGCTGCCGCCGAGGGTGGGCTGCGCGTTCTCCCACGTCGAGCCGCCGGTCGTGGAGTAGCGCGTGTGCCCGATCGCCAGGTGCCCCCGCAGCGAGCTGAGCGCCCGCTCGTTGAACACCTGAGACACCAGGCCCATGTCCTTGTAGACGAGGATCTTCTCGCCGTCTCCGGTGGCGATGCCGGCCGACTCCTGCCCGCGGTGCTGCAGTGCGTACAGCCCGAAGTAGGTCAGCTTCGCGACCTCCTCACCGGGAGCCCAGACACCGAAGACACCGCAGGCGTCCTGGGGGCCCTTCTCGCCGGGAAGGAGGTCATGGTTCAGTCGGCCGTCGCCAGGTAGCACGGTGCGAGTCTCCCACACGAACCCGTGAGCAGCCGACGCGTGCACGGTCGCAGGCCCGGCATCCAGCCGGCATCCAGCTCGGCATCCGGGCGCTCGCGGCTCACCCGAGGGGCAGCTCGGCCAGCACCTCGTAGCGTGGCCGTCGTCCCCGCCCGTCGCCCAGGTGCGACTCGACGAGGCTGACGTGCTCGGCACGCCACTGCGGCCCCCGGTAAGGGTCGAGGGCACGGATCCACTTGGTCGCCTCGGTCGGGTGGCCGAACCTGGCCAGGGTCAGGTGGGGCCGGAAGCGGGTGCCGTCAGGGGTGGCCCCCACCGAGTTGCACGCCGTGCGGATGCCGCTCGCCACCGTGTCGAGGTCGCCCTCGACGGTCTCGACACCGGCCCAGAGAACCCGCGCGGCGTACGGGTTGGGAAAGGCGCCGGCGCCGGCCACCCGCAGCACCTGCGGCATGCGACGGCCGGCCGAGGTGGCGATCGCCTCGGTGAGCTCGTCAAGGCGACGGTCGTTCACCGTCCCGAGGAAAGCGAGCGTGATGTGCCACTGGTCGCGGTCGGCCCACCGCAGGTCGGGGCCCGCCCCGACGCGGGGCTCGAGGTGCTCGGCGAGGTGTTCGACGACCTCGTCGGGCGGCACGACGGCGACGAAGAGTCGCATCAGGCCTGCACCGCTCCCCCCGACGCGAGCAGCTTGTCGACGTCGGCGATGCCCCACGCCTCAAGGGCCGCCCGGGTGTCGGCCCCGGCCCGCAGCGGTGGCGGGGCGCTCAGGGCGGACGGCGTGCGCGAGAACCGCGGCGCGGGGGCGGGCTGCACGACGCCGTGGTGCTCGACGTAGGTGCCACGAGCCGCGAGGTGCGGGTGCTCGGGGGCCTCGGCGTACGACAGCACGGGCGACACGCACGCGTCGGTGCCCTCGAACAGGGCGGTCCAGTCGTCGCGGGTGCGCCCACGGAACGCCTCGGCCAACAGCCGCCGCAGCTGCGGCCACTGGCGCGGGTCGAGGTGGTCGGCGGGGGCGCGGTCGGCGATCGCGAGCCGGTCGACCAGCTCGGCGTAGAACGCCTTCTCGAGGGGGCCGACGGCCATCCAGCCCCCGTCGGCCGTCTCGTAGACGTCGTAGAAGGGTGCGCCGGTGTCGAACAGGTTCGTTCCACGGGCATCCGACCAGAGCCCGGCCGAGACCAGGCCGGTGAGCATCGTGGAGAGGTGGGCCGTGCCGTCGACGATCGCGGCGTCGACCACCTGCCCCGCACCGCTCGTACGCGCCTCGAGCAGGGCGGCGAGCACCCCGGCGACGAGATAGAGCGCCCCTCCCCCGAAGTCGCCGACCAGGTTGAGTGGCACCTGGGGCGGGCCGCCCGCCCGTCCGATGGCGCTCAGCGCACCGGTGATCGCGAGATAGGTGATGTCGTGGCCCGCCAACTGTGACAGCGGCCCGTGCTGGCCCCAGCCGGTCATCCGCCCGTACACCAGCCGCGGGTTTGAGCCCAGGCACTCGTCGGGCCCGAGCCCCAGCCGTTCGGCCACCCCGGGCCGAAAGCCCTCGATGAGCACGTCGGCTCGGGCGATGAGTGCCTGGGCCGTGGCGATTCCATCAGGGTGCTTGAGGTCGAGCGCCACCGAAGGCCGCCCTCGACGCAAGAGGTCGACCTCGGGCGGCATCGGCACCGGGAGACCCGTCGTGCCTGGTCGGTCGATCCGCACAACGTCGGCGCCCAGGTCGGCCAGCAGCATCGCAGCGAAGGGGCCCGGCCCGAGACCGGCGAGCTCGACCACCCGCACCCTACGCAGCGGGCCCTGCCGCTCCGTCTCTGTACCCGGTGACGTCATTCGCTCAGCGTATCGACGCGCACTTACTGTCGGTCAGCCGCACCGTGACCTCGTATCGCTTCACCGAGGTCTCTGAGCTTGCCGAAGGCCAGGTGGTCACTGACGGGACTGGCTCCGGCGGCTCGACCAGTCGAGCGTGATGCCGAGCAGCGCGGCCAGTGCCAGGCCGAACATGGCCCCGAAGGCCCCGAGGTAGAGGGCCGCGCTGGTCTCGGAGTACCCCTGGGCGTCGTCGCCGAGGACGCTGACGATCACACCGATGACGATGCCGATGACGGCTCCGCCGATCAGCAGGCGCTTGAAGTTGGGGACTCGGGGCGTGTCAGGACTCACGTACCAATCGTAAGCGATGTGAGCGGAATGAGTCCGTCGAGGTGGGCGCGCTGCCCACTGGCCCGCACCCGCGCGTCGGCCACGGCCTGCTCCCACGCGAGCTCGCCCGTGGCCAGCTCGAGCCACGTCACGGCATCCGTCTCGATGACGTTCGGCGGCGTGCCACGGGTGTGCACCGGCCCCGCGATGCACTGCACGGCCCCGTACGGCGGCACCCGCACCTCAACGGTTCGCCCGGGCGCCATCGTGGCGAGCTCGTCCAGAGTGAAGCGGACCGCGGTGCCCGTGGTGGACCGGTCGGCCGACCACGCGGCGGCCCGGCACGCCGCGAGGGCGGCGAGTCCGTCGGCGACCGGCGTGCGTCTGCGGGGCGGCATCCCGTCAGGTTAGCGGGACCGCCGACAGCCCCCGGCCGGTCGTCACCGGACCCGGCGACCCCGCGACCCGGATCAGCCATCGCGCCACCGCGGCAGCACGTCGCTGACCACGGTGTCGAGCACCGCTCGACTGCCAGAGAATGGGCCGTCGGCTCGCGGCCAGGGGGCGATCACGTCGGTGAAGCCGAGCCCGGCGGCCCGCCCGACGGCATCCTCGAAGGCCCCGACACTGCTGAGCGCGTAGGTGGGCGCCGAGTCGAGGTTGAGGTAGCGGGCGAAGCCTTGGTCCGGCTGCCGCTCGGGGCCGGCTGCGTGAAGCGCATCGGTCATCGCGTCGCCGAGGCCACCGATGAGCTGCCACCAGCCGGCGTCGGTGTCGGCGCGGCCACCGACGGTCAGCCAGGCGTCGCCGCGCTCGGCGGCGAGCCGGATCGACTTCGGGCCGTTCGCGGCGATGACGAGCGGCACTCGAGGGGCGCCCGAACCGCCGCGCACCGGGCCCGGAAGGGTACGCACGTCACGGGCGGCGTAGAAGCGGCCATCATGGTCGACGTGGTCGCTCGAAAGCAGGCCGTCGAGCAGGCCGGCGAACTCGTGGAAGCGAGCGACCCGCTCCTTGAGAGAGAGGTCATCGCCGGTGACACGCGCATCAAAGTCGCCTCCGGTGCCGATACCCAACAGGAAACGACCGCCAGAGATGTCGTCGAGCGCGAGCACCTCGCGCATGAACTGCACGGGATGGTGGTTGTTGGGTGACGACACGAAGGTGCCGAGCAGTATTCGATCGGTGACCGCAGCCGCCGCCGCCAGGGTGGGAACCGCTGCGAACCAGGGTGACTCGGGCAGCCCACCCCACGTGATGTGGTCGAAGGTCCAGGCATGGTCGAACCCCATGGCCTCGGCCGCACGCCAGATGGGCCCGGCCACCGACCACGTGTACTCGGGCAGGATCGTCACTCCGAATCGCATGGTGTCGACCGTAGCCTGTTCCTGTGACACGCAACTGGGACGCCGCGGCAGTGCTCGCCGCCTCGAACGAATGGGTGTGGGTGCCCGAGGCAGCACCGGTCGTGCACACCGACGAGTACCTCGTCGTGGCCTACCCCGGCTGGTTCCTGCAAACGGCCGCGGCCCGGGTGTTCGGCTCCGAGCGGGATGCCGCTGACCTCGTCGACGAGATCGGCCAGGCCGCGCTGAGCCTGGGTCGCCAGCAGCTGTGGTGGCGCGTATCGGACCACACCCGACCCGGCGGGCTCGAGGCCGAGCTGGTCGCTCGGGGGGCGGTGCTGACCGAACGCACGGACGTGCTGGCGCTCCCCCTCGAGCACGGCTGGCCCGACTTCCGGGTGCCGGACCACGTCTCGGTGCGCCGGGTGCTCGATGAGCAGGCCCTGCGTGACGTCTACGTCGTCGAACGCGACGCCTTCGGCAGCCACGAGCCGACGACGGACCAGATCGCCGACGGCCTGCGCGAGCTGGCGGTCGGCCGCGTCGACGACTCGGTCGGGCGATTCGTGGCGTACCTCGAGGGCGCGCCCGCCGGAGCAGGAGGGTGGGGAGTCGTCGACGGGGTGTGCCGCCTCTGGGGCGGGTGCACGCACACGTCGTGGCGAGGTCGAGGCGCCTACCGCGCGGTGCTCGAGGCGCGTCTGACCACGGCCGCCGCGGCGGGGGCCACCCTCGGGCTCACCCACGGGCTCGTCGACACGTCGTCACCGATCCTGCGTCGGCTCGGCTTCGAGCGCTACGGCGAGGAACGGGTGTTCCGCACCGACGTGGCAGGGCAGGGGCGCGCGTGACCGACCGCATCCGGTTCGACCGCGACGACCGGGGCGGCATGACCGTCGTCCTGGACGGGTCACCGCAGTCGCACGTGCAGCAGGACGACCCCACCCTGCTCGTCTTCGAGTACGTGCAGCACCTCGCCCTCGCCCTCGACGCACTCCCCTCCGGACCGC
Source organism: Humibacillus sp. (assembly GCA_030452985.1). Lineage (GTDB taxonomy): Bacteria > Actinomycetota > Actinomycetes > Actinomycetales > Dermatophilaceae > DSM-29435. The sequence goes on from JAKDLG010000078.1 coordinate 7,164, forward strand.
TCGGCGTCACCCACGTCGGCGGGGCCGGGCTCACCCTGCCCCGCTACGTCGAGGCGACGCGGCCCGGCTCGACCCAGATCGTGCTCGAACCCGACGCCGCACTGACCGCCCTGGTGCGCAAGGAGATTCCCCTTCCGCGCCGTCATCGCATCAGGGTGCGGGAGGTCGACGGCCGGTCCGGAGTGGCCGCCCTCGCCGATGCGTCCGCCGACGTCGTCGTCACCGACGCCTACGCCGATGGGCGGGTTCCGGCGGAACTGAGCTCAGCGGCCTACGTGCTCGCCGTCGCTCGGGTACTGCGCAGCGATGGGCTCGCACTCTGGAACCTCGCCGACGAACCGGGGATGCGTTACGTGGCAAGGGTGCTCGCGACCGTGCGGCTCAGCCTGCCGCAGGTGGCGCTTATCGCCACGCACGAGGTGCTCAAGGGCAAGCGGTTCGGCAACTCCGTCGTGGTCGCCGGCCGGCAGGCCCTGCCGATCGAGCGGCTGCGTCGCGACGTGGCCCGGGCCCACCTCCCGACCGGGCTCCGAGAGGGAGCGGCGCTCGATCGGCTCGTCGCCGGGGCCAAACCGTTCGTCGACGACGCCGCTCAAAGCCCTGTGCCGCCGGATGCCGGCCGCTGGCGGGTGCGCTGAGAGGCCGCCCCAGCGGCCGTGACGGTTCGGACTCGTACCAGAATCGACTCAGACCCAGGAGCTGCGGCCGCCGAACCAATCACGGGGGCTGGAGCCGAACCCGCTGCGCGAGGCCGGGCCGCGTGAGCCGAGGTAGCTGCCGACGACGGCCGCGCCGAGATCGTCGAGCTCGGGGGCCACCACACGCCCGTCGACCCGGTGCGCGAGCTGGTCGATGAAGCGGGCCAGCCCGGGGTCGTCGCCGAGGCGGAAGAACGAGACCTTGGCGCCGAGGCGGTGCGACGCGTCGAGCTCGCGGATCGTGTGGGCGATGGTCAGCGGGTGCGGCGGGTAGTCGAACCAGGTCTCGCCGTCGGGCTCGAGGTGGGAGGTCGGCTCGCCGTCGGTGACGATGAGCAGCACGGGCTGGGCGTTGGGGTGCTTGCGGAAGTGCCGGTTCGCGAGCAGCAGGGCGTGGTGGAGGTTGGTGCCCTTCTCGTACTGGGCGTCGAGGGCGGTCAGCTCCTCGATGTCCATGACCTGGGCGTTGCGGCCGAACCCGATCAGCTGCAGGTGGTCGCCCCGGAAGCGTGACCGGATCAGGTGGTGCAGGGCCAGAGCGGTGCGCTTCATCGGCACCCATCGGCCGTCCATCGCCATCGAGAAGGAGGTGTCGGCGAGCAGCGCCACCGCGGCCTGGGTGCGCGCCTCGGTCTCGGTGACCTCGACGTCGCGGATGTTCAGCCGCACCCCACGGGCGGCGCTGCCCCCTTCCCCCACGGTGCGCAGCACGGCATTGGTCACGGTGCGCGTGACATCCCACGGCTCGGTGTCGCCGAAAGCCCACTCGCGGGTGGCCCCGCTCAGCTCACCGGCGGCGCCCGCCTGGCGTTGGTCACGCTGGCCGGCCCTCCCCGACAAGCGCTCGGCCACGTCACGCAGCAGCGCCTTGCCGAGCTGGCGCATGGCCTTCGGCGAGAGCTTGAGCTGCCCGTCGGAGCTGCGCTTCAGCAGGCCGCTCTGACGCAAGGCCTTCTCGAGCGCGGCCAGCGTCCGGGCGTCGACCGCCGCCTCGTCGCCGAGCTGACGCGCCAGCTTGTCGAGGTCGACGTCGTCCATCCTTGCCCCGTCGTAGCTCTGCGAGAGCTGGTCGGCGAGCTGGTCGAGGTCGGCGAGGTCTTGCAGCACGCCCGTGCCGTCGCCCAGGCCGAGGCCCTGTTCACCTTCGAACGACTCGCCCGACCCCCAGTCCTCACCGGGCCGCAGTGCCTGCAGGTTGTCGTCGAGCCGGCCCAGCGACTGCATCAGGTCGGGCGACCCGAACGCCTGCCCCGCCAGGGCGTCGAGCTCGTCGCGCTGCTCCTGGGTCATCGAGTTGCGCATCCGCTGGGCAGCGGCCGCCCGGGCCGCCAGCGAGTCCAGCAGCTCGTCGACGTTCTGCGGCTGGTCGGGAAAGGAGTCGCCGTGCTTGTTCATGAAGTCAGCGAACTGCTCGTCGGTAGGCTCACCGAGCCGGTGCGCCTCGAGCAGGGCGTTGAGGTCTTTCAGCATCTCGTTCACCGCGGCCCGGTCGGCGTCGGTGGCGTTCTCGAGGGCCTGCTTCATGCCGGCGAACCGCTGGTCGAGCATCTCGCGCCCGAGCAGGTCCTTGATCTGCTCGTAGTCGGCGCGGGCCTGCGAGGAACGCCACGGGTAGTCGCCGAGCTCGCTCACGGCCGCAGCCGTGGAGGCCGGCAGGTTCTCGATGCGCATCTCGGCGAACCGCGCGTCGTCGTCGAGGTCGCGAGCCAGCTGCTTGCGCTCCTCGAGCACAGCGCGGTCGAGCAGCTCACGCACCTGCTGCATCGTGCCGTCGAGGTTGTGCTTCTGCAAAAGCTCGCGACGCCGCTCGGCCACCCGTCGGGCGAGGTCGTCGAGACCCTGCTGGTTCATCGCGCCCCGGCGCAGGAACTCGCGCATGGCCCGCTCGGGTGAGCTGCCGGCCATGACGTCGTCACCGATGGCGTCGAGAGCCTCGGCGAGGTCGACCGGAGGCGCCAGCGGGTCAGGTCCGCCGTCGTACCGGCCGTAGCGGGTGTTAGCGCGACTCGTCATCCGTACACCGTCTCGCCGCCGCCACTCTCCTTGCTCACCTTTCGAGCGAGGTAGAGACCTTCCAGGGCCAGCTCGATGGCGTTGGCGCGCTCGCCGTCGTTCGAGGCCCCGAGCCGCTCGCAGACGTCGTCGTAGAGCTCGGACTCCCCCAGCACCGGTAGGCCGGTGAGGAAGTCGATGGCCCCCACCTGAGCGCCGGTCGAGACCATGGCGCCGCCTTCGATCGCTTGGACGAGCAGGGCGAAGTCGATACCGCGGAAGTGCTGGCGCACCGTCTCGGCCGTCGCCGTGCGCAGCAGGTGGGTGAGCACCTCCTTCTCACGGCCTTCCTCGCCGGTCTCGAACTCGACCTTGCCGCCGAGCACCTCGATGACGGTCTCGAGGTCGACGACCCGCGCCACGGCCTGTTCCTCACGCTGCACCGTGGCCCGGTGGAGGGCAGCGGCCGCAACGGTCTCGGCAGCAGCGATCGAGAAGCGGGCGCTGACGCCCGAGCGCTGGTCGACGGCGCTGGCCCCACGCAGGTTCCGGGTGAACCGGGCAATGATCTCGACGAGCGTGTCGGGCACCTGCGCCACCAGCGCCGCCTCCTGCCGGATGACGGCGACCTCGTCTTCGAGAGCCACGGGGTAGTGCGTGCGGATCTCGGCGCCGAACCGGTCCTTGAGCGGGGTGATGATGCGGCCTCGGTTGGTGTAGTCCTCCGGGTTGGCGCTCGCGACGACGAGCACGTCGAGGGGCAGGCGCAGCACGTAGCCACGGATCTGGATGTCGCGCTCCTCCATCACGTTGAGCATCGCGACCTGGATGCGTTCGGCGAGGTCGGGCAGCTCGTTGATGGCCACGATGCCGCGGTGCGACCGCGGGATGAGCCCGAAGTGGATCGTCTCGGGGTCGCCGAGCGACCGGCCCTCGGCCACCTTCATCGGGTCGACGTCACCGATGAGGTCGGCCACGCTCGTGTCGGGCGTGGCGAGCTTCTCGGCGTACCGCCCGTCGCGGTGGCGCCATCCCACGGGCAGAGTGTCGCCGAGCTCCAGCGCTCGACGGCGGGATGCCGCCGTGATCGGCTCGTAGGGGTGCTCGCCCAGCTCGCTCCCGGCGATCACGGGCGTCCACTCGTCGAGCAGCCCGACCAGGGTGCGCAGCAGGCGGGTCTTGCCCTGCCCGCGCTCGCCGAGCAGCACGACGTCGTGCCCGGCGATGACGGCCCGCTCGAGCTGCGGCACGACGTCGTCGGCAAAGCCGTGCAGGCCCGGCCACGGGTCGCGCCCGGCGCGAAGGGCGTCGAGGAGGTTGTCGCGCATCTCGTGCTTGAGGGTCTTCTGCTGGTGGCCGGACGCGCGAAGCGCCCCGACCGTGGTCATCATCGGAGCGTCGGTCACCCCTTCACGCTACGTCGCCCTCCTAACCCCGTCGAGGGGACCACTTCGCCACCCGCCGACCCGTCGAGAGGGCAGTTGGTGTCGTCCGGTGACTGCGGGGAGGTCTGACTGCCGGGAGGCCGCCGGGCGGGGTCCGGCTCGGGTGGCGCGGCGAGCAGCGAGCGGCGACCGGTGCGAACGATGGTGACATGACCGGCGCACCCTTACCACCCGAGCGATCAACGTCGTGGACCCCACGCGGTCGACGACGTCCCGGGCGTGGGTCAACCCCGAAACGACCGTCAGCGCCTCGAGCAGGCCGCAGCAGGCCAGGACGGGCCCGTGTTACGTTTCAGCGTATGGGACGGCGCCTTCGCGGCTCCGCAAAAAGGGGCGTCGCGGTCGGTGCCCAACCGAACAGATCGAGGAGCGCAATGGAGCCTGCATCGTTCTGGTCTTCACACAAGCACCAGGTCAGGCGTTGGGTGCCACCGGCAATCTGGGAAGCCGCGCACCGCTTGCGCCTCCGGGCGTCCGGTGGATCGACCGGAGGCACAGGCAGAAGTGCGCCGCCGGTCGCCGCACCACCTGCGCCCGTCGTCACACCGCCTCAGCCCGTCGCCGCCGCGCCGCGGGGTATCGACGACATCCAGACCCTTCACAAGTTCTGGCGACAGCCGACGCCGGCGGGAAACGTACCGAGCGACTACACGGGCCCTACCGGTCGAAGTGAAGTGTTGCTCAAGCTCATCGACGATCTGCCCACCGACGCGCGCATCCTCGAGGTCGGATGCAACGTCGGCCGCAACCTCGCCTACTTGGTGGACCACGGCTACTCCCACGTCGAGGGGGTGGAGATCAGTCCGCACGCCGTCGAGCTGCTGCGAGAGACGTACCCGCAGCTGAGCGACACGTCGATCCACCTCGGCTCGGCCGAGGACATCCTGCCCAGTCTGGCGGACGACAGTTTCGACCTCGTCTTCACCATGGCCGTCATCGAGCACATCCATCCCTCCAGCACGCAGGTGTTCGACGAGATCGTCCGCATCGGCAAGTCGGTCCTGGCGATCGAGCCACCCGGGCGTACCTCCCATCGTCAGTACCCCCACGACGTGCCGCAGATCTTCGCCTCACGCGGACTGCGGCTGGTGTCCTCCCAGCCGATGTCGTCCTTTCCCGCCACGGCCAATGACACGGGCATCGCCATCTTCTCGGCGTACCGCTTCGAGCGTGCCGAGCCGGCTGCGACCTGACCCAGACGCTCCCAGGCCGCCTGCCGTGCAAGGGCGGTCAGCGCCCGGCAGACGGTCACCAGCCCGCGCTGACAGCACTCGCCCAGATGTTCGGCCAGTGACCTCACCCTCGAACCGGGCTCCTACGGGCAGCACCTCGAAGGCCGAAGACGACATCAACTGCCCTGTCGACGGTTCGACGCCCACTTGTGTCCACGCCCCCCCGTACGGAAGTGGCCACTCGACTGGGGGGTGGTTGACGGTGTTGCGGTCAGGCGTCGAAGACGGCCGGCAGGGTGAAGCGGTGCGCGGTCTGCAGCTCGGCGATCGACACCGTGAACTGGTCGGCGACCTCGAGGTCACGACCGCCCGTGGCGCCGATGCGCACGCACGGCACCTCGCCCACCAGGGCCTCGAACGCGCCAGCCTGACCGGCCGGAACCGAGACGAGCACCCGGGCGACCGACTCGGAGAACAGGGCGGTGAACGCGTCGAGCCCCTCTCCGACACGGTCGAGCCCGTCGACGGTGACGCCCACACCGTGGCGCATCACCGCTTCGGCCAGGGCGATGGCCAGACCGCCGTCGGAGAGGTCGTGGGCCGACTCGAGCACACCCGCGTCGGCCGCCGCGACCAGCACCGCGCCGAGCGCCTGCTCGGCGGCGAGGTCGACCGTCGGCGGTGCCCCGCCCAGGTGCTTGTGGATGACGTGCGCCCACTCAGAGCCGCCCAGCTCGTCGCGGGTCGCCCCGAGCAGATAGACGTGCGAACCGTCAGTACGAAAGCCCGAGCCGGTGCGCCGGGCCACGTCGGCCATCACTCCGAGCACGCCGATGACCGGCGTGGGGTGGATCGCGATGTCTCCGGTCTGGTTATAGAAGCTGACGTTGCCGCCGGTGACGGGGATGCCGAGCTCCCTGCAGCCTTCGGCGATGCCGCGGATCGCCTCGCGGAACTGCCACATCACCCCGGGGTCCTCCGGAGAGCCGAAGTTGAGGCAGTCGGTGACGGCGAGCGGGGCGGCACCAGCGGTCGCCACGTTGCGGTAGGCCTCCGAGAGCGCCAGCTGCGCGCCGGCGTACGGGTCGAGCTTCGCGAACCGGCTGTTGCAGTCGGTCGCGAGGGCGACGCCCAGCCCGGTCGTCTCGTCGACCCGCACCACGCCCGCATCGTCGGGCTGCGACAGGGCGGTGTTGCCCATCACGTAGCGGTCGTACTGGTCGGTGACCCACGACCGGTCGCACAGGTTCGCTGAGCCGAGCATCGTCAACAGCTGCGATCCGATCTCTTCACCAGAGCCGGGTCGAGCCAGGGCGTCAGGGCCGTCGGCCACCAGCGCATCGAGGTAGGCGGGGCGCTCGAGCGGCCGGTGGTAGGTCGGCCCGTCGTGCGCCACCGAGCGGGGGGGCACGTCGACGATGACGTCACCGTGCCAGGTGATGACGAGGTTGTCTCCCTCGGTCACCTCGCCGATGACGGTGGCCTCGACGTCCCACCGGTCGGTGATCGCCAGGAACTGTTCGAGCCGGACCGGTTCGACGACCGCCATCATGCGTTCCTGCGACTCGGACATCAGGATCTCGTGCGGCTGCAGGCTCGCGTCGCGCAACGGGACGAGGTCGAGCTCGACCCTCATGCCACCATCACCGTTCGACGCCAGTTCGCTGGTGGCGCAAGAGAGCCCGGCACCGCCAAGGTCTTGGATGCCGTCAACGACGTGAGCGGCATACAGGTCGAGGCAGCACTCGATGAGCACCTTCTCGGCGAACGGGTCACCCACCTGCACCGCGGGGCGCCTCGATGTCGCAGTCGGGCCGTCCGAGAAGGTCTCGGAGGCCAGCACCGACACGCCGCCGATGCCGTCGCCACCCGTCTTCGCACCGAAGAGGATCACCTTGTTGCCGGCCCCGGACGCTTTCGCGAGATGGATGTCCTCGACCCGCATCGCGCCGACGCAGAGCGCGTTGACGAGCGGGTTGCCCTGGTAGCAGTCGTCGAACACGACCTCGCCGCCGATGTTCGGCAGCCCGAGGCAGTTGCCGTAGCCGCCGACGCCGGAGACGACGCCGGGCAGCACTCGCTGGGTGTCGGGGTGGTAGAGGTTGCCGAACCGCAGGGAGTCCATGACCGCGATCGGTCGGGCCCCCATCGACATGATGTCGCGCACGATGCCGCCGACGCCGGTGGCGGCGCCCTGGTACGGCTCGACGTAGCTCGGGTGGTTGTGCGACTCGACCTTGAACGTGACGGCCCAGCCTTCGCCGATGTCGACGACTCCGGCGTTCTCGCCGATACCGACGAGCAACTTCTCGCGCATCTCGTCGGTGGTGTTCTCGGCCCACAGCGCGAAGTGCACCTTGCTCGACTTGTAGGAGCAGTGCTCGCTCCACATCACGGAGTACATGGCGAGCTCGGCGATGGTCGGCCGACGCCCGATGATCTCGCGGATGGTGGCGTACTCGTCACTCTTCAAACCGAGCTCGGCCCACGGCTGGTCGACGTCGGGGGTGGCGGCGGCGTTCTCGACGGTGTCGAGCCCGGCCAGGCCCTCCGCCGCTCTCGCATCGACGTCTGCCTCTGCGGCGTCGCTCCGGGTGGGCGTCTGGGTGTCGCTCATGCGTTCGCTGCGCTCTCGAGGGAAGCCGACAGGATCGAGGTGAAGAAGCCGCGACCGTCGAGGCTCGGGCCGTAGCCGGTCTCGACCGCGTGCTCGGGGTGCGGCATCAGGCCGACGACGTTGCCGCGCTCGTTGGTGATGCCGGCGATGTGGCGGTACGACCCGTTGGGCCCCTGGCCCTCAGCGTCGGGAACATAGCGGAAGGCCACTCGACCTTCGCCCTCGAGGCGGTCGAGGGTGTCATCGTCGGCCACGAACGCACCCTCGCCGTTCTTGAGCACGATGGTGATCTGCTGCCCCTGGGCGAAGTCGGACGTCCAAGCGGTGTCGGCGTTCTCGACGACGAGCCGCTGGTCGACGCAGTTGAACTTGCGGTGGTCGTTACGCACCAGGGCCCCCGGCAGCAGCTGGCTCTCGGCGAGCACCTGGAAGCCGTTGCAGATGCCGAGCACCGGCAGCCCGCCCCGGGCGGCGGGCACGAGCACGTCCATGACCGGCGCGAAGCGGGCGATCGCCCCGGCCCGCAGGTAGTCGCCGTAGGAGAAGCCCCCGGGAAGGATGACGGCATCCACGCCGTGCAGGTCGGCGTCGCCGTGCCACAGTGAGACCGCCTCACCGCCGCACTGACGAACCGCGCGCAGGGCGTCTCGGTCATCGAGCGAGCCGGGGAAGGTGACGACCCCGACCTTCACTGCGCGTCGCCCTCGACGTTCGCGTCTTCGGCACCATCAGTGTCGTCAACGGCATCGAGGCTGTGCACCGAGACGACGTCCTCGATGACCGGGTTGCTCAGCAGGGTCTCGGCCGCCTCGCGGGCTGCGGTCAGGTGGGCGTCGGTGACCTCGCCCGCCACCGTCAGCACGAAGCGCTTGCCCTGGCGAACGTCGGTGAACCCGCCCAGTCCGAGTCTCGGCAGCGCGCCTGCAACGGCCTGACCCTGCGGGTCGAGGATCTCTGGCTTGAGCATGACGTCGACGACGATGCTTCCCATCAGTGCTGTACTCCTGGCTGCCGCGTAGTGCTGTGTGGTCGGTCGAGTGCCCTGGCAAGGCTCCGTTCAAGGCATGCGAAGTCTATCTGGCCCCACACGTCGTCATTCACGTCTTGACCAGACAGAGCCGCTTCGCAATCGTTTCGACCTCGTGCAGTCCACTCGCAACATCCATCACGAGGTCGAATGCCTCGTCGCTCGACAGAGCCGGCTCATATCCGTTGAGGTCAAGGAACACGACGGTGGATAGCCACGCCAGACGCTTGTTGCCGTCAACCAATGCGTGGTTGCCGGCGATGGACGCAAGCAAGGCCGCGGCCTTTCGGTCCAAGGATGGATAGGCATCCTCCCCGAAAGCCGTAGCCTGCGGACGGCCGACCGCCGAGTCGAGTAGGCCGATGTCTCGTACGGGGCCAGCCCCGAGCGACTTGATGAGAGACAAGACGCTGTCGAGATTCAGGTAGCGAACCGCTGTCATACGGTGCCGAGCCGGTCAAGCACGTCGCCCCACTTCTCGATGTTGCGGCTCGCGCTGTCTCGCACCACGGCGTCAAGTCCACGCCGGTCGTGGTAGTCGAGAACAGCTCGACGGATGACCTCTTGCCGCGAGACGCCCTCAGCAGCCACCAGGGCGTCCAGGGCCTTCTCGAGCTCGCTGTCGGTGCGCAGTGTCAGGGCCATGACTCATGGTATCACTGTGATACCAAACGTTGAGGTGCCAACCGGGAGGCTGCTCGACGAGCCGTCCTAGGCTGCTCGAATGGAACCCGCCGTCGTGCTGGTGTCGGGGGCGCCCGGGGCCGGCAAGACCACCCTCGCCGGGCAGCTCAGCCTGGCGCTCGGCCTGCCGCTGATCGCCAAGGACGTCATCAAGGAGCGCCTGGTCGCGACCCTGCCGCCACCTCCGCCGAGCGATCACGATCCGCTCACGTGGTCACGACTCGTCGGAGGGGCCGCCATGGACGTGCTGTGGGTCCTTGCGAACCAGCCCGTGACCGTGATGATCGAGGCCAACTTCCGGCCTCGCAGCAGCATCGAACGCGAGCGCCTGACCGCCCTGCAGTGCCCCGTCATCGAGGTCCACTGCTGGTGCCCACCGACGCTGGCCGCTGAGCGCTACGCCAGGCGCGCCAGAAGCGGCGCGCGCGACCCGCGCACCCATGTCGTGACCGCACTGACCGATGAGATGCTCGCCGAGTTCGACACCCCGATGGGCCTGGGTGAGCTCGTGACCGTCGACACCTCCGGGCCCGTCGACATCGGCCGGGTGGCCGGCCAGGTGCGCGCCCTGCTGACCGGCACCGTCGGCTGACCCGTTACGACAGCGGCGGTCGGCGCGTACGAAAGTGGCCCCACGACTGGAGGGCCGGGGGGAGTGGCCCCATTCGGACGCGACGCTGGTGGGGGGGGGATTGCCGGCGGCGGTGAGCTCGGCCGGGGCACGTTCAGACCGGGGCGGCGAACGAACGCGTCAGAAGGCCTCGCCGGTGAGCAGCTCGAAGACCTCGACGTACTTGGCCCGAGTCTCGGCCACCACCTGCTCCGGCAGGGGCGGCGGCGCCTCACCGCTCGAGCGGGACCAGCCCGATTCGGCTGAGGTCAGCCAGTCGCGCACGAACTGCTTGTCGTAGGAGGGCTGCACACGCCCCGGTTGCCAGGCCGCGGCCGGCCAGAACCGCGACGAGTCGGGCGTCAGCACCTCGTCCGCGAGCACCAGCCCCCCGCGGGCTCCGCGATCACCAGGGGCCAGGCCGAACTCGACCTTGGTGTCGGCGATGAGGATGCCGCGCTCCGCCGCGAGCTCGTTGCCGCGGACCAGGATGGCGCGGGTGACCTCAGACACCTCGGCGGCGAGGTCGTCGCCGATCTCGGCCTCGACCTGCTCGGGCGACATGGGGAGGTCGTGCTCGCCCAGCGGCGCCTTCGTCGTCGGCGTGAAGACCGGGTCGAGCAGACGAGACCCGTCGGTGAGGCCCTCCGGCAGCGGGATGCCGCACACGGACCCCTTCTCGCGGTACTCCTCGAGGCCTCCCCCGGTGAGGTAGGCCCGGGCGATCGCCTCGACCTTGAGCATCTCGAGTCTGCGCACCACGACGGCCCGGCCCGACACGGCTTCCGGCACGTCGGTCGACACGACGTGGTTCGGCACGATGTCGGCGAGCTGGTCGAACCACCACAGCGACAGGCGTGTGAGCACGGCGCCCTTGTCGGGGATGGGGGTGTCGAGCACCCAGTCGTAGGCCGAGATGCGATCGGAGGCCACGAGCAGCAGCCGGTCGTCGACCGGGCGCCCGCTGGGGCCGAGCGGTGCGTACAGCTCACGAACCTTGCCGGAGTAGACGTGCTCGTATCCCGATAGCGGGGTTGCGGCGGTCATGACGGTCCTTCCACGACGATGTCTCCCCGCTCGGCGCGGCTGGCGATGTCACTGCGATGGTGTGAGCCAGGCAGGTCGATCAGCTCGACCGCACGATAGGCCGTGCGACGCGCCTTCGTGAGCGTGCTGCCGACCGCGACCACGTTGACCACGCGCCCACCCGACGAGACCAGCGTGCCGTCGTCGTCGCGCCTGGTGCCCGCGTGCAGCACGACCACGTTCGGGGTCTCGGCGGCCGCGTCGAGCCCGGTGACCGGGTCTCCGGTTCGGGGCGCGTCGGGATACCCCTTCGCGGCGACGACCACCACGACGGCCCGGTCGTCTGACCAGCGAGGTGGCCCGAAGGCCGCCAGCCCGGCGGTCGCGGTGGCCAGCAGCAGCTGCCCGAACGGCGACTCGAGCCGCGCGAGGCAGGCTTGCCCGTCGGGGTCGCCGAACCGCACGTTGAACTCGATGACCCTGGGCCCTCGACGCGTCAGGGCCAGGCCCACGTAGAGCACCCCGACGAAGGGGATGCCGCGCCGGCGCATCTCGTCGACCGTCGGCTGGGCGATACGGGTCACCACCTCGTCGGCGAGGCCGGCGGGGGCCCACTCCAGCGGGGAGTAGGCGCCCATCCCCCCGGTGTTCGGGCCTCGGTCGTCGTCGTCGACCCGCTTGAAGTCTTGGGCCGGCGACAGCGCGACGACCGTCTCGCCGTCGGAGAGGCAGAACACCGAGACCTCCGGCCCGTCGAGGAACTCCTCGACCACCAGCCGGCCACCCGGCTTGGCCAGGCAGCGGGCAGCGTGGGCGAGCGCCTCATCGCGGGAGTCGGTGACGACGACCCCCTTGCCGGCAGCCAACCCGTCCTCTTTGACGACGTGAGGGGCGCCCAGCGCGTCGAGCGCCGCCTCGACCTGCTCGAGGCTCGTGCAGACGTGGGCGAGGGCCGTCGGCACGTCGGCGGCGGCCATGACCTCCTTGGCGAAAGACTTGCTGCCCTCGAGCTGAGCCGCCTGCGCCGACGGGCCGAAGACGGCGAACCCGGCCGTCCGACAGGCGTCGGCGACCCCGGCGACGAGCGGCGCCTCGGGGCCGATGACGACGAACTCGATCCCGTACTGGTGGGCCAGCGCCACAACGGCGTCACCGTCGAGGATGTCGACGGGCACACAGATCGCCACAGCGTCGATACCCGGGTTGCCCGGTGCCGCAACCACCGCGTCGACCCCGGGATCGACGGCCAGCGCCGTGACGAGGGCGTGCTCGCGCGCACCGGAACCGAGGACGAGAACCTTCACGGCGTCCACCTTAGGGGCTGACCGGGCAGCCGGGCCGCCCCTACCACCGTGCGCGCGGGCGCGAGCGGTGGTAGGGGCGGCGGCGGCGCTCAGCGGCTGGCCCGTGGGTCACCGGCGCTGCACCGCTGCACCGCTGATGAGTCTGCCGGGCCTCAATCCCCCGGGTCGGCGTGGCCCGCATCCGACAGCCGGGCCAGGAGCCGCCCGCGCACCGCCGGCCACTCGTCGATCAGAATCGAGTGCACGGCCGAGTCGCGCCACGACCCGTCGGCGCGACGACTGTCCCGGCGGGTGACGCCCTCGAACCTCGCCCCCAGCTTGACGATCGCCGCTCGTGACCGGGCGTTGATCACATCCGTCTTGATCTTCACGCGGCCGAACCCGCAGGTGTCGAAGGCGTGCGCGAGCAGCAGCAGCTTCGTCTCGGGATTGACGGCCGTGCCCCACCAGCGCGAGCCGTACATGGTCCACCCGAGGTGCACGTGCTGACGCACCACGTCGACGTCGCCGAGCGAGCTCGAGCCGACCACGGTGCCGGCCGCCCCGAGACCGGAGTCGGCGACCAGCCGCACCGTATAGGCCGTGCGGCCGTCACCCAGGGCCGCGACGGAGGCGGCCACGAGCGCTTCGGTGTCGGCCACCGACCGGTGCGGCTCGAACATGATGAACCCGTCCTGGTAGCAGCGCGGGTCGGCGTACACGGGAAGGAGCGCGGCGGCATCCGACTGCTTCATCGGGTCGAGGCGAACGGTGCGCCCGACAAGAGGGGCGCCAGTCGGCGGGATGCAGTCGGGAACAGGCATGGGGTGAGACTAGACTCGATGGTTCCCGCCACCCCCTCGATCGCTTTGGATGTCAGTGAGCACTTCGAACGCCGTGACCCGTCCGACGACCTCGGACACCCCCCTGCCGGGTGGCCAGCCCGACATCGTCGCCGACCAGATCGCCCTCGAACAGGCCCACGTCGACCGGGTGCACCACGAGCTCGAGAAGGCCGGTCTGCGCGCCGACGTGGTGCAGGCCGAGGGCTTGGCTCGCGGTCGCATCGTCAAGTCGGGCGAGGTGGGCTACGAGGAGGCGGCCGGGCTCTTCGAGCGCGACGCGCTGATGTTCCACGCCGCCAAGCGGCGCACGGCGCTCGACACCCAGTACGAGGGACTGGTCTTCGGTCGCCTCGACATCGACCACCGGATGCCGCCCACCCCGCAGCCACCCGACGCCCGCGAGAGCACGACCGCCCTCAACGGCAACACCCCGGGTGCGCCCGACGCCGCAGCCGCCTCGACCCGCGAGTCCACCGCGGACGAACGCGAGGTGCGCTACATCGGGCGGCTCGGCGTGCGCGACGACGACTACGAGCCGCTCGTCATCGACTGGCGGGCCCCGGCGGCCGCGCCGTTCTACCAGGCCACCCCGACCCAGCCGATGGGCGTGCTACGGCGCCGCGTGCTGCGCAGCAAGGGCGCCGTCGTCATCGGTGTCGAGGACGACCTGATGGTGCCGGAGGCGCCCGACGACCTCGTCATCGTCGGCGACGGCGCCCTGATGGCTGCCCTCACCCGCAGCCGCGGGGCCCGGATGCGCGACATCGTCGCCACCATCCAGGCCCACCAGGACCAGGCGATCCGGGCCAGCGCCCGAGGTATCACCGAGATCACCGGCGGTCCCGGCACCGGCAAGACCGTCGTGGCCCTGCACCGAGCCGCCTTTCTGCTCTACTCCGACCGGCGCCGGTTCGAGTCGGGCGGCATCCTCGTGCTCGGGCCGTCAGGGGCGTACACCGCCTACATCGAGCGCGTGCTGCCGTCGCTCGGTGAGGAGAGCGTGACCCTGCGGGCCCTCGGGGATGTCGTCGACGCCATGCACGCCGAGCGCTTCGACTCGCCGGCGGTCGCCCGGTTGAAGGGTTCGACCCGGGTGCGTGACCTGCTGAGCGCGGCCTCGCGCGGACGTGTGCCGGACGCGCCGACCGAGTTCCGCGCCATGGTGACCGGGAGGGCGGTGCGTCTCGATGCCCGAGCGCTCGACCGCGTGCGCTCGCAGGTGCTGCGTCAGCACCAGCGCAACCAGGCGACCTCGGCCGCTCAGGCGGCCCTCGGCGAGGCAGCCTGGGTGGCCGTCGCGAGCTTCGGGACGGACGGGGCCGGAGCCGACCGTGACGCCAAGGCAGAGTTCCTCGACAAGTGGGAGGACCATCTCGACGTCGAGGCCTTCATGCAGGTGTGGTGGCCCCAGGTCGACCCCCGCGAGGTGCTGCTCTGGCTGGCCGACCCGGAGGTCGTGCAGCGGCACGCCCGCGGGTGGCTCTCACCCGACGAGGTGCGGGAGCTGGCCGACTCCTTCGCCCTGGCTCTGCAGACCGGCACGTGGTCGGTGGCCGACGTGGCCCTCGTCGACGACCTGTCGGCGCGCGTCGGGCCGGTGCAGGACGAACCGCAGGAGGAGCGCGGCTTCTACGAGATCGAGGAGCTCGACGACCTCAGCTCGTACGGCGTGACCGAGGTTGCGCCCGTGTCGGGACCGCAACGCTCCGATCGTGGAGCGGCACGGTCGGACGACCCGCGCGAACGGCTGCTCGCAGGTCGCATCGGCCGCCCCGACGAGTACGCCCACGTGCTGGTCGACGAGGCCCAGGACCTCTCCCCCATGCAGTGGCGGATGGTCGGGCGGCGCGGACGCCACGCGTCGTGGACCGTCGTCGGCGACGCCGCCCAAGCCTCCTGGCCCGATGTGACCGAGGCCAACGCAGCGCGTGACGACGCCTTCGGCACGCAGGCCCGGCAGGGCTTCCACATGAAGACCAACTATCGCAACGCCCGCGAGATCTTCGACTACGCCGCCGCCGTGGTACGCCGCGAGGTACCCGACGCCGACATTCCCGACGCCGTTCGTGAGACCGGCGTCGAGCCCGTCGAGGGCCGGCTCGACCCCGACGCACTGTCATCGGTGCGGGCTGCGGTCGCCGCGCTGCTCGGCCAGGTCGATGGCGACGTAGCCGTCGTCACCCCCCGCGTGTACGCCGCCCGGCTCGCCGTTCTCGACGGCACCGAACGGGGTCGCGTGCACGTCGTCGACCCCATGTCGACCAAGGGCCTCGAGTACGACGCGACGGTCGTCGTGGACCCTGCGGAGATTGCTCGCGAGTCTCCCGGGGGGATTCGCGTACTTTATGTAGTTTTGACAAGGGCCGCACACCGAATGACCGTACTTTCCTGATTCGTACCTGCCTAGCCGCAGTTTCTGCTCCATCCAGCAGCACGAAACGGCATCTGAGGGGCGTTCCGGGCACGTGACCTGACCTTTGACCGAGCCACAGAAACGCCGAAGGTAAAGAGTTGTTCAAGTAATTCGCGAACGGTCGACGTGACGGGGGTCGCGGGGGATGATGTATACAACGTCGATGGAGCGCGAACGAACTCCCTCCCCGCCGGTCTCTCCCCCCGAGACCCCATCGACGTCC
>JAKDLG010000079.1 GCA_030452985.1 Humibacillus sp.
GCGCGTCGCGCCGCGCGTCGCGCAGGTGGTGTTGTGAAACCGACACTTTTTGCGCGTCGCGCGGTTGGTGTCGCGCGGTTGGTGTCGTGAATCCGGCATTCATTGCGCGTCGCGCCGCGCGTCGCGCAGGTGGTGTTGTGAAACCGACACTTTTTGCGCTTCGCGCCGCGCGTCGCGCGGTTGGTGCGGGGGGACCGGAGTTGTCGGTACCGGCCTACATGAGCGATCGCAGCTCGATCGTCTCGCCCGGGCCGACGAACTGCGAGACGATCTCGTGCGCGCGCTCAGCGCTCTCGACCTCGATGATGAAGAAGCCGGCGAAGTGCTCCTTGGTCTCCGAGTACGGCCCGTCGGTGGACACGGTCTGGCCCGCCTGCGAGCGGTAGAGCCGGGCCTCGGTGGGGTCGCCCAGGGCCTGACCTCCGACGAGCTCTCCACTTTGCGACAGCTCGGTCAGCAGCTCTTCGAAGCCGGCGTTGTTGGCGTCGCGCTGTTCCTGCGTCAGGGCGAGGTTCTCGGCCACGTAGTCACCGGTCGGGTGGCCCCAGGGCTGGGGGTTGGAGTGGATCAGGATGACGTACTTCACGGGTTGCTCCTCCGGGTGCGGGATGGACGGGCAAGGCCTTTTCGGCGCCTGCACTGGTGACGTCGGTGCCAGCTGGTTGTTCTCGACATCCAACCGGGTCAGTGTTCGGTCGGCACCTTGATGCCCGTCCCGTCACCCGTTCGGGGTGAACCTGCGCCTCCGGCGGCGGAGCACCCCGCTGGCCGCGGCGGCGATGGCTACGATGAGTGCATGATCCGGCTTGCGGTGCGAACGTTGATCTTTCTCGGGTCCGCCGCCATCGGTTTGCTGGTGGCGGCCGCCCTTGTTGACGGACTGTCGGTGAGCTTCGGCGGGTTTGTCATCGCCGTGGTGATCTTCGCTGCCGTCCAGAGCGTGCTCTCCCCGTTCCTGGCCAAGCTAGCCCACACCCATGCCCGGGTGCTGCTCGGCGGTATCGGCCTGGTCTCGACCGTTGTGGCTTTGTTTGCCGCGACGCTGATCGGCTCGTCGCTGCAGATCACGGGTGGCATCAGAACGTGGGCCCTCGCTACGTTCATCGTGTGGCTCACCACCGCCATCGCGACGATCCTGCTGCCGATCGCCCTCGTGAAGGCGGGCGTCCAGTCCGCTCGGGAGAGACGCACCTCCCCCTGACACGCCCCGAGCCCTCCTGACCGCCACGAGCCGTCCTGACCCACGCCGCCGATGGTGGCCGCCCGCGTGCCTGACGTGAGACTTGCGCAGAACTGAGGCAAGATGGGTACATCAGTAGCGGCGGGGTCCGTCACGCTAAAGGAGCACTGTGAGCCCGGAGGAACAGACAGATCTGACCCTGCAACAGGGAGCCCGCCTGACACTTCGTGAACACCACCTCCGCGGTGCCGATGCGGGTCGGTATGCCGATGAGGCGGTCATGGCGCTCGACCCTCGGGTCGACTCCGAGCGAACGATGGCCGGGATCGACGAGATGCTTCGAACCGTCTGCGACGACATCGCAGCCGGCTGGTTCGAGCGTGCCCCGGAGCCGGTCGACGTGCTGCTCGAGGAGCTGCCGGCGACGCTGCTCGGCTGGCTGTTGCCCGCCGGTGGCAAGCGCCTGCGCCCCCTGATGTGCCATTGGGGCTGGGTGGCCTCGCACGGCAACGCGCACAGCAATGCGCATGAAGGCGGCTACGACGAGATGGTGCGCGCTGGCGCCGCCCTCGAGCTGCTGCACCTGTTCGCTCTCGTGCACGACGACGTGATGGACCGTGGCGACTCGCGGCGTGGGCGCCCGACACCGCACGTCGAGGCGGCCAAGGCCCACGCCGACCAAGCAGCGCTCGGTGACGCGGTGCTCTTCGGTGACAGCGTCGCCATCCTTCTCGGAGACCTCGCCCTGTCGGAGGCGTCGGTGCTCATCGCCGGTGCGTCCCGGTCGATGCAGCACCTGTGGCGAGAGATGCTCCGCGAGCTCGTGCACGGTCAGCTGCTCGACGTCACGGCGGCCGCCGCCCGCCGACGCGACATCGGTCACGCCCGCCGGGTCGCCCGGCTCAAGTCGGGCGCGTACACGATCCAGCGCCCGTTGGTGCTCGGAGCCCTCGCGGCCGGGGCCGACCCCGACACGCTCACGGCGCTGACCGCCTACGGCGAGCACCTGGGGGAGGCCTTCGCGTTGCGCGATGACATGCTCGGCGTCTGGGGCGACCCGGTCGCCACCGGCAAACCGGTCGGAGATGACCTGCTGGCCTCGAAGGCCACGGTGCTGCTGGCCGAGGCCAGGCGGCTGCTACCGCCCGAGGTCAGCGAGCGCTACCTGGGGGCGTCGGCGCAGATCACCCCCGACGACGTTCCGGTGCTGCAGCAGCTGATGGTCGATGCCGGCGTGCGCGAGGAGGTCGAACGGCGGATAGCGCACGAGCTGGATGCCGCCCTGGCGCAGCTCGACGAGGCCGATCTGCACCCGCTCGGAGTCGAGAACCTCACCGCCCTCGCCCACGCCACTGCCTGGAGACACTCATGAGCGTTGTCGTCATCGGGGCGGGCCTGTCCGGCCTGTCCGCCGCTTGCCATCTCATCGGCCAGGGCCACGAGGTGACGGTCGTCGAGCGGCACCACGCGGCCGGGGGCCGCGGCCTGCGCCTGCACCAGGACGGTTTCACCTTCGACACCGGCCCTACCGTCATGACGATGCCCGACCTGGTCAACGACGCCCTGCGCGCCATCGGCACAGACATCGCCGACGTGCTGCCGATGCGGCTGCTCGACCCGGCCTACCGGGCCCGTTACAGCGACGGCAGCCAGATCATGGTGCGCCACGGCGTCGAGGCGATGCGTCAGGAGATCTCCGACACATGCGGCAGTGTCGATGCCGCTGCGTTCGTCGACTTCGCCGCCTGGCTGCGCCAGCTCTACCGCGTCGAGATGCCGCACTTCATCGACGCGAACTTCGACTCCCCGCTTGACCTGCTCGGCTCGCCGGGGGCCGCGGCCAAGCTGGTTCGTCTCGGCGGTTTCCGCCGGCTCGGCCCGGTCATCCGAGACTGGTTCACCGACGAGCGGCTGCACCGCCTCTTCTCGTTCCAGGCTCTCTACGCCGGCCTCTCGCCCGAGAAGGCACTCGCGCTCTACGCCGTCATCACCTACATGGACTCCATCGAGGGCGTCTGGTTCCCTGAGGGCGGGATGGATGCCGTACCCGCCGCGATGGCGGCGGCCGTCGCCAAGGCGGGAGCCGACGTGGGGTACAACGCCACCGTCGACCGGTTCGCGCTCGATCGCCGGGGAGCCGTGGCGGGGGTGGTGCTCGATGACGGTGAGCAGATCCGGGCGGATGCCGTGGTGTGCACGCTCGATCTGCCCACCGCCTACGACAAGTTGCTCCCGCAGCTGAAGGCCCCGCGCCTGGTGCGCTCGGGCAGCTACTCGCCCTCTGCCGTGGTGTGGCACATCGGGGCCAAGGGCCAGCCGGCGCCGGGCACGAGCCACCACAACATCCACTTCGGCGACGACTGGAACGGCAGCTTCACGGCCCTCATCGACGACAAGACCCTGATGCCCGACCCGTCGCGGCTGGTGACGGTGCCGACCTTGACCGACCCGACCCTGGCCCCCGCCGGCGACTCGGTGATGTACGTGCTCGAGCCGGTGCCCAACCTCTCGAGCACGATCGACTGGGCGCAGGAGCGCGGCCCCATGAAGGAGCGGCTGCACGGCTTCCTCGAGCGCAACGGCTACCCGACCGAGGTCGTCAGCGAGGAGTTCGTGACCCCCGTCGAGTGGCAGCAGATGGGGATGCACGAGGGAACCCCGTTCGCGCTGGCCCACACCTTCCTGCAGACCGGCCCCTTCCGCCCGGCCAACGTCGAGAAGCGCATACCGGGCCTCGTCTTCGCCGGGTCGGGCACGGTGCCCGGTGTCGGGGTGCCGATGGTGCTGATCAGCGGAAAGCTGGCGGCCCAACGGGTCAGCGCGTACCTGCCCGCAACCAGCAAGGCGCTCGCCGCGGGTGCGAACGGCAACAAGCCCAGCGGCATCCGTCGTCTGACGCGGGTGGGGCGACCGTGACTGCGATCTCGGCCGCGTCGGCGGCCCAGCTCGAGGAGGGCTACAAGCGTTGTGCCCGCATCACCCGCGAGCACGGCACGACCTACTACTGGGGCACGCTGCTGCTGCCGCCCGAACGGCGCCGGCACGTGTACGCCGTGTACGCGCTGTGCCGGCTCGCCGACGACATCGTCGACGCGCCCGGCGCCACCGGCCCCGACCACGTCACGC
Source organism: Humibacillus sp. (assembly GCA_030452985.1). Lineage (GTDB taxonomy): Bacteria > Actinomycetota > Actinomycetes > Actinomycetales > Dermatophilaceae > DSM-29435. The sequence goes on from JAKDLG010000079.1 coordinate 4,307, forward strand.
GCACCACGGCCGCGCTGAACGACTTCGCCGACCAGTTCCGGCGGGTGGCGCAGGGCGAGCCCACCGACGACCCGGTGATTGCTGCGGTCGGCCACAGCGTGCGCTCGTGCGAGATCCCCGACGAGTGCTTCGAGCGCTTCTTCGGGGCCATGGCGCAGGACCTCACGCAGACCACCTACGAGACCTGGGACGACCTGCTCGGCTACATGGACGGCTCCGCCGCCGTGATCGGCGAGATGATGCTGCCGGTGCTGCGACCGAAGTCGTCGGCGGCCTTCGAACCGGCGCAGGCGCTCGGCCTGGCGTTCCAGCTCACCAACTTCCTGCGCGACATCGGTGAAGATCTCGAACGGGGGCGGGTCTACGTTCCCCAGGAGGACCTGCGCCGGTTCGGCGCCGACCCCTGGGCGCGCACCGTGTCGCGCGAGTGGCGCGAGCTGATGCGCTTCGAGCTCGAACGCAACCGTGAGCTCTACCACCGTGCCGACGCCGGCATCGCCCTGCTGCCGACGTCGTCGGCGCGCTGCGTCGCGACGGCCCGCACCCTCTACGCCCGCATCCTCGAGCTCATCGAGGAGAACGACTTCGACGTGTTCAGCACGAGGGCTCGAGTGCCCACCTGGCGCAAGGCCGCGGTGAGCTCGCGCATCCTCGTGGCCGGCCCACCCCGCACGAAAGTGATGATCTGATGACCACCTTGCGCACCACGCCAGGCGCCGCCCCGATCGGCCGGCCCGCCGGTCGCCCTGTCAACCCCCTACGCCGGATGCCGGCCGAGCCGCGCGATCACCTGGCCGGCACCTGGCGTCAGGCCCGGCCGGCCCGTATCCGCAAGGCGTTCGAGGTCGCCCAAGGTCGCGACCCCGGCGGCTGGCACGTCGTCGGGAGCTCAGCCGACCTCGGTCTGACGCGCTCGGTGACGCGCATCGTCATGGGCCGAGAGGTGGTGCTGTGGCGCGGCGAGAACGGCGTGCTCCAGGCCGGGCCTGGTGCCTGCCCGCACCTGGGGGCCCTGCTGGAGGACTGCGAGGTCATGCACGGTCAGGTCTACTGCCGCTGGCACGGGCTGGCCCTGAGCGAAGGGGTGCGTCGCGACTGGCTCACCTTCCCGGCCCACGACGACGGAGTGCTGCTGTGGGTGCGGCTGCCCACCGAGGGGGAGTCGCTCGGTGATCTGCCCGTCATCACGGCACGCCCGCCGATGCACCAGTCGTTCGCGACCGTCATCACGTTGCGGGGCCGGTGCGAGCCGCAGGACATCATCGCGAACCGCCTCGACCCTTGGCACGGCACCTGGTACCACCCCTACGCCTTCAGCGACCTGACGGTCGACGACTCCGCTTCGAGTGACGAGGTGCTGACCGTCGACGTCGCCTTCCGCGTGTCGAAGCGCTGGGGCGTGCCGGTGCGGGCCGAGTTCACCTGCCCCGACGCGCGCACCATCGTCATGACGATCCTGGATGGTGAAGGCGCCGGGTCGGTGGTCGAGACCCACGCCACCGCGCTCGGCCCCGACGACCAGGGCAAGCCGGTCACGGTGATGACCGAGGCCACGATCGCACACTCGCCCCGCAAGGGCTTCCAGGTGGCGCGGGCCGTGGCCGGGCTGATCCGCCCGGCGGTCGCCGCGACCCAGAAGCAGCTGTGGGTCGACGACATGGCCTACGCCGAGCGGCGCTGGCTGCTGCGCGACCGCGGCGAGGTCTACGGCGCCTGAGCACGCGTCGGCCGGCCGTAGGTCTGGCACACACCGGGCTGCAGGGGTGTCAGCCGCGCAGCGGGGTGTGCGGCTGGCACCTGCTCCGCTTGACGGGTGCCCGACCGCACACCGTCTGCCCGTAGCCACGCGGAGGCGCCGGACGCGCCGGGAGATGAGGGGCTGACGATGGGCTGGTTTGAGAACGTGATGATTCGTCTGGGCCTGGCCGAGAGCGAACCGAGGCGTGCTACCACGGCGGCAGATCGTCGACGCCATCGCCTCGGCTCGCGGATCACCATCGCAGGGGTGATAGCCGATGTGGTGGTCGGGGTCGTTCTCATCGTCCGCGCCGACTCATCGTTCGCTCGGTTTTGGGTTGGGCGATCCTGGTGCTCGCAGGCGTCGCAGCCGTAGCGGGCGCGATGATCCGGGCCGGCTCGCGGCGTCCTGGCTAGAGCTGGGCCCCAGACGAGCGGCCGTCGGTTACCGAGAGTCGGTCAGCTCAGCACGAGACGAACTCGTCGCGGCTGATGCTGAACCGGCGGTAGTGGCTGGGTTGACCCAGGTAGGTTCCTTGCTCGCCGACGCCCGTCTCTCGCATGCCGAGGCGCTCGAGGATGCGTACGGAGGCGGCGTTGGCCGCGAGACCCTCGCCCCAGATCTGCGTCAGACCCATAGCGACGAATCCGTGACACAGGCCGGCTGAGGCAACCGCCATGCCCAGTCCCCGCCCCCAGAGCGCGCGCTCGCCGATCACGAATCCGAGCTCACGCTGCCCGACCTCGCCACCCTGCAAGGCGACATAGCCGATCAGCCGCGCGTCGAGCGCCGCGCCGAGTCGGACGAGGTCGGCTGGGGGTTCCGCGATGAGCCCGGCTTGAAAGGCGAGGTATTCGTCCGGGTGCAACCCGACCGTCCAGTCGGCAGCTCGGCAGAACACCGGGTCGTCCGCCCAACCCGCGATGGTTCCAGCATCCTCGACACTGAGCGCTCGCAACGCAACCTCCGGCTGAGACGTCATGTGCATCAGGCTAGTTCGTCGAGGCTTCACCCCTCACGTCTGGCCGCGCAGTCTCCGTGACCGCGCGACGAGATCGGTGGCAGCGGCATCCCAGACCGGAGCCGGGTCGAGACCTTGTGCCGCTCGCGCACGGTCGACGATGGCCTCTACGAACTCTGTCTTCGCACTGGTGTACGCCTGCCCCCACACGCCGGAGGCGACCAGCGTGCGCTTCAGCAGGGCGTACGCATCACGGTCATCGTCGTGCCCACGTAGCCACGCCGCGAACAGTCGCTGGTGCGCCGACTGCCACTGCTCCGCGGTGAAGAGGTGGGCGATGGCGTGACGCACATTCTGCTCGAGCAGGAACAGACACCGGTGAGTGCCGAGGTCGTGCGGGCCCGACCAGCCCAGCTCGCCCCAGACCGTGATGTGGTCGTCGAGCCTCTCACCGGGGGGTAGTTGCACGGCCAGGTCGATCACTGGCTTCGCCACCAGGCCCGGTACCGACGTCGAGCCGATGTGCTCCACCACCGAGGCCGCGCCCAACGCTGCCCGAAGATCGGAGGCGAGCTGCTCGAAGCGGGCCACCCAGTCGGAGTCATAGGCCACCAGTTGCTCCGGCGGGTAGGTCGAGGCTGCCGACACGTCAGACACCGCTATGACGCTCCAGCCGGGCGAGCGGGTCAAGCAGCACCGTCGTCGTCTCCCCTCGCTCGTGCACTCGCTCACGGTAGTCGCGGTCTCGTGCTGTCGAGCGAACCCCGACGAAATTGCGTGGCCAGGGCGTGCCCCGGGGGCTACTGTCGGCGCGAATGACCAACGACATGCGTGACACCGACCTGTTCTCGCCGACCTCGATGGTGGAGGCGGTGAACGTCGTTGCCGACCTCGCGCCGGCCCTCGACTCGCCCACCCAGCACCGGTTGCGCACCCGACGACACCTCGAGGACACGTTCGGTTCGGGGCGAAGGCGGCCGGAGTGGGTCTGGGCCGCGCGTGACAGCACGGGTTCTATCACGGGTGGCCTCGCCGGCATCGGCTCGCAGCAGGGTGCTCCCTTTGGCGTCGACTTGATGAGCCTTCCGCGGGACCCTGACCAGGCCGCACGGCTCCTGACCTGGGCACCGGGGGAGGCGCGTGGCCACGGGTTCGAGGAGGTGGCTGTCTTCGCTCCGCCCGACGCCGGAGCGCATGACGTCAGGGTGGCGTCCTCGACCGACGCCCTCGTGGATGCCGGCTGGCGGGTCTTCGTCGAACGGTGCCACTACGAGTTCACGCCCGTTGACCAGACCGGCGGCGCAATCGGGTCACGACCATCGCTGCGTCTGGAACGGCTGACCGATGCCAACGACCCGCGGCTCGCGGCGGTGCATCGAGACGTCATGGCAGGCACGCTCGACGCCCATGACGCCGCCACCGTCGGCCGCGTCGGCTTCGACGCCGCGTGTGAAGAGGCTCTCGCCTTATTGCTCGATTCAGACCCGGTCGACTGCCTCCGACTGGCTTTCGACGCGGCCGACCGCGTCGTGGGCCTGGTGTCGTTCCGGGCGATGCTGGGCGGGCGGGCCCTCGTGCTCTTCGTCGGCGTGGGCTGCGAGCACCGGGGCCACCACTACGCGGCAGAGTTGGTGCGCCTCGCCACGCACGCGCTCGTCGCCGAGGGGGCCACCGTGCTCATCGCCGACACCGACACGACGAACCAGCCCATGGTCAGGGCCTTCAGGGATGCCGGATGGCCGCGAACGGAGACGCGAATCGACTTCGTGCCGGGATGAGGTCAGTCGTCGTCGGAAGCGCCGGAGGGGTCGAGGGCGATCATGCGGCCCGTCGACACGAGCACCGCGAAGAGCACGACGAGCGCAAAGGTGGCGAGCACGCCGACGGCCGGCAACCACGTCAGGGCCACCCCGGCGGCGATGACCGGAACGGTGATGCCGGCGTACGCCGCGAGGAACATGCCGGCCAGCGTGCCGCCGCGGTGCTCCGGCGAGCTGACCTGTGCCGAGGTGGCGAGCGCCACGTTGAAGACCAGACCGACGCCGGCGCCGGCCAGCACTCCCGCCACCACGAACAGCGCGAGCGACTGAGTCAGGCTGGCGGTGGCCACGAGTATAAGACCGGCTGCCATCAGGGCCATCCCGGTGCGCAGCCGGAGCCCCACCGAACGGCTGCCGAGCAACACCTGTGAGAGAGCCGACGCCCCGATCACTCCGAAGACGATGGCGCCGCTCAACAGTCGCGAGTGGTGGTGCAGCGTGCCGCCGACGAAGCTGGCCGTCAGTGAGGTGAACACGCCGAGCACCGAGAAGGCGGATGCCGCTGCCACCGCCGTCGCCGCGAAAACCGGGCGTGCGGCGTCGTCGATGTGAACCTGTTGGGGTCGGTAGGCGGGTCGAATGGTGTCGCCGGGCACCGTCTCGGGAACAAGCAGCATCACAGCGAGAGCAATGCTGATCAGCACCACCCACACGGCGAACGGCACGGTGAGGGGTGCCGGCAGCCACTGTGTCAGCAGGCCGGCCACGAGCGGCCCGAGCGCGAGCCCACCGGTGTTCACGACCCCTGCTGCCGTGGAGGCGAAGCTTCCGTCTTCGCGCGGACGCGCCACCGAGCGAAGCTCGGAGAGGTGAGCCGTGGCGGTGGCGGTCAGGGCGCCGATGCCGACGCCGCAGAGGAAGCGGGCGATGAGCAGGCTGGTCGTGTCGGCGAGCAGCGTGAACATGATGGCGCTCGCCAGCTCCACCGACGCGGCCGCCATGATGACCTTGCGTCGCCCGAGGTAGTCGCTCACATGCCCGGTGAGGTACAAACCCGCCATCACCCCGAAGCCGTAGGCCGCGAAGATGAGCGTGATGACGAAGGTCGGGAATCCGTCGCGCTGCTGGTAGAGCGGGTAGAGCGGCGTGGGCAGCGTGGTGAAGGCCATCAGCACGGCGAACACGGCCACCACGATCCAGAACCCGCGGCCGTGCGTTCTGGTCGCGCTCGTGGCGGTCGGCACAGGGTGCGCCAACCGGCCGGGCTCTGTCGGACTCTTCATGACTCCATGGTGCGCTTCATGATTCAACAAGTCCAACGAAGACGGTCAGGCTGATTGATCGACGATTTCGATGAATACTGGGGAGATGGACACCAGGCACCTCGAGTTCTTCGTGGCCGTCGCCGACGAGCTCAGCTTCACCCGGGCCGCCGACCGCGTGCAGGCCGTGCAGTCGACCGTGTCGGCCGGCATCGGGGCCCTCGAGCGCCAGACCGGGGCTCGACTCTTCGAGCGGTCGACGCGGCAGGTCTCGCTGACCCCGGCGGGGCGAGAGCTGCTGCCCCGCGCCCGGGCGGCCCTGGAAGCGGTTGCCGAGATGTACCACCTCGGTGCTCTCGCCGACGGCCAGGTGAGGGGCCGGCTGCGCGTCGGCCTGTTGACCAACCTCGAGTCGCTCGAGCTGCCCACCCTGTTCGGCCGCTTCCACCGGCACCACCCGGGCGTCGAGCTGGTGATGCGAACCTCGCCGCGCGGGTCGACCGGCCTCGTCGACGATGTGCGGCGCTCCCGGGTCGACGTCGCCTTCTGTGGGCTCGCGGTGGCTGACCTGGTCGGCGTTCACCATCTGCTGTTGAGACGCCAGCCGTTCGTGGCGGTGTTGCCAGACGGGCATCCCCACGCTGGCGATGCCGTCGTATCGTTCGCCGACCTCCTCGATGACGACTTCGTCGAGATGCCAACGGGTTTCGGCACCCGTACGGTGGCCGACGACTGGTTGCGGGCGGCCGGCATGCGCCGCCGGGTGACGATCGAGGTGCCTGACCTGTCGACCGTGCCGGCCTACGTGGCGGCCGGCCTCGGCGTCGCAGTCGTGCCGGTGCAGACGGTGGCTGGCGCCCCGGGCGTCACGGCGGTGCCGCTGGCCGAGCCGCTCGTCTGGGAGCTCAGCGTCATCGCCCGGCTGCAGGCCAGGTCGCCCGCGGTCGATGCCTTGCTGCGCGAGCTGGCCCGCCGGCTGCCACCCCCGACGTAGTCGTCGCCCCGCTCAGAGCGTGCGCAGCATCCGGTGGTTGCCGAGGGTGTTCGGCTTGACCCGCTCGAGGTCGAGGAACTCGGCCACGCCCTCGTCGTACGAGCGCAACAGCTCGACGTAGACCTCGCTCGACACGGCCTGGCCTTCGATCTCGCTGAAACCGTGCTGCTCGAAGAACCGCGTCTCGAAGGTGAGGCAGAAGAGCCGCTGCACCCCCAGCGCGCGTGCCTCGCCCACGAGCGTCTCGAGGATGCGGCCCCCGAGGCCGCTGCCCAGTGCGTCAGGGGCCACGGCCAGGGTGCGGATCTCGGCGAGGTCCTCCCACATCACGTGCACGGCCCCGCACCCGATCAAATGGCCGTCCTGCTCGGCGACCACGAAGTCGGGGACGTTCTCGTAGTAGGTGACTGCCTCCTTGGCCACGAGCACGCGCCGCTCGGCGAGCGGCGACACGAGGGCCCGGATGCCGCGCACATCGGCCGTGCGCGCACGACGGATCACAGGGGCCTCGCCGGTCACGACAGGTTGCCGTCGCGAAAGGAGGCGAACAGCTTCTTCGCCTCGGCTCCGAGCACCACGATCGACTGGCCGCTTGCCGTGCCGAAGCCGCCCTTGGCCACACCGCGCCCGACCTGCAGGGGGCTCAGCCGGTAGAGCCCGGCGGCGTAGGTGAGCATCTGCTCGGCCGACAGGTTCGTCTTGCCCACCTTCGAGAAGCTCGTGAACGCGGCCGGGATCGCTTGGGGGCCCGCCAGCTTCGCCTTCACCGCCGCCGCCAGGATGATCTCGCCCTGGTGCCGTGACCGGCCGAAGTCGCCGTCGGGCAGCGTCTTGCGCTCACGCGCGTAGGCGAGCGCCTCTTTGCCGCTCAGCGTCTGGGGTCCCTTCTTGATGACGATGCCGGCGTGCGACGCGTCGACCGTCTGGGGCACCACGATGGGGATGCCGCCCTGCTCGTTGACGACCTGCCGGAACCCTGAGAACCCGACGACGACGTAGCCCTCGATGGGAAGCCCGGTCACCGTCTTCACCGTCGCGAGCTGGGCCTTCGGGCCGCCGAAGACCATGGCGGAGTTGATCTTTCCCTTGCCTCCGGTGCTGAGCGGCACCCACAGGTCTCGCGCCATCCCCATCACGCCACCCCCACCCTCGCCGTCGGTGCCGATGACCTGCAGCACGTCGGCTCGGGTGCGCTCGAGGGGTTGACCCTTGCGAGCGTCAGACCCGATGGCGAGCACGAACCGCGGGCCGGCCTTTCCCAGCTCGGGTTCCTTCTTGCCCAGGGAGGGCCACCAGCCCCCCACCACCTTCCACGTCGGACCGACCGCGAGGGTGACGTCGTCACCGGCGGTGACCACCGCCACCGGGGTGTCGAACCAGGTGCCGGTCGTGGCTCTCGCCTGGGCCGGGACGGTCCCGCCGTAGCGCTTGGCCACGACCGTTGTGAGCGCAGCCGGCGCTCCAGTGACACCGGCACTGGACGTTGCCGACGACGCGGCCGACGTTGCAGTTCCGCTGGTGGGGGGCTGGGCGCTCGTCCCGCCGCTGACCGTTGGTGTGGGTTCGGCGCTGGAGCAGGCACTGGACAGCAGGCCGACAGTAGCGGCGGCCGCCACGGCCGTCGCGAAGCGGATGGGCGGCTTCGAAGGGGCTTGTCGCTGCGCGGCATCCGAGGGTGAGCGCGGGTGGTAGAACGTCACTGCTCCACCGTAATCGACGGGGTCACCCGGCCAGCGCAGCTTGGCGCTCGAGCACGCGCGAGACGAGCACCGGACCGAGAAACCGGGCGACGGCCGAACTGGGAAGCGACGCACGCGCCCCGTCATCCACCGAGGCAGCCAAGGAGGGGTCTTGATGACTCAGGCGGTCAGTCGTGCATCGCCCATCTTCAGCTGGGCAGTCGCATGCCCTTCTGCTGCGGCGCCACGGTGCCGGGGGTCAGCTCGTTCGTCTTCGGCAGCCAGCCGAAGGTGCGGGCATCTCGCGCCGGGGCGGTAAAGACCGCACCGGGCACCGTGAAGGTGGTGGCGGAGAGGTCGAGGGTGTAGCGGGAAGTGGGGCTGTTGTCGACGTTGCGCAACCTGCTCGGGGCAGCGGCCACCACGACGAGACCGAGGCGGTGGCCCTTGGCGACAACGGTGTCGTCGGGGTCCATCCGTACCGTCAGCTGGTGAGCGCCGGCGCCGTCCAGCCGGGCCCAACCGCGGCCGATCACCTGCAGCGGAGTATTCCCGATGTTGCGTTTCGTGGTGTAGTAGCAGGAGTCATCGAAGGCCGTGGATGATCCGTTGCAGGTCTGCTTTTCGGTCGTGGAGACGCCGTCGCCGGTGGCCAGAACGCGTTTGCCGAGGCCGTAGTCGACGAGCATCACCCCCACCTGCCCGGTGGGAACCTGACTGGTCACCTTCAGGCGGGCCGTGGCGGTGCCGCTGATTCGGGTGTCGGCGCGCAGCGGGCCGGTGGCGAAGAGCAACCGGTTCTTCTCGCTGCCGGCACTCACGGCCGTGGACTCGCTCTGGTTGGGCGCGTTCAGCCACGAGCTGAGTCCGGCGTTGACGCCTGGCGCGGCGACCATGCTCCCGTCGGCGCGTGGCGTGAAGGTGGTGCTCGCGGCAGTGGGCCAGCTGGTGTTCTTGACCCAGGTGTTGGGCTTGATCTCGATGTCGACCGCGGGCTCGTCGAGGATGCCGTTGTCGATCCCCATCAGCTCGCTGTCGAACCAGCGGTGCAGGGTCTTGACCCACCGTGAGCGGTTGCTGTCGAAGGGGTCCACGTGCCCGACCCGGGTCAGCCACATCTTGCGGGTGACACCTTGGCTGCCCAGCGCCGTCCACCATTGGGAGAAGTTGCGAGTCTTGACGTTCAGGTCCTGCAGGCCGTGATAGACGAAGACGCTGGCCCGGACCTTGCCGACGTTGGTCTGCGGGCCCTGTCGGTAGTCACGCTCGGCCCAGAACTCGTCGTACTGACCGGACTCGTCGCCATCGTCGGCAGCCAGCCGGGCGAGCGTGGCACTGCAGTCGACCGGCTCGGTCCGCTTGGAGGCGACCAGACTGGAAAGCCCGCTGGGGTAGTTCCAGCTGAACGGAAGCCCTTGTGACCGGTCGTAGTCGTACCAGGAGCTGATCGCCGAGATCGGCACGATCGTCTCGAGCCCCCTGACGCCCGTGGCGGCCACCGCGTTGGCCAGGGTGCCGTCGTAGCTCTTGCCGATCATCCCGGTCTTGCCGTTGGTCCAGTCAGCAACGACCGGTGCGCCGTTGACGTCGAAGGCGCTGGCATTGCCGTTCAGCCACTTCACGACGGCCTCGACCGATCCGACGTCGGAGACACCACCTTGGTCGACACAGCCCGTCGAACGCCCGGTGCCAGCCATGTCGACCGCGACGAACGCGTACCCGCGTGGCACGAAGTAGTTGTCGTAGAACAGCGGGAACTTCTGCGGCGTCCCATTCTCCGCGTAGGTCTTGAACTCACTCTCGTTGCCCCGCCCCAGGCTGAGGTAGTAGGGGCTGGCGTCCATGATCACTGGCACCTCCATCCCTGCGGCAGCGGTTTCGGAAGGACGGACGATGTCGGCTGCCACCCGGTCGGGGCTGCCGTCGCCGTCGTAGTCCGGTGCGTTCACGTAGACGGTCTCGCGGATCGCTGATCCGTAGCTGTAGATCGGGGCGCTGACTCCGCCCTTGAGCTGGTAGGGACGTGCACTCACTGGGGCGCCAGTCGGCGCGACAGCACTGGGCCCCGCGTTGTCGGCCGCCCCTGCCGGGGCACTCATCGAGAAGGAGGCCACCACCAAGCCAACGGTCAACACACCAGAAGCGGCGATCGAACGACGCCGATTCCGAAACCCCGATCGGGCGACAGCAGGACGCACCCCAAGGACCGATCGTGGACTGTGAAATGCACGCATGAGTCGCTTCTTCCTACCTGTTCCAGCGTCAGCACTGACGGGTCTACGTGTTCAGGTGGTTCGCGTTCACTATGTCCAATCGAGGGTCATAGTTTGTACGGATATAGTGGGACTGCGCCCAAGCTCTGTCAACTCGAAAATTCATCCGTCACGCGCCTGGGCCTCACCGGGTCAGGACTTTCACCCGAGGTGTGAGTACAGCCAACGGCAGGTGAGGAGGGACGGTTAACCGTCGGTTAACCGTCGGTTAACCGGGTCGATCCGGCACTGATCCACGGGGCCGGCGACGGGCGCGCCTTTCAGACGGTTGGCTGCCGCCGCGAGCACGTCTCCCGAGGGACCGGTGGTACGGAAGACAAACGTTGGGGGCCGAGGACGTTGTCCTCGGCCCCCAACGGGTCGTTCGGTGCTGCCGTCTAGTCAGCGCTCGCCGCCCATGGCGCTGTCGGGGAAGCGGTCGTCAGGCACGACCGGTCCGCTCGTGACGTTGACGCTGAGGGCTTCGTCAAGGGCTGCACCGTCAGAGATCTCCTGCAGATCGTCAGCCGGTCGATGCGCCTGGTCGGGGTGGTTCATGGGCGAGAAGGTGAACTTCTCGTCCTTGCCCTCACCCTCGGTGTCGACCCGGATGTACTGGCCCGACAGGAACTCGGCGTAGAGAATCTTCTCCGACAGGGCGTCCTCGATCTCGCGCTGGATGGTGCGACGCAGCGGACGTGCACCGAGCACGGGGTCGTAGCCCCGCTTGGCGAGCAGGTCCTTGGCCGCAGGCGTGAGGTCGATCCCCATGTCCTTGTCCTTGAGCCGCTTGTCGAGCTTGGCGATCTCGAGGTCGACGATCTGCGTGATCTCCGACCGGGTGAGGTGCGGGAACACGATTGTGTCGTCGACGCGGTTGAGGAACTCGGGCCGGAAGTGCTGCTTCAGCTCGTCGATGACCTTGGCCTTCATCCGCTCGTAGTCGGAGAGGGTGTCGGGCCCGGCCGAGAAGCCGAGCGAGGTCTTCGAGATGTCCCGGGTGCCGAGGTTGGTCGTCATGATGATGACCGTGTTCTTGAAGTCGACCATCCGGCCCTGTGAGTCGGTCAGGCGGCCGTCCTCGAGCACCTGCAGCAGCGAGTTGAAGATCTCCGGGTGGGCCTTCTCGACCTCGTCGAAGAGCACGACCGAGAACGGCTTGCGGCGCACCTTCTCGGTGAGCTGGCCGCCCTCTTCGTACCCGACGTAACCGGGAGGCGAGCCGAACAGCCGGCTCACCGTGTGCTTCTCGGAGTACTCCGACATGTCGAGCTGGATCAGCGCGTCCTCGCTGCCGAAGAGGAACTCGGCGAGCGTCTTGGCCAGCTCGGTCTTACCGACACCGGTCGGACCGGCGAAGATGAACGAACCGCCGGGACGACGGGGGTCCTTCAGGCCGGCACGGGTACGACGGATCGCCTGACTGAGAGCCTTGACGGCGTCGTCCATGCCGATGATCCGCTTGTGCAGCTCGTCTTCCATGTTGAGCAGGCGGCTGCTCTCCTCCTCGGTCAGCTTGAACACCGGGATGCCGGTGCTGGCCGCCAGGACCTCGGCGATGAGCTCTTCGTCGACCTCGGCCACGACGTCCATGTCACCGGACTTCCACTGGGCCTCGCGCTCGGACTTCTCGCGCAGCAGGCGCTTCTCGTCGTCACGGGCCCGCGCGGCACGCTCGAAGTCCTGGCCGTCGATGGCCGACTCCTTCTCGCGCACGAGGATGGCGATCTTCTCGTCGAACTCGCGCAGGTCTGGCGGAGCCGTCATCCGGCGGATGCGCAGTCGCGCGCCCGCCTCGTCGATGAGGTCGATCGCCTTGTCGGGCAGGAACCGGTCGTTGACGTAACGGTCGGCCATGTTGGCGGCCGCCACGAGAGCGGCATCCGTGATGGTGACACGGTGGTGGGCCTCGTAGCGGTCACGCAGGCCCTTGAGGATCTCGATCGTGTGCGGCAGCGTGGGCTCCTGCACCTGGATCGGCTGAAAACGCCGCTCGAGTGCAGAGTCCTTCTCGATGTGCTTGCGGTACTCGTCGAGCGTCGTCGCGCCGATCGTCTGCAACTCACCGCGGGCGAGCATCGGCTTGAGGATGCTCGCGGCGTCGATGGCGCCCTCGGCCGCACCGGCCCCGACGAGGGTGTGGATCTCGTCGATGAAGATGATGATGTCGCCGCGGGTGCGGATCTCCTTCAGCACCTTCTTCAGGCGCTCCTCGAAGTCACCGCGGTAGCGGCTGCCGGCCACGAGCGAACCGAGGTCGAGCGTGTACAGCTGCTTGTCCTTCAGGGTCTCGGGCACCTCGCCCTTGACGATGTCCTGGGCCAGCCCCTCGACGACCGCGGTCTTGCCGACGCCTGGCTCACCGATCAGCACCGGGTTGTTCTTGGTGCGTCGGCTCAGCACCTGCATGACGCGCTCGATCTCTTTCTCACGTCCGATGACCGGGTCGAGCTTGCCCTCGCGGGCCGCCTGCGTCAGATTTCGGCCGAACTGGTCGAGCACGAGCGACCCCGCCGGGGTGCCCTCGCCCTGGGCCGCACCGACTCCGGCGCCGGCCTTCTCTCCGGTCTGGCCGCCCTGGTAGCCCGAGAGCAGCTGGATGACCTGCTGGCGCACCTTGTTCAGCTCGGCGCCGAGCTTGACGAGCACCTGTGCGGCAACGCCTTCACCCTCGCGGATGAGGCCGAGCAGGATGTGCTCGGTGCCGATGTAGCTGTGGCCGAGCTGCAGCGCCTCGCGCAGCGAGTACTCGAGCACCTTCTTCGCGCGGGGCGTGAAGGGAATGTGTCCGGTCGGGGCCTGCTGGCCCTGACCGATGATCTCCTGGACCTGGGCTCGGACCGCTTCGAGCGAGATGTCGAGCGACTCGAGGGCCTTCGCGGCGACGCCTTCGCCTTCGTGGATCAGACCCAGGAGGATGTGCTCGGTACCGATGTAGTTGTGGTTGAGCAGGCGTGCTTCCTCCTGCGCGAGGACAACCACCCTCCGGGCCCGGTCGGTGAATCTTTCGAACATGCTCTTCTCCTGACTGATCGAGAGACATCTCGATTCTATCGGTGCGCGCTGTGACGAGCACATCCCGACCAACGACGTCGCTGCCTATCCTGTTCCCATCCTGAGCGCATCCGGCTCAAGTCTCCGGATTGTTCGCCACGAGCGGACAACGAGCGTGACGCAACAACCCCTCCATACCCAGCCGAGCGGCATCCGGCCGCGGGGATCGGACCGTGGCGGGCGTGGGTCACTCGCGGCGGGCGCTGGCCTCGTGCAGGGTGCGCAGCTCGTGCTCGAGCTCGGGGGCCGGACCATCGACGACGGCGCCCGGGAACACCGCGGCGATCGGGAGCGCGGCCACCGGTGACGCCGGAGCGCCCCACTCGAAGCGCCACGCGCCCAGCTGCGCCGAGCTGAGCGCGTAGACGATGCGGCCGAGACCCACCCAGCCGTGCGCGGCCGAGCACATGGCGCAGTGTTCGCCCGAGGTGTAGACCGTGGCCGACGCCCGCTCCGGTGCCGTGAGGTTCGCGCCCGCCCACCGCGCGATCGCGAACTCCGGATGCTGGGTGGCCTCGAGGGCGACGTGGTTGTGGTCCTCGAACAGCACGTCTCCGGTCGCCGAGACGAGCAGGGAGCCGAACGGCTGATCGCCGCTCTCGAGCGCCTGCCGGGCCAGCTCCACGGCTCGTCGCAGGTGCTTCAGGTCGACTGCATCCACTGTCATCGGTTGTTCACGCCACCGTTCCGGTCACCATCGCGAAGGTGACAAAGGCGCCACCGTCGGTCTCCAGCATGCCTTGCACCGGCGAGCCCGTCTTGCCCTTCAGCTCGAGCACGGCTCGCTCCCACAACAGCCAGTTCGCGCACCCGTCGACCTGCGCCCGCGCGGTGACGGTGGTGAAGGCCCGGCTGAACTCCCACTGCGAGCGCAACCATTCGGGGGTGTGCCAGGCAGCGGTCTCAGCCCCGACGACCCCGTCGATGTGGTCGGGGATCGCACCGAGCTCGCGCACCTCGGTGGTGAGCGCCGGGGTCGCGACGCCGAGCTGGCCGCCCGGCCGGAGGAACGCGGCCAGGTAGGGCGGGTAGTGGTCGCCGGTGCCGAAGTACTCCCAGGCGTCGATGCTGACGATCGCGTCGAACGAGTGGCGCCCGAACGGCAGGTTGTGGGCATCGACTCGCATGGCCAGCACCTGGTCGGCCACCCCCTCCTTGGCGAACACGGCGCTCGCTGCGTCGGGATCGACCCAGAGGTCGACCGCGACGACGCTGACGCCGTACTCCTTGGCCAGGAACACCGAGGTCGCGCCGCGGCCGGACCCGAGGTCGAGCACGCGCATGCCCGGGCGAAGGTCGAGGTCGGCGACGAGGTCCTCGAGCAGCCACAGGGGATGCGGCCCCATGTCGAGGTCCACGAGCCACCGTGCGTCGTACTTCGCTGAGCGCGGGAACTCGTTCTTGGCCAGGTGGTCGAGTGCGGGCATGCCCTGATCCTGACCTGCGGACAGGGGTGTCATCAAACGCGTTCCGTGCTGTGGGCTGTGGTAGGCCTCTCCCGAGGCGTGCTCCCGGCTGCCCTCTCGGTCGTCACCGACCAACCCCTCCTGGGTCAAGCCGCTGATCACCGTCCAACAGGACATCGCAGATGGGATCGGAAGCGCCTCCTTGCCGGCCGTCCTTCGTTCCTGCCGTGCCCATCGACGGAACTGCCGGGGCGTTGTCACCTGCGATCTTTGGGCGCGAGCGTTCTCTGATGATTGGTCGAAAGGTATTGGGGGAGAGATGAAACCGGGAACCTTTGGGCTCACCGGCGTCCGCGTGGTCGATCCGTCGAACCCGACGAGCGAGCCGACGTCGATCGTCATCGAGCACGGGCGCATCCTCAGCGTCGGGGATGCCGTCCCGGACGGTGCGCTCACCTACGACCTTGGCGGCCGGTTCGTCGCTCCGGGGCTCGTCACGGTGCACACCCACTTCTCGATCGTTTTCCCGTTCAGCGACACCGACGAGAACGAACCGCCCGCCCTCACTGCGTTTCGGTCGGCATCCCGGGCCAGGGAGGCGCTGGAAGCGGGCGTCACGACGGTGCGGTGTGTGCACGAACAGCACGCGATCGACGTGACGTTGCGCGAGGCGGATCGGCGCGGCTGGTTCGTCGCGCCTCGAATCCTCGCCGGTGGCCGGGCCCTGTCGGCGCCGGGCGGGCATGGCCAGGGCTCCGGATCGGTCTACTGCTCAGGGCCTTCCGAGTTCGAGGCGGCCGCCCGCGGCGAGCTCGAGAACGGCGCCGACCACGTCAAGATCTTCATCACCGGAGGGCTCGCTCATGCCGGCGAGCGCCCGGAGGACCCCGAGATGACCGAAGCCGAGATGCGTGCCGTGGTGCGTGCGGCCCAAGAGCACGGCACCTACGTGGTGGCCCACGCGGGCCATCACGACGCCATCCGGCGTGCGATCGACGCAGGGGTGCGCAGCTTCGAGCACGCCTACGTCGTCGACGAGCCCACCGCCGAACTGCTGGCCCAGCAGGGGCTCTACGTCTCGCCGACGCTGGCCGTGACCCGCTCTCAGGACTGGATGGCAGCGCATGGGTTCGAGGACCACTCTCGTGAGAACGCCAGACAGGCCTCGGTAGACCACCTGGCCAGCGCTCAACGACTCGTCGCGGCCGGGGTGGCGTTGACGAACGGCACCGACATCCCGCCGGGTGACAGCACCGACGGCACGACTGCGGTGGTGCGCGAGGCCGAGCTGCTTGCCGAGGCGGGATTGACCGCACGGCAGGCGCTGGCGGCCAGCACCACCACGCCCGCGAAGATGTGCGGCATCGACGACGACACCGGGCGGGTGGTTGCCGGGCTCAGCGCCGACCTGCTCGTGCTCGACGCCGACCCGAGCGTCGACATCAGCGCGCTACGCAACATCCGTGCAGGGGTGTCGCAGGGGCGCGTCGTGCGTGACGATCTCGACCTACTGACGACCCACAACGGAGGGCACCCGTGACCGACCCCACCCCCGACAGCACGACCGCCAGCACCACCCTCGTCACCAACGATGCCGACCCGCTGCAGGGCGAGGCGGCCCGGGTCTGGGCCGTCTTCACCGACCTCTACGCCGCCTATCTCGAGGGTGACCGAGACCGGCTTGAGGCCCATCTTGACGCCGGGTGCACGATGTGGGATTCGACCATTCCCGTGCTGCGCACCAAAGAGGACCTGCAGGCCGGTAGGGCGCACTCAGAACCGGCCCAGGGCGAAACTGGGGTCGCGGACAGCCCAGCCTCCGAGACTGACCTCGACCCCGACCCCGACCCCGATTACCCGGCGCCCGTCGGCCTCGTCGCGTCGGAGCCCGTGGTGGGCCTGCTCGGCGTGGGCGCGGCGTGGGAGACGCACCTGTTGGCAGCACACTTCGACGACGCGTCGCTCGACGAGCAGCTGCGATGCACGTCGGTGCTGCGCCGCGACGAGGGTGGTATCTGGCGCGTCGTGCACCACCATGAGGAGTTGCTCACCGGCCCCGGTCGACCAGCCCCGGTGCGCCGGCGAGTCGAGGCGTAGTCAACCAGCCCCGCGGCACCCGCTCGGGCCATCGCGCTCGTCTCGGTGTGCACCTTGGGCCCCTTCGTGTCAGAGGTCGCTGGACCCGTCATGACCGTCAATGGCCACTGAAGTTGCTCCATCGGGCTGCCGCCGAGCCGTGCAATCTGCAAGCGCGGTCTCACGGATCAGTTGATGGCGTCGGTGGTGGGTCACTGCCCAAGGTGGTGCGCCAGTGTTGCCAGGTGTTCCAGGTGACACCGGTGTCGGTGATGGTCGCGGTGAGGTCCTTCTCATGGACGTACACGTGGTGCCGCCGGCACAACAACGCCAGGTTTCCCAAACAGGTGGTGCCGCCGTGGAGCCAGTGCCGCACATGGTGGGCGTCGGTCCACTGCGCCGGGGTCGAACACCCCGGGAAAGAACAACCACCATCGCGCAACCACAGCGCGGTGCGCATCGCGCGGGTGACGAGTCGTTCCTCCCTGCCCACGTCCAACGGTTGAGAGTCCGAGCCGAGGATGACGGGGATGATGGCGGCGTCACACGCCAGCCTGCGCACCATCGCCGCACTGAGGACGTCGCCGCTCAGGCACGACCCGCCCCCGCCCTTACCCGCCGCCCCGTACTTACCCGCCGCACCGTTCGTGCCGTTCGTGCCGGCCGCGCCGTTCCTGCTGGTCGTGCCGTTCGTGCCGTGGTTGCCGTCTCGTCCGGCCCAGTGGGGTGGGCAGCCGTGCGCGACGTAGTCGCGCAGGGCGTCGAAGTCGATGGTGACCACGATCTTCGCCTTGTCCGTGCTGGGCGCCTCACCGGGTGCTGACACGCCGCGGGCGACGAGGTCGAGCAGGGCGTCCATCCGGCGTTGGTGGGGTGGCCTGGGGTCGTCCTCGATCCGCACCCCGGCCTCATCGGTCAACGGGCAGGGTGCACTGAGGGGGTCGATGGCGGCTTTGAGGGTCGCAGCGCCTTCGGGATCGAGGGTCCCGGTCATGCCGACCATCCCGGCCGCGTTGGGGCCGGTGAACCACAAACCGCGTCCCTCACGGCGTTTCTGGTCGTGCTCGTCAGCGTCCTTCGGGGGCCTGACCTGGTCGGCGAGCTCGCGGGCGAGCTTGCCGAGCTGTTCCCACCGCAACCCAGAAGCCTGCTCCGTGAGGTGGGCCACGGCCTGGTCGAGGTCGTCGGGGTCCGCGACCGGCTTCAACCGGGTGTGGAAGTCGATGACCTGCGCGGCCTTGCCCACGGTCACCCGCTCCGCGTGAGGGGCAGGCGAGGCCCCACCGCCACCGCTGCCGTCGGGCCCGTCGGTGCCGTCGGCGCTGCCATCCGTTCCGCCGGTGGCATCTATGCGGTCGGTGCCGTTGGTGGCGTCGGCGCTGCTACTCGTGCTGTGGGCGCTTTCGCCGGTCACGGCGTGGCGGAGCTGGGCCCAGCGGGGCTGGTTGAACGCGGCCGCGCACGTCACCACCGCCTTCGCCGCAGAAGCGGTCAGGGTGGGGTCGGCCTGGCGTAACCAGTCGACCCGTGACAGGCCACCCGGCGACGCGACGCCGCGGGCTTCGAGCTGGGTCACGATCCGCACCAGGTTGACCTCGCGGTGGTGCTGCACCGCGCCGAGCTGGGTGACCGACTCGATCAGGTCCGGCTCAGTCATCCGGTCGGGTTCCATTTGGGGCCGGTGAAGGCTCGCGGCCGCGAACGCGAA
>JAKDLG010000010.1 GCA_030452985.1 Humibacillus sp.
GCGAGGTGCCAGCGGTGACGGAAGACGAAGGTGCGGGGGGCCACTCCCCCATCCCCCCCCGCGGCGAGTGGCCACCGGATGCCGCCTCCCCGGGTCGAGTGGCCGCGGGATTCCCCCACCCCGTCGAGTGGCCGTTTCGACCCGTGGGGCGTAGCCACTCGACCATGAAACCCCCACAGTCGGGTGGCTACGGCGGTCAGTAGAGGAAGATGGCCGCTACCGGGCTGTCGGGAACGACCGTCTGCGAGGTGGCGTACACCCGGCCGCCGTTGTTCAGGGTCGCTACGGCCGCTCGGTCGACCTGCTCGAACTCGGCGTACCGCTCATCGGAGCCGAGTTCGACGATGGCGGCCTCGTTGCCGGCGACCTGCTCCCAGCACCAGGGGTCGGCCTGCACGAACAGGGTCTCGACTCGCCCTTCGGTGGCGGCCTCGGCCACGGTGCCCAGGTCGCTCGACACACGTCCGGTGGCCCGGAGGCCGTGGAAGCGCTCAATCACCTGCCCGCGCTCGGTTCTCAGCCGCTGCTCGACCAGCGGCCACGACCGCTCGTGCAGCTGCTCGATCGACAGCTGATCAGAACTGTGTACGACGGCCTCGTCGAGGAGGTGCTCGTAGGCGTTGACCTCTCGGTAGGTCACGACGAGCGGCTCGAGCCCGAACAGCACCAGCGGTGCGGTCTCTCCCTCGAGAACCTCCCGCAACCCGCTGGAGACCTGTCGCAGGAAGCGCACCACCTCGTCCTTCTTCAGGTGCCGGTCGCCGGCGCCGTGCCCGTAGAAGACCGCCGGTCCGCCCCGGCCCGCGCCGGCCGCAGCGCGCGCCATCGTGTCGGACCGCGGCTCCTGAGGGTCGACGACCTCGGCAAGGCTGGTGGGAACCTCGGCGAGCTGAATCTGCTCGACGGTGTTGCGGCTACCCTCCATCAGGCGGATCTCGCGCTGGCTGAGGGCCAACAGCAGGAAGCGCTCGTCACCGGCGAAGAGTCGCAGCATCGGCCCCATCACCGTGCGGTCGCCGACCGTGGCCAGCTCTGGCATGGGGGCCGGCACCCGAAAGGTTCGCTGCCCGTCAGGGCGCAGGAACATGGCCAGCCCGTCGCTCATGTACTGCCAGGCCATCGCGTTGTCCTGCAGGTCACGGGCGGGTGCGAGCAGCGCCTCGACGTCGGGGCGCCGCAGCCGCTGCAGGAGCAGGTCTTCGACGCCGGTGACGAGGTTCTTCCATCGCAGCTTGTCGGCTTCGATGTCGCTGCCGAAGCGGTGGGTCGGCATGAAGAGCGAGACGTGCGGGCCTTCTGGTCCCGGCTGCGCGAGCAGTTCGAGCTCGGTGCGGGTCAACAGATCCATGATGTCCTCCCGTTCGGGTTGACACTCCAGAGTAGGCCGTCGGGGCGGGTCCGTACCAATCGACCACCTGCCAGGTTGGCAATAACACTGGAAAGCAACGAATTTCGCGGCGTCAAGAGAATGAGTGAGGGGCGTGGAAGCTGGCAGGGGAGGTCGATGGGGAGTGCTCCCCATCGACACCTTGTTCGGGCTCGCCTAGGTTCGTCAGTGTTGCAAGGGACGGCCAACTTCGGCTGGTCCGAAGATCATCCCGAACAGTCGGGGGACGCACGAGAAGGAGAACGACATGGCTTGGCTCGGAATGAACGACGATGAGGTCAACGCCCAAGGCAACGTGCTGAATCAGCAGGCCGAGGCGATCCAGAAGCTCATCAGCAAGGTCGACAGCGAGGTCGAGTCGCTGAAGGCGAACTGGCAGGGTGACGACTCCAAGCAGTTCGAGCAGGAGTGGACCGGCACGCACCGTCCTGAGCTGCAGAAGGCGCAGAAGCTGCTCACCGACATGAAGTCGACGATCGACCACGAGGTCTCGCAGCAGCGCTCGACGTCGTCGCAGTACTGATCTCCGCCACCACTGACACTGAACGCTTCTGAAGGGATCTGAACCATGGCTGTTTACAAGAAGGGCATGAACGCCGACGCCGTCTCGTCGTCCGGCGACAAGCTGATCGGCTACAAGGGCGAGCTCGACGGCATCGTCGAGGCCGTCAACGGCGCCGTCAACTCGATCAAGAGCAACTGGGGCGGCACCGACTCTGAGCAGTTCCAGAGTGACTGGAACGGCCACCGCCAGGTTGTGTCGGCCGCCGGCGACAAGCTCGACGCGATGGGCAAGAAGTGCAAGACCAACGCGGAGGCGCAGAAGCAGACCTCGAGCAAGTGAGGTCAGTGGCGGCCTGAGGGGGGCTGCCAACCGACCCGTCAGGGGGTCGACACGAACGAAGGACGATCGCTTCCTCAGGGGACGGAGCGGTCGTCCTTCTCGTATGCCGGAACAACTGCCGTCCATTCGGTGATCTGACGCAGATTCTGTACGCTGGGAGTGTTCACGCAAAAGAATCTGCTCCGAAGGGGGCCTGCCATGACTATCTTTCCTTCCGTCTACCTGCTCGACGACACCGCGAGTGCTCGCGCTGTTTTGGCGCGCCACGGGCTCCCGGTCGTCGCCTCGCCCAGCCAGGCCGACGTCGTGGTGCTGCCCCAGCTGGGCGACCTCGACCGGGTGCTGACCGACCTGCCCGCCACTGCGGGGGTCGTCGCCCTCGGAGCGCACGACGCCCCGGCAGACGTGCACATCCGGGCCGAGGCAGACCGCCCGCAGGGGGCCGTCGCCGCGGCCACCCGCCCCGTCGGAGCCGGCGCGCTCGACCTGTTGGCACGGGTCGACCCGGCCACGCTCACCGCCACCTCCGCCCTGATCGTCGAGGCCCCGGCCGTTGCAACCCTGAAAGCCGGCGGTGTCGCCGTGGCCGCCACCAGCCGCCTCGATGACCGCCGCGTCGCGGTGCTCGCCGTTGAGCCCGGTACGGCGAATGGGGCTGACGACTCGTTCACCGAGTTGCTCGCCAACGCCGTGTCGTTCGTGGCGCCGCCCGCCGACACCCACTTCTCCGACTCGCCGCACCCGCTCGTGGCCGAGCCGGCCTGGCAGAGCCTCAAGGCCGCGGTGACCGAGCTGCGACCGCTGCAGGCCGCCAACGGATCGGTGCCCGACCCCGACACGCACGATCACGCCGCCCGGCTCGTCGGCGACATCACGACCGGTATCCACGGTCTGGCGCCGCTTCTGTCGCACGACGCCGACTACCTCGAGGCGCTCGTCAAGGACTTCACCCGGTGGGCCGACGGCGGCTTCGAGGTGCCCGACTTCCTCGACGCTCTCACGGCGTTCGCCCCGGCGAGCAGGCGCGTCGACGGCCTGCCGCACCTCGTCGTCTTTCCGATGTACACCCAGAACGGCAACCCCGACCGCAACGTCGAAGCCGTTCTGCTGCAGGTGATCTGGCCCGACTTCATCGCCGAGCTCGAGGCGGGCGACTACTCGAACAAGCTCTTCCTGCCGATCCGCTTCCTCGACTTCACGCCCGGCTACGACACCAACTCGGCCGTGCTCTTCCCCGAGACCGTCGCCATGCGCGAGGTGCCCGCCTTCACCTGGGGTGGCATCTTCGCCGACCGCGAAGCCGCCCGTTTTCGCCGCGTCGTCAGCGAAGCGGCATCCGTCACCCGGCTGCCCCTGCCGCCGGATGCCGCCCGCCTCGTTGCCGACCAGCAGCTCGCCGAGCGCACCTTCGTTATGTGGGACCTCATCCACGACCGCACCCACATGCACGGCGACCTGCCGTTCGACCCCTTCATGGTCAAGCAGCGGATGCCGTTCTTCCTCTACGCGC
The DNA here is from genome assembly GCA_030452985.1 of Humibacillus sp. GTDB lineage: Bacteria > Actinomycetota > Actinomycetes > Actinomycetales > Dermatophilaceae > DSM-29435. The sequence goes on from JAKDLG010000010.1 coordinate 3,742, forward strand.
TCGAAGAGCTGCGCTGCGACCTCACCGCCTTCCGCGAGTCGGTGGCGCTCGAGAAGCAGGGTCACCCGTACGCGCGCATGGTGCAGTACGCGGTGATCTTCGACCGCATCTTCCGCTTCGCCATCACCGGCTCGCGGGTGCGCAACTACGACGGCCTCGGGGGCCAGCTGCTCTTCGCGTGGCTGCACCAGAAGGGCGTGCTGCACTGGACCGACAACCGTCTCACCATCGAGTGGGACGCCGTGACCGAGCCGGTGCTCGAGCTCGGCCGCGCCATCGAAGACCTCTACTGGCGTTCGATCGACCGGCCCAAGGCCGCCCACTGGCTCGCCGCCTACGACCTCGTCGCCTCCGTCGTCACGCCGCACCCGAGCTCGGCGTGGGCCCGCAACGCCGCCGGTGACCGCACTGCACTGCCGCTCGACGGCCCGCCCAAGGGGCTGACGGATGCCGTGCTGCCCGACGAGTTCCCACTGTCGATGTTCTTCGAGGCACTGTCGAAGAAGATGAAGCCGGTCATCGAGTCGACCGCCGGCATCACCGGCGCGACCGGCGACACGCCGACGGCGTGACAGGGCACACTGGTGGGGCCGGACGCCCCGGCCCATCCGTCGACCCTGCAGGAGCCCGTTCATGAGCGTTGTCATCGTCACCGGAGCCACCGGCGCCACCGGCCGGGCCACCTGCGCCGCGCTGGTGGCCGCTGGTCACCACGTGGCCGCCGTCGACCGTGACGCGACCGGCCTGTCGGCGGTCGCCGACGAGATCGCAGCGTCCTCACCGGCGACCGGTGCCTTCACCGCCCATACCTGCGACCTCACCGACGTGGCGGCTACGACCGCCGCCGTGAACGAGATCCGCACGCAGCACGGTGGCATCGACGGCCTCGTGCATCTCGTCGGTGGGTGGCGCGGTGGTGCGACGTTCACCGAGAACCTCGACGAGGACTGGTTGCTGCTGCGCTCGTTGCTCGTCGACACCCTGCGGAACACGACGCTCGCGGTGCACGATGACCTCGCTGCCTCCGACGCCGGTCGCGTGGTGGTCATCACCGCAGCCTCGGTCGAGAAGCCGACGGCAGGCAACGCGAACTACGCAGCGGCCAAGGCTGCGGGGGAGGCCTGGATCCTCGCCCTGGCCGACTCGTTCCGCTCGTTGCAGTCGGGCCATGCAGAGTCGCCGACGGCTCAGAGGGCCGCAGCCGTGACCGCCGTCGTCAACTACATCGGTACCGGCCGCACCGCCACCACCCCGGCGCGGCTGGCCGAGAGCATCTGCGAGATCATCGATGGTGACGCGGCCGCCCTCAACGGCGCTCGGGTCGACCTGCGACCCGACGCAACCCGCTGACGGTCGGCGTCACCTGTCCACCCACCGCAACATCACCGACCGCCGGCCTCCAGCCGGTGACCGCCGGGCGGTGACGGTCAGGCGGAACCAGCAGGTGACACGGGTCTGACCGAGACCAGCGGAACCTACTTCTCAGGAGAGACGTGACGAGCACGAGCACCAGCCCGACCAGCACCTTCGCCGGCCTGCACGACCCTGAGCGCCGCGGCTTCGCCTCCGACAACTACGCCGGCCTGCACCCCGAGGTGCTCGACGCGATGGCCGCGGCCAATGGCGGTCACGAGATCTCCTACGGTGAGGACCACTACACCGCGCGGCTCCAGCAGGTCGTCGGTGAGCACTTCGGTGAGGGCGCCACCGCCTGGCCCGTGTTCAACGGCACCGGGGCCAACGTGCTCGCACTGCAGGCCCTGCTGCCGCGATGGGGCGCGGTCGTGTGCGCCGAGACCGCGCACATCCAGACCGACGAGAACGCGGCCCCTGAGCGCGTCGGCGGCCTCAAGCTGCTCACCGTGCCGACATCCGATGGCAAGCTGACCCCCGAGCTGATCGACGCGCAGGCCTGGGGGTTCGGCGACGAGCACCGCGCGCAGCCGCTGGCCGTCTCGATCACGCAGACCACCGAGCTCGGCACCTGCTACACCCCGGAGGAGATCCGGGCGATCACCACGCACGCGCACGGTCTCGGTATGCGGGTGCACCTCGACGGAGCTCGCATCTCGAATGCGGCTGCCTCGCTTGGCGGCTCGCTGGCCTCGTTCACCTCCGACGTTGGCGTCGACATCGTCAGCCTCGGCGCCACCAAGAACGGCGCGCTCGCGGCCGAAGCCGTCGTCGTGCTCGACCACGGGCTGACCGCCGAGCAGCACGGGCTGGTCTACCTGCGCAAGCTCAACATGCAGCTCGCCTCGAAGATGCGGTTCATCTCGGCGCAGCTGCTCGCCCTGTACGACGGCGACCTCTGGCTGCGATCGGCCGGTCACGCCAACGAGATGGCGCAGCGCCTCGCGGCGGGCGTCGGTGAGCTGGCCGGCGTGACGATCACGCAGGCCGTTCAGGCCAACGCGGTGTTCGCCGTGCTCGACCGCGACGTGGCCAACGCGCTGCGTGAGCGCTTCCGGTTCTACGACTGGAACCCGGCCACGGGTGAGGTGCGCTGGATGTGCTCGTGGGACACGGCGGCATCCGACGTCGACGCCTTTGTGGCCGAGCTGAAGCGGTTGCTCCAGAACGCCTGACGAACGCACCGGTGAGAGTGGCGCAGGGTCACGCGCCCTGACGTTTCACCACTGCGGGCCTGTGAACCGGGGCCGGGCCGTTCACGGCGGGGTTGGGTGCGCGGCGGTCACCGGTCGCGCGTTGGATGAGGAAGAGGGCGAGCAGGTTGAAGGGGAGCGCGACCAGGCCGGAGTTGATGCCGGTGTCGACGATGACCTGCCACTGCTCGGCGATGACCACGCCCAGCAGCCCGACGAGCAGGCCGCCGAGGATGGCTGAGGAGTTCGGCGGTCGCTTCATCAGCAGCCCGAAGGCGATGGCCGGGACAAGCTGGGTCGAGCCCGAGAAGGTCAGCAGCAGCATGTTGGCCAGCAGGTTGGGCATGGCCAGAGCCAGCATCAGGGCGAGTATGCCGATGACCACCACGACCATCCGGGTGGCCCCGAGCTTGCGTTCCTCGGCCTGGACCCGCAGCACGTTGTTGACCACGAGCGGGGCGATGGCCAGGAGCATCGCGGCGGCGGGCACCATGGCGGTGGCCACGCCGGCGACGAGAACCACGCCGACCAGCCAGCCCGGTAGCGACTCCCCGGCCATGGTCAGCATCGCGCCGTTGGACCCGTCGGCCGCCATACCGTGCCTGACGATGAAGGCGTAGGCCAGCAGCATCGCGACACTCGCGAAGAGGTTGTAGATGGGCAGAAAGATGAGGTTGCGGCGCACCACCTTCTCACCGCTCGAGGCCATGACGGCGGGCCAGATGTGGGGCAGCGCGTAGAACATGACCGAGACCATGCTCACGGCCATGCTCGAGATCACCCAGACCGGTCCGTAGCCGGGCAAGGCGGCGAACAGTGACTCCGGAGCCACGTCGGCTGCCTTGCTGATGGTGCCGAAGAAGCCGTGTTGCGTGGAGAGGGGGATCGCGACGGCGAGCATGACCATGATGAGGATCATCATGAAGTCCTTGAAGAACGACACCCGGGCGATCCCCCCGAGACCGGCGTAGAGCACGAAGACCATGACGAGCACGAAGCCGAAGACAGAGCTGAGGGTTCCCGCGTCGGTGCCGGTCGCCGTGTTGATGATGAGCGAGAGTCCGGTGATCTGTAGCTGGATGTAGGGCAGCAGGATGAGCACACCGACCACACCGATGACCGTGCCGAGCATCCTGCTGCCGTAGGTGTCCTCGATGAAGTCGGCCTGCGTCAGGTAGCCGCGCGTCTTGGCGCGGCGCCACAACCGCGGGGCCATGAAGTACATGACGAGGTAGGCGAGCGGTACGTAGGGGATGGCGTAGAAGCCCGCGCCGCCGGCGGCGACGAAGACGCCGACGGTGCCGAGAAAGGTGAACGTCGTGAACGTCTCACCGGCCTGCAGGATCCAGGTCTTGAGGATGCCGTAGGAGCGTCCGGCGACGGCCCACTCGTCGAGGTCGGAGACCGCGGCCTTGCGGCCGGTGACGGCGATGATGGCGACCAGCAGCATCCCGAGCAGGCCGATGACCAGTTCGGGGCGCATCAGCCCTGCACCTCCTCGAGGTCGGCGTCGTCATCGGCATCGTCACGTCTCGACTCGACCCACCACAGCGTGAGCGACACACCCGGCCCGCTGATCAGGCAGAACCACACGAACAACGACGGGAACCCGAACCACAGGTGGGGCCCGTTGATCTGCGGAATCCACGAGACGACGAAGATGAGGAACATCGGGATGGCAATGCCGACCCAGTGAAATGGCTTCATGGCGTTCCAGCTTTCTCGGGCGAGGGTGAGGGGGTTGTTGCGGTGGCCGCCAGGTAGGCGGCGCGGTAGCCCGGGTCACGGGCGACGTCGGCGACGGTCAGGGCCATGAGCAGGGCGCCGTCACGCACGGCCGTGTCTCCGGAGGGGGTGGCGCACGCGGCGGTGAAGCCGGCCTGGTGGTTGGCGGCGCCGCCCGCCGCGGCGGCGATCATCGGATGGATGGCCGGGAGAACCCTTGAGACGTTGGCCATATCGGTCGAGCCGAGGCCACGCCCGCCCTCCCCCATCTCCTGCGGGAAGCGCCCGAAGGCCACGCTGTGCTTGCGATAGAGGTCCCACAGCACGGAGTCGTTGTGGAACTCGGTATATGGAGGTGAGTCGGATTGATACGTCACGGAGCAGCCGGTCGCCAGCGCTCCTGCCTCGAAGCAGCGGACCACGCGCTCACGCAAGGCTTCCAGCCGCTCGGGGTCGAGGCTGCGGTAGCAGTAGCGGGCGATGGTCTTCTCGGGAATGACATTGGGGGCATCGCCACCCGCGGCGATGATGCCGTGGATCTGGTCGCCGGGTGGCAGCTGTTGCCGCAGCAGCCCGATCGCCACTTGCGCAACGGTCAACGCGTCGAGGGCGTTGATGCCGTCGTAGGGGGCCAGGGAGGCGTGGGCGGGATGACCGGTGTAGGTGACCGTGAGGTCGCCGATGGCCAGCACGTTGCACTCGACACCGTCGAAGGGTGCCGGGTGCACCATCATGGCCAGATGGGTCCCGTCGAAGACGCCCCGGTCGAGCATCAGGGCCTTACCGCCGCCGTTCTCCTCGGCCGGCGTCCCGAAGAAGCGGACGGTGATGCCGAGCTAGTCGACGTGCGTGGCCAAGACCAGAGCGGCCCCGACGAGGCGCCGGCGATGACGTTGTGACCGCAGGCGTGCCCGATCTCGGGGAGCGCATCGTACTCACCGACGATGCCGACCACGAGCTCACCGGTTCCGTAGCTGGCTCGGAGCGCCGTGGGCAGCTCGCCGACGCCCCGTTCCACCTCGAACCCCGACTCGGTGAGCAGGTCGGCGACGGTGGCTGCTGCTGTGCGGCCGGGGTCCGGTGATGCGAGATCTATCGGGGCGTGGTTCAGCTTCTGCGCGGACGTCGAGCGGATGCTGAGGGGTACCACCGCGGTGGCGCACGCTCGTCGGCGTTTCACGGACATACCGAAATGAGTGCATCGCGCGTTCCGAGAAGTCGCGGTGCACGCCGGTGTGTGAGACTGCCGAGCACGTGTCGATGCGGCCGCAAGGTCATCCGGAAGATCGACATCCGACTTGGCGATCGCAGATGCGACATCGCAGACCGAGGAGAGCCGAATGCAGTCCAAGATCCCTCGCGATCTCATCGAGGGTCAGCCGGTCCTGATCGTCATCGACATCCAGGGAGGCGGCTCGACCAGACCCGGCGAGTCCAGCATCCCCTTCATGCCTGGCTACAAGGAAGCCATGGACCGAGCCCCCGCGCTGGTGTCAAAGGCTCGGCAGTGCGGCGTCCCTGTCGTGTTCTTCCAGGAGGCCCACCGGCGTGACCTGATCGACTTCGGCCGCGAGCTCGATGGCGACGAGGGGGTCCACCTCCTCGAAGGAGATCCCGGCACCGAGATCGCACAGAACCTCGACGTCCGGCCCGATGACTACGTCATCCGCAAGCGTCGCTACTCCTGCTTCTTCGGGACTGAGTTGGAAATCCTCCTCAAGGGCCTGCGCGCCGACACCCTCATCCTCATCGGTGGCCACACCGACGTCTGCGTCCACTACACCTTCGTCGACGCCCACCAACACGACTACTTCTGCCGAGTCGTAGAGGACAGTGTTGCCGGGTCAAGCATCGACGCCCACGAAGCAGCGCTCCGTGCCATGGAGTACCTCCAGACAGGGGCCCGTCGCACCTCGGCCCAGCTCGTCGCTGCCTTCGAAGACCTTGCAGGGTCACGCGACCGTGCGGATCGCGAATAGCTCCCGAAACATTCGCATCTGCCGCAGAGCGAGGGTGTTCGGGCGGGCATGCTGAGAGCACGATAACCGCTCGGGCCATCTTTGTGTTCATGGCCGATCACGACCTGCTCGTCTTCCCCGGCCCCGCCGAGGCCTCCTCCTGGATGGAAGTCGTCGAACGGTGCTCGCTGCGACGAGGGGCAGGGCAAACTCGACCAATGGTTCGGGCCGTGCCGATGCAGCGGGGCAGCTGGCCGTACCCGTAATCCTCGAGCGGGTCTGAGCCTTCGCAGAAACGGCCGATTCTGCGAGGGGTTTCCAGGGCCGGCCGAACCCGCCTGGTTCCGCAGGGCCGGGTTCGCAGAATGCCTCTCACAACACATGGGTTTCGAGAAGGGGTTGTGCGAGGCTTGGGGGGTGACCCAGGGGGTCGGCAAAGTCGTGCTGTAGGCGTGCTGACCTGCTGAAACGTGTGTGACTGAAGTGGCGTGTGTCGCTTCTGGGGCGGCGTGGGGCCGGCCCAGACGATGGAGGTTCTCACACACAGCCACCTCGGGAGCCCCACGCCGCCATGTCATCTTCCCCCATCACAGCCACCTCTGCTGGCCTCTCGCGCCGTCCGTTGAGCGAGGTGTTCGCCACCATCGCCGACCCGCGCAAGCCACGCGGCGTGCGTCACGGGTTGGCGACCGTGCTGACCATCGCGCAATGCGCCGTCCTGACCGGCGCCAAGACCCTACTCGCGGTCCATAAGTGGGCGGCCGAAGCTGACCGAGGCGCTTTGTCCCAGCACGGGATACACCCTCAGGCAGTGTTGCCGTCCGAGACGACGATCCGGCGCACCCTGACGTTGGTGGACGCCGCCGCGTTCGACCGGGCCGTCGCCGCCTGGATGGCGATCAAGGTCGGTGATCTGGGCGGCCGGCGGGTCATCGAGATCGACGGCAAGACGATGCGCGGGGCCCGCCGGGACGGCGGCGCCCCACAACTGGTCGCCGCCCTCGACCACGGCACCGGCGCAGTGCTGGGCCAGCTCGCGGTCTCCGCCAAGAGCAACGAGATCCCCGCGCTGCGCGACCTGCGCCTTAAGCGACACATACCACTGCGAATACACCGCCACTTACCGGCGCGCTTCACAGTTCATCGGCTCTCCCCGGGATCGGGATGGTGCCACCGATCACTCCGAAGAACCACCGGCGACGTTGGCCATGGATCACGTCCGGCCGATTCGAGTCTTTGTCCAGGTTTGCGGCCGGACGAGGTACCCACAGTAGGGGTCCCACCCGAAGGAATGACATCCGCGCAGGAGGTCACGCCTGTTGCTAACGGCCGCGCTCGCAGGGCGCTCGAGGCCAGCCTCGCCTCAGGCCCGTAAGTAGGTCAGCACCGCTGCCACCCGCCGCGACGTCGTCGACGACGGCGGCAGGTCGAGCTTGGCCAAGATGCTGTTGATGTGCTTGGCCACCGCCTTCTCGGTGATGACAAGGCGTTCGCCGATGACGGTGTTGGCGTGGCCCTCGGCCATCAGGGCCAGCACCTCGAGCTCGCGGGCCGTCAACCGGTCTATCGGCCCGGGACCCCGGCGAGTGGCCAGCAGGGCCTGGATGACCTCGGCGTCGAGGATCGTGCCGCCGCGCTCGACGGCCCGCAGCGCCGTGACGAACTGAGCGTCGTCGAGCACCCGGTCTTTGAGCAGGTAACCGACGCCCCCACTTCCACTGGCCAGCAGCTCGTCGACGTACAGCTGCTCGACATACTGCGAGAGCAGCACGACCGGTAGGTCGGGCAAGATCCTGCGGGCATCGAGGGCGGCGCGCAGCCCATCGTCGGTGTGCCCCGGCGGCATCCGCACGTCGAGCAGCGCGAGGTCGGGTCGGTGCGCCTCGATCGCCGGCACGATCTCATCGCCCCGGGAAACGGCGGCGACCACGTCGATGTCGTGGCTGGTGAGCAGCCGCGTGAGACCGTCCCTCAGGAGGAACTGGTCCTCGGCCAGCACGACGCGCACGGCGACCCCTTTCGTCGGATGCGCCAAACACGGTGCAGCCTACGATGCTCATGGCAGGCGAAGTCTGCTCGTCGTGGCCGATCAGGACGCCTCCCGGCCGCGCCGGGCTTCAGCGGCTGTGCGGCATCCAGAAAGCAACACTGACCGTCGCGTTCGAGACAGGGGCGTGGGCAGAGGTCTGGACACCTCGCAAAGAGTGGTGCGGTCACCACTGACGTCAGGCACCGAGGGCGACAGGCTGGTTCCATGACATTCGACAACGTGAACCCGGAGGCCGTGGTGACATCGACCCGCAGGTCTGCGCTCGTCTTGGCGGGCATCGAGGCCCTGCGCCGCGGGCTGCGGCTCACCGCCCTCGCCCTGTGGGAGGCGTTGCTCCTGCTCTGGCTGTGCCTCTGCGTCTGCCTTCTCGTCGTCGGGGTGGGCCTCTGGCTCGTGCCTCCCGCCCTTGACGCCGTGCGCACGCAGGCGCGGCGTCAGCGCCGCCTGGCCTGGCAGCTCTCGGGGCTGCGCGTGACCGAGAACTATCTGCCCGACCCGGCGACGGCCGGTGGCCTGCTGGCCGGCTGGCGGCGTGAGTACGCCCGGGCGGGCGACCCGTCGACGTGGAAGGACCTGCTGTGGCACGTCGTCGACCCCTTCGTCGGTGCGGCCCTCGCGTTCGCGCCGGCGGCCCTGTTGTTGAACGGGGTGTTCGGCCTCCTACCGCTGCTGTGGGCGCCCGTTGTGAGCCACTGGGAGAACAGCTGGTACTACTTCATCCCCATCACCACGGTCGGCGGAACGATCCTCGCCAGCCTCCTGGGGGCGGCCACCATGGTGTTGGCCATGCTGGTGGGCCCTTCGTTGGTGCGGCTGCACAGCCGCTGGGTCGAGGCCGTGCTCTCGACCCAGAGCCGCGAAGAGCTGCAGGCCCGCGTCGAGCACCTCTCCTCCTCGCGGTCCCACGCCGTCGACCACGAGGCCAGCGAGGTTCGGCGTATCGAGCGCGACCTCCACGACGGCGCCTAGGCCCGGCTCGTCGCCATGGGCATGACGCTGAGTGCGGCCGAGCGACTCATGGACCACAATCCCGACGCAGCGCGAGCGATGGTCCAGGAGGCGAAGGAGTCGTCCAGGGCGGTACTCACCGAGCTGCGAGACCTCGTGCGCGGCATCCACCCGCCGGTACTGGCCGACCGGGGGCTCGTCGACGCCGTGCGCTCACTCGCGCTGCAGTCACCGCTGCCGGTCACCGTCGAGTCCGACCTCGTGGGCCGACCCACCCCGCCGATCGAGTCGGCGGTCTACTTCGCCGTCTCCGAGCTGCTCACCAACGCGGCCAAGCACTCGGGCGCGACGTCTGTCGCCGCGACGATGACCCACGACCACGGCATGCTGCGCGTGACGGTGGAGGACGACGGCGACGGCGGCGCCAGCCTCGAGAAGGACGGCACGGGCTTACAGGGGATCGAGCGCCGGCTCGCGGCCTTCGACGGCGACCTGCTCGTGAACAGCCCCGAGAACGGACCGACCACCATGACCATCGCGATCCCCTGCCGCGTGACGCCCTGAAGGCGGCATCCAACCGATCGTCAGGGTAGGCACCCAATGCTCGGAACGACCGCGGTCGGCGTCTTCGCCTAGGTTTGAACCGTGGGTGACACTGCGATTCTCGCCGAAGACCTCGTCAAGACCTTCGGGGGAAAGGTACGCGCCCTCGAGGGGGTGTCGCTGCGCGTCGAGCAGGGCACGGTGCTGGGGCTGCTCGGCCCCAACGGCGCGGGTAAGACAACCGTCGTCAACATCCTCACCACCCTTCTGCGGCCCGACTCGGGCCGGGCCGAGGTCGCCGGCATCGACGTGTTGAGCCACCCCTCTGCGGTGCGCCGCTCGATCGGGCTCGCCGGGCAGTTCGCTGCCGTCGACGACGTGCTGACCGGCGCCGAGAACCTCACGCTCGTCGGCCGGCTCAACCACCTGTCGAAGGCCCAGGCCCGCACCCGGGCGACCGAGCTGCTGGGCCGCTTCGGCCTGGCCGAGGCCGGTGACCGGGCCGCCAAGACCTACTCCGGTGGCATGCGCCGACGGCTCGACCTCGCCGCGGCGCTCGTGGCGCGGCCGCTCGTGCTCTTTCTCGACGAGCCCACCACCGGCCTCGACCCGCGCAGCCGCATCGAGCTGTGGGAGGTGATCGAAGACCTGGTGCGCGAAGGGACCACGCTGCTGCTGACGACGCAGTACCTCGAGGAGGCCGACCGGCTCGCCGACCGCATCACGGTCGTCGATCATGGCCGGGTCATCGCCGAGGGAACCTCGTCCGAGCTGAAGGCGCGGATGGGCGGAGCGGTGATCGAGGTGCGCCTGGCCGACCCCAATGGGGCTCGCGCCGCACATCGGGCGCTCGGCGGGGTCGGCGACGGTGAGGTCAGCCGTCAGGGTGAGGTCGTGCAGGTGCCGGCCACCGACGGCACGGCCGTGCTCAGTGAAGTGGTACGTCGGCTCGACGCCGCCCACCTCACGGCCCGTGGGCTGCAGCTACGCGAGCCGAGCCTCGACGACGTGTTCCTGGCGCTCACGGGTCACGACGCCACGTCGGGAGCCGAGCCGGATGCCGCTGACCCCGTCAGGGCTGCCGGTGACGCCCCGTCGTCGTCGGGCCAGAGCGACACACTCGTCAACGACAGCAGCGGAGGGCGAGCATGACGACGATGACCCGGGCCCAGGCTCGCGAGGCCCAGGACGCCGATCACGGCTCCGGCCTCGGGTGGGCGGTGCGCGACACCCTCGCCATGGCCGGCCGTAACCTGCGCCGGCTGCTGCGTCGGCCCGAGCAGGTGATGTTCAACCTTGTCTCGCCGATCATGTTCGTGCTGCTCTTCCGCTACGTGTTCGGGGGAGCGATCGGCGGCCTGCAGGGCCTCAACTACGTCAACTACCTCATTCCCGGCATCGCCGTGCAGACGGTGCTCTTCAGCGCCGGGGTCACCGGGTTCGCCCTGGCCGACGACCTGCAGAAGGGCTTCATCTACCGGTTGCGGTCGTTGCCGATGGCCCGCAGCGCCGTCTTCGGGGGCCGGGTGGCCTCCGACACGGTCAACAACGCGCTGGGTCTGCTCGTGCTCCTCGCCACCGGTTTCGTGGTGGGGTTCCGACCGTCTGACCTGCCCGGGCTGGTTCTCGCCGGGCTGCTTCTGCTGCTCTTCGCGCTGGCCGTCAGCCTGGGCTACGCCCTCATCGGCATGACGGTGAGCAGTGCCGAGGCCGTCAACGCCGCCACCTTCCCGATCATCTTCCCGCTGACCTTCGCCTCCTCGGCGTTCGTGCCGGTGGAGACCATGCCCGACTGGCTGCAGGGCTTCGCCACGCACCAACCGGTCAGCGTGGTGATCAATGCCGCCCGGTCGCTCATCCTCGGTGACACCGCCACCGATGCGCAGCGGACGCTGCTGCTCGGCGGCGCCGACACGGCATCGTTGGTGTGGCAGTCGCTGGCCTGGACCGTCGGCATCGGTGTGCTGTTCGGAGTGCTCTGCACCCGCAAGTACCGCAACCTCACCTGAGTGCGACAGAAGGGCTGAATTGCTTACCCTTGTCGGTACGTAACCGATTGGGTACGGTCGATCGTATGGATGCAGTACTGCAGGCGTTGGCCGACGAGAGTCGGCGCACGGTGCTCGAGATCCTGCGCGACCACCCGGCCACGTCGGGCGAGCTGGCCGACGCGCTGCCGATCGCCCGCCCAGGGGTGTCTCGGCATCTGCGCGTGCTGCGGGAGGCGGGGTTGGTCGATGTGCGCCACGAGGCGCAGCGCAGGATCTACAGCCTGCGGCCGGAGGCGCTGGTCGAGGTGGACGAGTGGCTGGAGAACTACCGCGCGCTATGGCAGAACCGGCTCGATGCCCTACACACAGAGATCGCACGAGGAAAGAGGGCGCAGAGATGATGCTGACCGGAACGATGCGGGCGCTCGACGACACCCGGGGAGCGGTGCGGGTGGAGGACGTCTACGACACCGACATCGACGACCTGTGGGAGGCGTGTACGACGCCCGAACGACTGGCGCGCTGGATCGCCACGGTGGCGGGCGACCTGCAGCTCGGCGAGACGGTGCACGCCGTCTTCACCAGCACGTGGGCCGGCCCGGTACGGATCGAGGCGTGTGACGCCCCGCACCATCTGCTGCTGACGATGGAACCGGGCGCCGACGACGAGACCCAGCTCGAGGCCTGGCTCACCTCGGAGGAGTCGCGCACCAAACTGGTGGTCGAGGAGCGCGGACTGCCCCTCGACAAGCTCCACTTCTACGGGGCCGGCTGGCAGGTACATCTCGAAGACCTCGGCCGCTCGGTGGCGAGCGACAGCCCCGCCCACGTCGGCGGCTGGTCGGAACAGGCGGCCGCTCCGGCCTGGCTGGCGCGCTGGACCGAGCTCACGCCCGTGTACCGGGACCCGGCATCCGGCTGACGGTGCCCGTAGCGAGTGTCGACATCGGGTTCTGGCTATATGACGGCGCCGGGTGAGTCGGGCAGATCCGCACCTCACTCACGCCGTCGGGTTGGGCCGCCTCGAGCTCGTCCGGCACGGAGATTCCCACGGTCATGGCCCGACGGGCGTTCAGGGCGTGTGGGCTGCCCGCCTGCGCAGCACGACGTCCGCGAACCGGCGCGCCATCACGCGGGAGTTGGAGCACACCCCTGCGTCGTGCGCAGCGAACTGCGAGACGCCGCTCTGGACCCTGTCTCGGTCCCTGGGCTCGGAACTCTCGTACAGCCTCGCCCAGGACTCGTACGTCGCCGGCGAGATCTCCGGATGGAACTGCACACCCCAAGCCGAGGCGCCCACCCGAAACGCCTGGTGCGGATACTGCGCGGAGGCCGCCAACCAGCAGCTGTCCTCCGGGAGCTCGTGCACCGCATCGTCGTGCATCGATCCCATCGGGAACTGCCCGAGTCCGCCTAGGAGGGAGTCGTCGCCCACATCCGGGCGCAGCTCGACCTCGACGATCCCCGCCTCGACGCCGGCATGTCCGCGTGCCACCACTCCCCCAAGGGCCTGCGCCAGCAGCTGCCCACCCAGACAGATCCCGAGCGTCGGCAGCTCGCGATCGACTGCGTCCTGCAGCAAGGAGGCAATGTCCGCTAGCCAGGGGTGGTCGGCGGTGTCATGGACGCTCATATCGCCCCCCAGGACGATGAGGCCGTCCTCGTCGAGTCGCGAGGGGACCGGTTCACCGGCAAACGGACGGACCAGGCGGACCGCGACTCCGTGGTCCCGCAGCCACGGCCCCCAGCGCTCGAGGGGGTCTGACTGGTCGGGCTGGACGACCAGGACGCGGGCAGAAACGGGCGGAGGAGCCGATGACGTCACCGCTCCATTCTGCCGAGTGCTCCAGCCTCGCGAAGGCCCCAGCAGTGATCCATTCGCCCAGGCGGGGGCGGTCGTTGGTGACCGAACGAGTGTGGTCGGCGATCCTGCGGCGGTGGCAGCCCCGGGGGCGGGTGTCGACCAGGGGGGCCAGCGCCCTCTCACCGCAACGTCACGCCCTCACCTATCCCGCGCGATCCCTCAGCGTTGACGGCTGCCTGAGCCGGCTCGCCAGCCACACCGGAGGCGAACTCATCCTCGACGCCGAGAACGACGTCGGCCTCGCTGTGGCACGATGGCAAGCCGAACCAAGCGGCCGAGAGCCGCTGCCCCACGTTCGCGAACCACGCTCCTGGAGGAGAACATCTCGATGACCGAGTACCTGAGCTCCTGGTCTGATACCCCGACGAGACGATCGGTCATCGACTTCGTCGACAAGGTCGCTGACCCCGGGTCTGAGTCCCACGTGGCGCCTCGGGACCGGGTCGCCGTCTTCGACAACGACGGCACCCTCTGGTGCGAGAAGCCGCTGGCGCAAGGCGTCTTCATCGTCAAAAGGCTGGCCGAGATGGCTCGTGACGACCCATCCCTGCACCAGACCCAGCCGTGGAAGGCCGTCGTCGAAGGCAACGTAGCGTGGGTCGACGACGCGGTCACCAAGCACTATCACGGGGACGACAGCGATGCGCAGCTTCTTGCCGTCGCCATCGGCCGCGCCTTCGGTGATCTCGACGTCGAGGAGTTCGCAAGGACGGCCGCCGACTTTCTGGCCGCCGCCGAGCATCCCGCCTATCAGCGCCCCTACACCGAGCTCGGCTTCGTTCCCATGCTCGAGCTGCTGGACTATCTCGAGGCCAACGAGTTCACCTGCTACATCGTGTCCGGGGGCGGGCGCGACTTCATCCGGCCCGTGACCGAGGCGATGTACGGAATCCCGGCCGACCGGGTCGCGGGAAGCTCCCCTGGGCTGCACTTCGTCACAGACGACTCGGGGGCGCATGTCATGCGTACCGCCACTCTCGACATCCTCGACGACGGCCCGATGAAGCCACTCCAGATCTGGGAACGGATCGGACGTCGCCCGATCCTCGCGGCCGGCAACGCGAACGGCGACATGCCGATGCTGCAGTACGCCACGGACCAGCCTGGCCTTACCCTCGCGCTGCTCGTCCACCACGACGACGACACCCGCAAGGTTGCCTACACCAGCGGTGCGGAGCAAGCGCTCGACCAGGCGAACGACTCCGGATGGACGACGGTCAGCGTGGCCGAAGACTGGGAACGAGTCTTCGCTCACGAATCGTGACGATCTCGGGCGCGCCCCCGGTCATCCGGGGTGCGTACCCTTCGCTGATCTAGTCGCCGTCGGTGTACTTGGCGCGCTTCACGACCTTCGGGTCAGGGGCGAACACCACGTCATGGTCCTTGCCCTCGTAGTCGAACTGGTTCAGGAAAGCACGCAGGGCGTTCACGCGGGCCCGCTTCTTGTCGTTGCTCTTCACGGTCATCCACGGCGCGTACTTCTTGTCGGTGCGCTCGAACATGGCCTCCTTCGCAGCCGTGTAGGCATCCCATCGGTCGAGGCTCTCGAGGTCCATCGGCGAGAGCTTCCAGCGCCGTACGGGGTCGATCTGTCGGATCGCGAACCGGGTGCGCTGCTCGTCCTGGGTCACCGAGAACCACAGCTTCGTGACCGTCGTGCCCGACTCGACCAGCATCCGCTCGAAGATCGGCGCCTGGCCCGTGAACACCTCGTACTCCTCGTCGGAGCAGAAGCCCATCACCCGCTCCACCCCGCTGCGGTTGTACCAGGACCGGTCGAACATGACGATCTCGCCCGAGGTGGGCAGGTGGTTGACGTACCGCTGGAAGTACCACTGCCCGGTTTCGGTCGAGGTCGGCTTGGTAAGGGCCACGACCCGCGCGGCCCGCGGGTTCAGGTGCTCGACGAAGCGCTTGATCGCCCCGCCCTTGCCGGCCGCGTCGCGGCCTTCGAAGACGATCACGTGCTTGGCGCCGGTGTCCATCGACCAGTACTGAAACTTCAGCAGCTCGATCTGCAGCAGGTACTTCTCGACCTCGTAGCTGTTGCGCGACATCAGCTCGTCGTAGGGGTACTGGGCGCGCCACGTCTCGACGGCCCTGCCGTCCGGGGCGATGAGAATGGGGTCGTCGCCATGATCGTCACGCACGGTGTAACCCTCCGTGCGCAGCTGGTCGATGTACTCACGCAAGGCCATCTTCTGGGTCATGGCCCCATTCCATCGTGTCTACTCGTTCTGCGCCAGACATTGGCGGCGCTCGGCGTTGCTCAGCCGACGGAGGCCTCGGCGCCTTCGGTGGTGTAGCGCAGGTAGGGGGTGACCTCCTCGACGGCGTGGTCGCCGAACCGGACGCGCGCGTCGGCGGTCGTGATGGAGGGGGCAACGACGACGCGATCGCCGTCCTTCCAGTCGGCGGGGGTCGAGAACGGGCCCCGGTCGGTCAGCTGGAGGGCGTCGACGGCTCGTAGGATCTCGTCGAAGTTGCGTCCGACGCTCTTGGGATAGGTCAGGTTGAGGCGCACCTTGTTCGCGGGGTCGATGACGAAGACCGACCGCACACCAGAGGTGTCGCCTTCGCCGGGGTGGATCATGTCGTAGAGCTCGGAGACGGAGCGGGAGTCGTCGGCGATCAGCGGGTAGGTCACGGCGGCCCCGCCAACCTGCTCGATATCAATCTTCCAGGCGTCGTGCGTCTGGAGCGGGTCGACCGACACGGCGAGCACCTTGACGCCCCGGGCCTCCCAGTCGTCCTTGAGGGCCGCGACCCGGCCGAGCTCGGTCGTGCACACGGGTGTGAAGTCGGCGGGGTGGCTGAAGAGCACCGCCCAGCTGTCGTGCTTCCAGTCGTGGAAGGCGATCGGGCCCTCGGTCGTGTCAGCCTGGAAGTCGGGGGCGATCTCGCCCAGTCTCGGGGTGGCCATGGTGAGGGTCTCTTTCGCTGGATGCCGGAGGAGTCGGGCGCCAGGGAGCGCGGGCGCCGCTGCCCAGTCTGAGGGCTAAAGTCACCTCGAGTTATGGGTGTCCAAATATTGTGACGTGTGGGGGATCTGCCCGGCCAACGCCGTCATGGCAAACCCAGGGGGGCGTGACCCCGCCGGTCAACCGTTGACGCGCCCGGTCAGGGCGGAGTATCAAGAAGGCAGCCTCGCGGTGTGTCCGTCGAGACAACTCTCGTTGTGAGAAGGCGTCATGGACCAGCTTCCCATCGTCTATCTACGCGGTTTCGCCGGCGCCACCTCCTCGATCAACACGGAGGTCGACGACCCGTTCTACGGCTTCAACACCGGCGCCACCCACATCCGCACGAACGGCGACGGCGACCCGACCTTCTACCAGTTCGAGGGGCCCTGCTGCGACTCATGATTGACCACGGCTACCAGCTGCTCGTGCACGGTTCGCAGCTGGCGCTGCTGCAGCAGGGCGACGCCCCGCTCGACCCGGCCTCGATCTGGATCCACCGCTTCTACGACAGCGCCGCCACCACCTTCGCCGCCCCGCGCCCGGAGGGCCTGCTCCATCGCATCGCCGACGTCGTGACCCACCACGTCGCCTCCCCGGGTTTCAACCTCGAGACGGCGGCCGCCGACCTCTACACGCTCATCCTGCTCGTGCGCAAGCGCACCGGCGCCCCCAAGGTCATCCTCGTGGCGCACTCGATGGGCGGCCTGGTGGCGCGGTGCATGATGCAGAAGGTCTGTGAGGGCGACGATGCCGACGGCCAACCGCGCCATCGCGCCGCCGACATCGTTGCCAAGCTCTTCACCTTCGGCACCCCCCACGGGGGCATCGTCACCCTGTCGGGCGCCGCAAACACCCTGATGGCCGACCTCGGGCCGGCCGGCAGCGATATCTTCGCCCCCGAGAAGATGTACGGGCTGCTCACTCCCGGAACCCAGTTCGGTGATCTGCCGCCGCAGAACGACGACCAGCGGTGGGACCCGCGCGTCATCCCGTCAGAGGTCTTCGACGTCGACAACGTCTTCTGCATCGTCGGCACCGACCCCGCCGACTACGGCCCCTCCCGGCTGATCGTCGGGCCCAAGAGCGACGGTCTGGTGCGCATCGAGAACGCCTACGTCAAGGGCGCGCACCGGGCGTTCATCTACAAGTCGCACTCGGGCGCCTACGGCGAGGTCAACTCCGAGGAGGCCTACCAGAACCTGCAACGCTTCCTGTTCGGCCGGTGGGCGGTCTCGGTCGCGCTTGCCGACCTCGCCAATGCTGCCCGTTCAGCCGACTCGAGCGGGGTGTCGTGGCAGGCTGACATGAAGTTGACGATCCGTGGGCTCCCGGTCGTCATCAGCCAGCAGCTCGCTGAGCACTGGTGCCCGATCCTGCTCGGCCAGCTGAGCGGCCGGCCGGCGGTCACCCCCGGCAGCGCCGACGCCATCGACGCCGACCGCCCGCTCGCGCCCGTGCCGCTGGTGACGACCTTCCTGCTGGAGCGAACGGGCGGCGCCGCAGCCGGTGTGCAGCCCAACGCCGAGGGGCAGCTCTGCCGCTACGTCGTGACCCTTCGCGTGGCCAAGGTGGTGCAGGCCAACAACGCCTTCGACTTCACCGACCACCTCGAGGGGGTGCCCGACTGGTCAGACTCCCTCGTCGTCGACGTCGGCCCGACCGACACCGGCGGGCTCGGGGCCTTCACCGGCTGGAACAGCGAGATCGCCGGCGCCCTCGACCTCGTTCCGAAGATGCCCTCCCCCTTGGTGCTCACGGCCGAACCAGCAGCCCATGACGTTCTGCCGAACGTGCTCGCCGGGCACGTCGAGCTACCCGCCGCGGCCCGTGCATTGTCGGTCTTCGGGCCCACGGCCACCATCACGATTCGCGTCAGCGACCGACAGGCGAAACCGGCCCCGACCCCGAACCCCGCGGGCTGACAGGCCAGTTCGACCGATGACCCTACCGGATGCCGAGAAGGACGCCCCGTCGCGGCGGGCGAGTTTCGGAGCGTTCCGGCACCACTTCTGGCAGCCGCCCCGAGCGCACGGCGATGTCATCGCCGGGCGTGAGGTCAGTTTTCTCGAGCTCTTCTACGACCTGGTCTACGTCGTCGTCGTGTCGCAGGCGGCCCACCACCTCTCAGGCGACGTCACGTGGCCCGGAGTGGGCCGGTTCGCGGTCGTCTTCTCGCTCATCTGGATCGCCTGGGTCAACGGAGCGGTCTACCACGACCTCCACGGTCGCGCCGAGGGCCGTACCCGGGCCTACGTCTTCCTCCAGATGGGGGTGCTCGCCCTGCTCGCCGTCTTCACCGGGGGAGCCACCGGCAGCGACGGGCCCGCCTTCGCCGTGGTCTATGGGGTGTACCTGTTGCTGCTCGGCTGGCTCTGGTACTCCGTTCGCCGGCAGGACTCGGCCGAGTATCGCCCCGCGACCACGCCCTACATCGCCGGCGTTCTCGGGTCGGCGGTCATCGTCGGCGCCAGCGCGCTGCTGCCCGACGGTCTGCGACTGGGGGTGTGGGCCCTGGTCGTCGTCGCCTGGCTGGTCGGCCTCGTCGTGCTCGACCGGCGCCGTGGCCTCTCGCGTGACACCAGCGTCAACGCGAGCGAGTCGCTGGTCGAACGCTTCGACCTGTTCACCATCATCGTGCTGGGCGAGGTGGTCGCCGGGGTGGTCGGCGGCATCGCGGATGCCGGCCGCCGCCCGATGGCCGTGGTGACCGGCATCCTCGGGCTCGGCATCGGGTTCGCCTACTGGTGGAGCTATTTCGACTTCGTCGGCGCGCGTCGGGTTGGCCCGCGGCGCGGCGCCCTGTCGCTGTGGCTCGTCGGGCACCTCCCGGTGACGATGACCATCGCCGCGACCGGCGGGGTCATGGTGCTGATGATCGAGCACGCGTCGGACGGTCACGCCCCGGGTCCGGCGCCCATGGTGCTGTCGGCATCCGTCGCCGTGGGGGTGCTGGCGCTCGTGCTCGTCGCCACCTCGCTCGCCGACTGGCACGAGCTGCCCCGTGTCTACCGGCCGGTGACTGCGGCGTTGGCTGTGGCGGCCGTGGTCGCCCTGGTGCTGGGGTGGCTGGCGCCCCCGCCCTGGCTGCAGATCCTCCTGCTGATTCTGGTGCTCGGAGCCGTGTGGCTCTTCGGCATCCTCACCTGGTTCTCGAGAACCCATCAGCCTGACACGAGGTCGTGACCCACGCGGCATCCCCTGTCTGCCCGGTCACACCGGGCCCAAAGGCCCTTCCGCCCAGCCGGATCGGCTGACACGCTGGGTGTTCACGTTCGGGCCGCGACCGCCGCGCCTCGAACCGTCCGAACCAGTCTTGAACCAGCCTGGAACGCAGGTTGACGGCCGGACTCCAGCGGCGGCGCGACCACCCCGTTCGAAGGGAGCGCCGATGCCGACCACCAGCCAGCAACCCACCATCCTGTCGCCGCCACAGTGCCGGGAACGCCTCGAGTCCAAGGAGGTAGGCCGCGTCGGCTGGGTGAGCGCCCACCGGCCCCGGATCCTGCCGGTCAGCTACACGTGCTTCGACGACTTCATCGTCATCCGCACCGTCGAGGGCCGCACGTTGTCGCACCTGACGCGGCGTGCTCCGGTCGTGTTCGAGGTCGACGACCTCGACGAGACCGGTCGCCGGGGGTGGAGCGTGATCGTCAACGGGTTCAGCGGCTCGATCGTCGCGCCGAACGAGTCGTCGCTCGTGTGGAAGTCCGACCTCGCGCAGCCGTGGGCACCGGGTCAGCGCTCCTTGCTCATCGCGATCACCATCGAGACGGTGACCGGCCGGGTCTTCGGCTCGTGAGTCGCCGACCCGCCGCGTCGTCGCCCCAGCCGCAGGTGAAGCGCATCTATGACGAGCCCAGCCCCGACGACGGCACCCGGGTGCTCGTCGACCGGGTCTGGCCGCGGGGGCTGCGCAAGGACGAGGCACACCTCGACGAGTGGCTCAAGGCCGTCGCCCCGACCACCGAGCTGCGCAAGTGGTTCGGTCACGTGCCCGAGCGCTACGACGAGTTCGCCACCCGCTACGCCGGCGAACTGGCCGAGGGCGAGCCTGCGGATGCGTTGCAGCACCTCCGCGAGCTGGCTGCCGATGGCCCGCTGACGCTGCTCACCGCGACGAAGCAGTGGCAGATCAGCCAGGCGGCCGTGCTCGCAGGCCTGCTCACCGGGCAGGCCCCGAGCGGCAAGGACGGCGAGGGCGAGCCGTCCTGAGGCGGCGTCAGCACTCCTGGTGCTGTCCGCTCCGACGATGAGACTGAGACGTCGAAGCTGAGATGCGTGAGAGCGCCGATGTCTCGATTGAGAACGGATACCGATCGACGTCGAGAGTGGAACAGGCTCCGACCACAGCGGATCCGACGCAGCTGCCCCGGACGAGCCCGCCCCGGAGTGCAGCCACGGGCGACCCGATACTGGTGGAGGCGGCTGCTCTGAGGTCGGTGGGCTGGGGCCGGCGCGTCCGTGTGGAACTGGTCGCGGCGACCGCCGACGCCCTGCTCCTGGCCCGGGCCAGGGCCGGCCTGCCACACCCCGGGCGGCCTGAAGGACGCGGGTCGGACACGGTCGGGTGGCCCGTGAACTTCTGCGCCGGCTGTGGCCGGCACGTCAGAGCTGCTCCCGCTAACCGACACTCAGCTCGGTGTACGACGGCTTCCGGCGGCGGTTGTAGCGGCGCAGCCACTGATGGGGACCGCGCCAAAGGTGATCCTTCTCCACGGCGACTTCATCACCAAGAACATCGTCAGCGACGACACCAGCCCGGTCGGCTGGGTGGCGCTCGATCCGCTGCCGTGACTGGCGATCCGACGGCCGAGATGGAGTCCTTCGCCGCCTACCATCCAGCCGAGACCACTCGCCCGATCTCGCAGGCGCTGGCTACCGAGGTCGAGGTCGCCCGCCCAGCGGGCGCTTCGATGGGCGGCGATCTGGGCCGTGCCCCAAGCCGCCCAAGCCTGGCGCGAAGACCAGGAAGCGTTTGAGCACCTCATCGCGACACCATTGGTCGCAGACCTCATGCCGCTCTAGTCTCGGGAGCTGATCAGGATGTCCGTTACGAGCAAACAAAAAGGTGTCGGTCTCCGTATCGACCCAACTCGGACCCTCAGGCCGGGTGGACCCGACCTCCCGCGACATTCTTGCCAACGCACTACTCGCGGCAGTTGAGGAAGTCCCGGAGGTGGGCGTCCAGGCTCATTCATACGGGACGGCCAGCCGCCCGCGTGCAGTAGCGATCGCCGTTTCGGTGCAGTGGAGGGCCTTACTGCGGTCGTCGACGTCGGACGGTGCCAAATTTCGAGGCTCACGGGGTGCGGCCGTGCTTGTTCTGGAGGTAGCGAGGCTGCATGAACCTTCAGCGAACGCACTTTGAGATTTCAATTCTGCTACTGTAAAACGCTTAAGGTATCAGATCTGACACTTCGGGAATCTATTGTGGCCGGAACGACGAGTGGACGCACCCCTGTCGCGGTGGCGCGGGCGCTCGACGGGTTGGGCCGGGACGTGACCATCTGGCGCAAGCTGCGCCACCTGACGGTCGAGCAGGTCGCCGACCGTGCCGGTATCAGCCGCAGCACCGTGCTACGCCTCGAGAGCGGGCAGGGAGCCTCCGTGGAGAACCTGCTGCGGGTCGCTCGCGCGCTGGGGGTGCTGGACCTACTGACGAAGGCGCTCGACCCATACGCCACTGACGTGGGTCGCCTCCGCGCGGAGGAGGAGCTTCCGACCAGAGTGCGCACTCGCGGAGCCGGCAGGTGAGCACCGTCGAGGTCTGGGTGTCCATCGGCGGCGTCGACGTGCGCTGCGGCACCCTGTACCCGCACCGGCGCCGCGGCGGCAGCACCGAGAGCGCCAGCTTCACCTACGTGGACGAGTACCTCGCGAACCCGCGCGCCTACTCCCTGGATCCGGGGCTGCCCCTGCAAGGCGGCGCCCACCAGAGCAGCATCGGGCACCCGATGTTCGGCGCGTTCAGGGACTGCGCCCCGGACCGGTGGGGCCGGACTCTGGTCAAGCGGCGCGAGGTCGCCCAGGCTCGCGCCGACGGCCGCGAACCGCGCAGCCTCGGCGAGGTCGACTACCTATTGGGGGTCCGCGACGACCTGAGGCAGGGCGCGCTGCGCTTCCGCCGCGGGGACGGCCCGTTCGAGGCGACCGAGGTCCGCGGTGTCCCCGCCTTGACCGACCTGCCTGAGCTGCTCACTCTCGCTGCGCGAGCCGAGGCGGACTCAGCCGACCTGGCGGACCTCCAGCGTCTCATCCGCGTCGGCAGCTCACTCGGCGGGGCGCGGCCGAAAGCTCACGTTCGCGACGCAGACGGCAACCTCGCGATCGCCAAGTTCCCGAGCGCCGCGCACGACACGTGGAACGTCATGGCGTGGGAGAAAGTCGCGCTCGATCTCGCCGCCCAGGCCGGGGTCACCGTCGCGGCGAGCACCCTGCTGAGCCTCGCGGGCCGCAGCGTTCTGGTCGTGGACCGGTTCGACCGGACCTCCGACGCCGACGGTGGATCCGCGGGCCGGGTCGGCTACGTCAGCGCGATGACGATGCTTCAGGCCACCGACGGCGAGCAGGGCAGCTATCTGGAGATGGCCGAGGCCATCGAGACGCGCTCGTCACACGCGACCGTGGACCTGCGCCAGCTCTGGCGCCGGGTCGTCTTCTCGATCCTTATCTCCAACACCGACGACCACCTACGCAATCACGGTTTCCTCCACCAGGGCGGGGACACCTGGCGCCTGTCCCCGGCGTTCGACCTCAACCCGAACCCAGAACCTGGGCCCAAGCACCTGAGCACGGCCATCGACCTGGCGGATGGCACGGCGAGCATCTCGGTCGCACTCTCGGTCGCGGACTACTTCCGCCTCAGTGCCGGGGCGGCCAATGATGTCGTCACGCACGTCCAGGCGGCCGTCTCGAACTGGGCCAGGGTCGCCCGCCGGCACGGCCTGCCCTCGCAAGAGATCGCCGCTATGTCGTGGGCGTTCGAAGCGCACCCTGCGAGCGTGTCGACACCGGGGTAGCGACAGTTGGGACTTGGCCTCGGACCGTAGTCGTTGACGTGGGACAGGTACGCCTTTGGCTCAGCGCGCGCGAACGTGCGCCAGCCACAACCCGACGGGGATGCTGACGAGCAGCAGGGCCACGAGAGCCCGCACGGTCAGCAGCGCCACCCGCCGCTCGCGGGCCGTCTCGGCTCGACCGGGGCCGCTGCGGGTCGCGACGAGCAGAGCACCGAGCGCCACCACGAGCAGCCCCCCGCCGAGGTTGACGAGCCACGTGGCGCTCCAGAGGGTTCCGGCGATGACGGCGGCGTTGCCGAGGTTCCAGGCGGCGAACTCCACGAGCAGGAGGCGACGTCCGACAGGATGCCGGGCCTGCCCTGCGAGCAGGCCCTGACCAGCGGCCAAGGCGATCTGGGCCACGCCGGCCACGAGCACGAGGTAGGCGGCCGCCCACGAGCCGTGGGTGAGCGCCAGCGGGCCCGTGACAGCCGCCACCAGACCCCCGGCGATGACGCAGAGCGTTCCGACGACGAGGGCCGGAAGGTAAGGCGCCCACCACTCGCGGGTAGCGGGTGCCGCCCCGGTCGCCGGCGTCGGCGAGACGGCCCTGGGTGACTCGCTGGCCGGGCGCGCCGGTGAGTCCCCCACCGGTCGACCGGGCTCGGTCTCGCTGCCCGACCGGGGCACTTCGCCTGCCTCCCGCTCCAGGTCAGGCCGACTGGCGAACGATGGCCAGGCGCCACGCCTCGGGGCCGCGCTCGAGGTACTCGACCGTGAACTCACCGGGGTTGCGCCGTTCGAGCTGCGCGAGCAGCGGCTTGGGGTCGTGGGGCGCCACCAGCACCAGGCCCCCGTTCGCCCGCACCCCGTCGAGGGCGCCGAAGACGGTGGCGTGCCGGATGGCGTGCGGAACGGCCCGTGCATCGAGCTCGGGGTAGCCTGCCGCGGCCTCTTCCCCACAGGTGCAGTCATGTCCCGTCGCTGCCGCCTCGGCTGACGCTGATCGCTCGTCCGCGTCACCACCGCCGATGAGCTCGTGCATCCCCTTGAGCAGCGTGGCCACCGACACGTCGGGGGCGCTCACCAGCAACGGCAGCACCAGGGTGTTCTCCTTGTCGAGGCGGATGTCGAAGAGCACCTGCAGGGCCCGTGCTCCGGCCGCCTTGGCCACCGCGTTCGAGGCCCCCTCGATCTCGTCGACCAGCCCGGTGAGCACCGCGTGCTCGCGCAGCATCGACTCGACGAGCAGCCGCCCTTCGGCGCGCTCACGGGCAGCGGCGTAGAGCGTGGTCTCCTCTGCCACCGCGTGGGGGAGCAGCTCGGTGCGGCACCACTGCACCAGGTCGGCCGCGGCCGCGTCGACCCACCCGCCTGACGGCCCGTCGTCAGCCTCTCGAACCGCCGCGGCGATCACCCCGCCCGCCTTGAGGGCCAACGCTCCCGAGAGCTGGGCGTGATGCTGCTCGACCGCTGCTGCAGCGCGGGCGTCTGCTTCGTCGGACGCGATGACGAGCTGGTTCATGATGGACCTTCCAACGGTGGGGCGTGGCCGGTTGGCGACGTGTCCCTATTTTTATACACTAGTGCCGTGCAAAAACAAGACGCCCCCCAGGCCGGCCCCGGTCAGACCCTCGGGCCGCTTCCCGCCCTGCTGACGGCCGTGCCCGGAACGACGTCCCGATCCCGGGTGCGCGTGCTCGCTGCCCTCACGGAGACACGCGAGCCACTGAGCCTGGCCGCCCTGAGCGACGCGACGTCGTTGCACATCAACACTCTTCGAGAGCACCTTGAGGCCCTCCAGCAGCAGGGACTGGTCTCTCGGGCCCTCGCCAAGCCCCACGGCCGTGGTCGCCCGGCCTGGCTCTACACCGCCGCCCGCGCGGCCGCCCCCAACGGGGCGCGTGAGTACGCGGGCCTGGCGTCGGCGCTTGCCGACTCCATCCGCCGCCACAGCCCCGACCCCGCCGAGGAGGGACGCGAGGCGGGGCAGACCTGGGGCCGAGACCTCGCCGAGCGCCAGGGCCCACCCGCCGGCCAGGGCGCCGTCGCGGCGCGGCGCCACGTGGTGGGGCTGCTCGACGACCTCGGCTTCGCCCCCGAGACCGCCGGGCGGGTCACCTCGGTGCGATTGACCAGATGCCCGTTGCTGGATGCCGCCAGGGTCAACCCCGAGGTCGTCTGTTCGGTGCACCGCGGCATCGTCGAGGGCGCCCTGTCGCAGTGGGGCTCGTCCGAACCGGTGACCCTGTTGGCGTTCTCGGAGCCGGGCGCCTGCCGGTTGCGGCTGGGGGGTCAGTCCGCAGCGTCTCCACCGGCATGACGACGCCGGGCCAAGCCCTTCGACGACGAGCCCCGTTCCTGCTGTTGGCCGGGCTGGCCCTGCTCGCGGGCCTCGACGCCGCGCTGCTGCTGCTCGGGCTGCCGGCTCCTGTCACCACCGAGCGGTTGCCGGAGGTGCACGGCATCCTGCTCGTCATCGGCTTCGTCGGCACGCTGGTGAGCCTGGAACGTGCGGTCGCGCTGAAGCGGGCCGGCGGCTTCGCCGCTCCTGGGCTGCTCGGTATCGGCGCCCTGATGGTGCTCTCACCGGCCCCGCTGCGGGTCGGGCAGGTGCTGCTGCTTCTCGGCGCGGTCGCCCTCGTCGCCATCTATGTTCCCCTCTGGCGACGCCAGCGCGACGAGGCGGTAGCGGCTCAGGCGTTGGGGGCTGTGCTGGCTGTCGGTGCCCTGCTGCTCTGGCAGTCGGGTGTGGCTGTACCGACGTTGCTGCCGTGGTTGGTCGGTTTCGTCGTGCTCACGATCGGAGGGGAGCGGCTCGAGCTGGCCCGGATTGCCATGGGCCCCAAAGCCGGTCGCGACCTGCTCCTCCTCGGCGCATTGTTCGGCGCACTCGTGGGCGCGAGCCTGCTCTGGCCCGCGACCATTCCTCTGCTGGGGGCGTCGCTGCTCGTACTCGTCGGCTGGCTGGCCTCGCATGACGTCGCCCGCCACACCGTGCGATCGCAGGGCCTGCCCCGGTTCTCGGCGGCCTGCCTGCTGGCGGGCTACCTCTGGCTCGGCGTCGCCGGGGCAACCTGGCTCGTCGGGGGCGCGGCCGGCGACGGCGCCCGCTACGACGCCGTCGTCCATGCCGTCTTTCTCGGCTTCACGATCTCGATGATCATGGCGCACGCGCCCGTCATACTGCCGGCCGTGCTGCGCCGACCCCTGCCCTACCACCCTGCCTTCATCGGCCCCGCGGTGCTGCTGCACACGGCACTGGTCCTGAGGCTGTGGGGTGGAGATGCACTGGGAGCGTCGTGGGCCTGGCGCTGGGGTGGTGTGCTGAACGGGCTCGCGATTCTCGCCTTCGTCGGGGTGGCGGTCTGGTCGGCCACGCGTCTGCGGCCGCCCGCCCGCCGAGCGCCCGGCCCTACCGGTCACGCCGTCGCCGCTGCTGAGGGAGCCTCTGTTGAAGGGGCCCCTACAGGGGGTGCCCCCGCCGAGGGCGCTTTCGTGAAGGACAGCGATCCTGCGGTCGACTCCCACCCGGCATCCGGGATCGGTCGATGACCCCCGAGCTGGGCGGTCGACCGGTCGCCCGGGAACCCGCCGCTGCCAAGGGCGGGTTCTGGCCGCTGCGCGACCTGCCGACGGTGTTCTGGCTGCTGGCCGCACTGGTGGCGGCGGTGCTGCACGCGAGCCTGCCCGCCCCGCGGTGGCTGCTGATCCACCTGCTGCTGCTCGGCGCGGTCAGCCACTCGATCCTGGTGTGGAGCCGGTACTTCTCCGACGCATTGCTGCACCTCCCGGCCCGGCCCGGCGACCGACGACGCCAGTCGAGTCGCCTGGCCCTGCTCAACGGCGGTGCCGTCGTGGTCGTCGTGGGGGTGCTCACCGCCCAGTGGGTGATCACGGCGGTGGGCGCCACCGCGATCGCCGCGGCCGCGCTCTGGCACGGCACGGTTCTCTTCCTTCAGCTGCGCCGGGCCCTCAAGGCCCGGTTCGCGATGACGGTGCGCTACTACGTCGTGGCGGCTGCGCTGCTACCCGTGGGGGCCCTGCTCGGCACCATCGTCAGCGCGGGCGGCGGGAGCAGCGACGACGAGCGCCTCGTGCTGGCCCACGTCGCCGTCAACGTGCTCGGCTGGCTCGGTCTGACCGTTCTCGGCACCCTGGTCACGCTGTGGCCCACGATGCTGCGCACCCGGGTCGTGCCCGGGGCCGAGCCGGCGGCCACCACGGCTCTGCCGGTGCTGGTCGGGGCGGTCGTGGTGGTCGTGGCCGCGACCCTGGCCGGGTCGTTGCTCGGCGCGGCGACGGGCCTCGCGCTCTACCTCGGTGGTGTCGGGGTGCTGGCCGTGCCCTTCGTTCAGTGCGCCCGTGCCAAACCCCCGTCGTCGTTCGCCACGTGGTCGGTGCTGGCCGGGCTGACCTGGCTCGTGGTCACGCTCGCCCTGCTGACCGGCGCGGTCGCCACCGCGCCGGGCTGGGAGCAGGCCCACGACCGACTCACCCTCGTGACCCCGGCGCTCGCCGTCGGCTTCGCGGCCCAGGTGCTCTACGGAGCCATGTCGTACCTGATGCCGGTCGTGCTGCGGGGTGGGCCGTCGGCCGTGCGAGCTGCCACCGCGGTGCTCGAACGAGGCGCTCCGCTGCGGTTGACAGTGGTCAACCTCGGCCTGCTCGTGGCCGTGCTGCCCGTGCCTCCTGCGGTGCAGACCCTCGCCGGCCTGCTCGTGGTCGCCGGCTTCGCCGCCTTTCTGCCGTTGATGGCGCTCGCCGCCAAAGCCTCCCGTCGGGCCAAGATGGCGGCATCCGGCACGCCAGGCTCAGGGCCGGGGTCTGCGACCGGATCGATGACGCCGACTTCGAAGAGCCTGACGCGTCACGGCTCGCGGCCGAGCGCGGAGGCGGCGCAGCGGGCCCGTAAGCAGGGCAGCGGCCTCGCCGTCGCCGGCCTCGCGCTGGTGCTCGTGGCCGTGGCGGGCGGCGTCGCGTTCAAACCGTCCGCCCTCGACCGGGCCGGCACCACCACCGCCTCGGCCGGGGTGGTGCCCACCGGGCAGACCACCACGGTGGCGGTAACGGCCGACAACATGCGCTTCACCCCTGCTCGGGTCGAGGTGCCGGCCGGCAACCGCCTCGTCATCATGCTGCACAACGCCGACCCCGAAACGGTGCACGACCTCGTGCTCGACACCGGAGCCGACAGCGGCCGGCTCGACCCGGGGGCGCGGGCATCGCTCGACGTCGGGGTGGTGGGGCGCGACCTGCAGGGGTGGTGCTCGGTCGTCGGGCACCGGCAGATGGGAATGGTGTTCGAGGTCGTGGCCGTGGGTGTGCCGGTCGGCAACGAGGCCGGCACCGCCGACGGAGACGAGTCGGACGACGCTGCTACCGGCACGGGCTCGCACCACGGCGCCCAGCGCGACGGCGTCGGGCCCGAAACCGCCGGCGCCCCAGCCCGGCTCGACTTCAGCCGGATGCCGGGAGCCGGGTTCACAGCCCACCCCGCACAGCTACCGGCTGCGAGCTCGAAGCGCATCCACCGGCAGACGTTCACCATCAGCGACGTGGTTCGCGAGGTGGCTCCCGGAGTGGTCCAGACCCTGTGGACCTACAACGGATCTGTGCCGGGTCCGACGCTGCGCGGAAAGGTGGGTGACGTCTTCGAGATCACGCTGGTCAACCGGGCCACCATGGGGCACTCGATCGACTTCCACGCCGGGGCCCTGGCCCCCGACGGCCCGATGCGAACCATCCCGCCGGGGGGCTCCCTCGTCTACACCTTCACGGCCGACCGGGCCGGCATCTGGATGTACCACTGCTCGAGCATGCCGATGTCGGCCCACATTGCGAACGGGCTCTTCGGGGCGGTCATCATCGACCCGCCCGACCTCGCCCCCGTCGCCCACGAGTACCTGCTCGTTCAGTCGGAGCTCTACCTCGGCGCCGACGGCGGGCCGGTCGACGTCGACAAGGTCAATGCGGAGCGCCCCGACGCCGTCGTGTTCAACGGGTACGCGAACCAGTACGACCACCAACCCCTGACCGCGCGGGTCGGTGAGCGGGTGCGCATCTGGGTCCTCGACGTCGGCCCGAACCGCCCCACCTCCTTCCATGTTGTCGGCGGCCAGTTCGACACCGTCTACGTCGAGGGCGCCTACCGGTTGCAACGGGGGCGCGCGGGGCAGGGCGGTAGCCAGGCGCTGGCGCTCGCTCCGGCCCAGGGCGGCTTCGTCGAGCTCGTGCTCCCCGAGGCCGGCCACTACCCTTTCATCTCGCACCTGATGGTCGACGCCGAACGGGGTGCGCACGGAGTTCTCACCGTGGGTCCGTGACCCGGACGATTGGTGCCTTTTTCAACGACCGTGACGAACTGGTAGCCACGGGAAGATCCGGGTAAATTTCGCAGAGAGCCACCAAACCGGCTCATCCCCCCTCACCCCCACCCCGCGTCGCCCGAGAGGCCACTCAGCCGATGAACGCCGTCCCCACTGCCACCCAGACCGACACCGCTAGTGCAACTGCTCAACCCCCCGCCGCACCGCCGCCCGGGCTGCTCTCGGCCGAGGCCACGGCCATCGTGGCGGCCACCGCCCCCGCGGTGGCCGCGCACGAAGAGGAGATCACGGCGCTGTTCTACCCGAGCATGTTCGCTGCCCACCCCGAGCTGCTGCGGATCTTCAACAAGGGCAACCAGGCCACCGGGGAGCAGAGCCGGGCGCTCGCGGCATCCGTCGTCGCGTACGCAGTGCAGCTGATCGACCCCGCTGCCCCGTCGTTCCAGCACGTGATGCGGCGCATCGCGCACAAGCACGTGTCGCTCGGCATCCGGCCCGAGCAGTACACGATCGTCGGGCACTACCTGCTCGGCGCGGTCGCAGAGGTGCTCGGAGACGCGGTCACGCCCGAGGTGGCCGACGCCTGGGGCGAGGTCTACTGGCTCTTCGCCATGCAGCTCGGCGCGGAGGAGGCGCGGCTGTACCAGCAGGCCGGCATCCGGGCCGACGACGCCCTGCGTCCCTACGTCGTCGTGCGGCGCATCGACGAGGCGCACGACATCATCTCGCTCGTGCTCGAACCCGACGACGACCGGCCGCTGCCCTCGATCGAGCCCGGGCAGTACGTCTCGGTCTTCGTCGACCTGCCCGACGGTGAGCGTCAGCCCCGGCAGTACACCGTCTCGTCCACCGCCTCGGGAACCCGCCTGCAGATCACCGTCAACCGGGCTCGCGGGGTCGACGGCGCCCCCGACGGTCGCGTCTCGACCTACCTGCACGACGGCGTGCAGGTGGGCGACCGGCTCGAGGTCAGCTCGCCCTGTGGCGACTTCGTCGTGCCGGATGCCGCCGAGCCCCTGCTGCTCGCGAGCGCGGGCGCCGGGATCACCACCGTGCTGCCGATCGTCGAGCACATCGCCCGCACCCAGCCGCAGCGCCCGGTGATCGCCGCGCACGCCGACCGCACCGCCAAGGACCACGCGCTGCGCGACACCGTGCGCTACGTCGGCCGGTCGATCGACGACTTCACGACCTACGACTGGTACGAGGAGGTCGGCTCCGACGACACCCGGTCGAGGTCGGGCTACATGGACCTCAGTGCCATCGACCTGCCCGACAACCTGCAGGTCTTCACCTGTGGGCCGCTGCCCTTCATGCGGCACGTGCGCTCGACCTTGCTCGAGCGCGGCGTCCCAGCCGCGAACATCCGCTACGAGGTGTTCGGGCCCGACCTGTGGGCCGCCCAGGGCGAACCCCCGGCCTGACCCCGAACACACCGAGTAATCGTCAACCCACCGAGTGGCTACCCGGTGGGTTGACGATTACTCGGTGTGTTCGCCGGCCGCTGAGCCGGCCACCCGACCGTCCCAGTCGAGTGGCCACTTTCGAACCAGCCGGTCGAGGGGCCGGCGTCCTCTGGTCGATGGGCCGAGAGCGTTCGGCGACAATGGCTGGATGGCCAGTGCCTCAGCGATAGATCAGAACCGGATTCGCTTGGCCGCCGACCGGGCGACGACCGGCTCCCGGCTCGCGGCGCTCCGGAGCGGCTTCGCCGGGGTGGTGGCCGCGTCCGAGAACTCGAACGCCGATGACGAGCACGACCCCGAGGGCTCGACCATCGCCTACGAGCGGTCGCAGCTCTCGGCCCTGGTGGCCCAGGCCGAGGCGCATCTGGCCGAGATCGACCTCGCCGTCGAGCGGATCGCTGCGGGTACCTACGGGCGGTGCGCGGTGTGCGGCGCCGAGATCCCCGGCGGTCGACTGGAGGCCCGACCTACGGCATCCACCTGCATCGGTTGCGCAGCGGTAGCGGCGCGGCAGCGACGTGGTGGTGGCTCCCGCTAGCGCCGATCTCACGCGCAAGTTTCGGGATCGGCCCGGATGCCGCAAGCGAGCCCGGAAGGCCCCACGACGACCCTGTCTGACTGGGGCGGGATGACGGGTATCAGGCGGCCCGGCCCTGACCTCTGACCTCTGAGCGACGACATCGTCGGGGAGGTGCTTTACATGGCGGCGAGGGCTGAGGGCAGCGGCGGCTGGGTGTCGAGCGCGGTCGCCCTGCTGGCCCTGGCCGCAGCCGGGTGGTTCGGCCTGGGCCTGACGACGCCCTCACCCCAGCCTTCCCTGCTGCTCACCGACGCCAGCAACAGCGGCGATGCGTCGCAGACGGGATCCGGCGAACCGGATTCGTCGATCCCCGCTGCGTGGCGAGGCGACCACACCCGCCCGACGCTGAACCCGGAAGCCCGACCGGCCGTCGTGCGGCAGGGCGCGCCCGTCCGGTTGTTCGCCCACGGCGCCGATACGGGCTCGGGGGTGGCCAGCCAGTCGTGCCACACCGGACGGCTCCCCGGCTTCGACCGGCCTGGGGTGCACACCGTGACCTGCCTGGTGCGTGACCGGGCCGGCAACATCGCGGTCGGCCGAACCACCTACCGGGTGATCGGTGACGCGGGGGCGCGGCCGACCCGGGTGTGACGCTCCTGGCCGGCGGTCGAAGCGTGACCGGGCAGGATGGGGGCCATGAGCGACCTCACCGGAGTGGTCTTCCCCCTCGACGTCGGCAGTGGGCGGCGCAGCACGACCGCGACCGGCCGTGCGGTGGTGGCCGACGCCCTGCGTGCGGCCGACCCCGTGGGGGCCGCGTCGGCCGAGCGCGAGACGAACTGGAGGCAGGGCTACCTGCCGCACTTCCGCCGGCTGGTCGAAGCGGGCCTGGTCTCGCCGGAGGCCGCTCGCGCCATCGCCCGTGACGGGCTCGCATCGCTGCACGAACGGATGCGGTGGGTAGGCCCGCACGCGACCGAGGGTGACCAGCCGCTGACGTCGGCCTTCGAGTGGGCCGGTGAGCCGCTGGCTTCGCACACCTTCAGGGGGGAGGGCGCCCCCGATCGCACCCTCTCGATCCCGGATGCCGGTGAGCGGCTCTCGGGTGACCGCCTCCGCCGCCGCCTCGACGTCTGGGCCGACGCGGGTGTCATCGAGACGAGCTGCGCCGAGGCGGTTCACCTCGTCATCGACAACCCCGACTGGCTCGACCTCGGGGACCGCACGGTGGTCGTCCTCGGCGCGGCGGCCGAGATGGGGCCCTTGCGGTCGCTGTTGCGGTGGGGGGCTGACGTGGCCGCCGTCGACCTCCCGCGAAAAGACCTGTGGGACAGGCTGGTGGGCGATACCCGCAAGCTCGCCGGGTCGATCACCGTGCCGGTGCGAGCGGGCGACGAGCCGGTCACCGGCCGTGTGGGCGGTGACCTCGTTCACGACCTCGGGGCCGTGGCCCAGTGGGTGTCTCAGATCGAGGGCCCGGTTGTGATCGGCAACTACGTGTACGCCGACGGTGAGACCAACGTTCGTGTGTCGATGTCGGTCGACGCCCTCACCCGGCGCATCGTCGAGCAGAAGGGGACCGGCGACGTCGCCCTCGCCTTTCTCGCCACTCCGACCGACGTCTTCGCCGTGCCCGGGTCGGCCGTCGACCGGTCGGTGGCGAACTACGCTGCCCGCCGCACGTCCAAGGTGCTAAGGGTGCCGTTGCGCACGGTCAGCGGCGGGCGGCTGCTGCGGCGCAACTACGTGCCCGGCCAGAACCCCGGTATCAACGACAGCGTGGTGCTGCAGCAGGGCCCGAACTACCTGCTGGCCAAACGGCTGCAGCGCTGGCGCGCCACGAGCTACCGCGAGGAGGGCGGCGTGGTCTCGCTCAACGTGGCGCCGCCCACCCGCACCCGGTCGGTGGTCAAGAACCGGGTGCTCGCCGCCGCGTACGCCGGTGCACACCGTTTCGGCATCGAGGTGTTCGAGCCGGGCACGGCCAACACCCTGATGGCCGCGCTGCTGGTGCACGACCTGCGCACCGGCTCGCCCGCCCAGCCGCATCCGTGGCAGGACGAGGCTCACGGTGCCGCCCACGGGGGGCTCTGGACCTCGAGCTACGACCCGCGCAGCGCCCTTGGCCTCGCGGCGCTGCTCGGCGTGGCGTCCGCCCGGTGACGGTCGGGCGGACGGGCGGGGTGGTCCCGCTCGCCCGCCGTTGACCCGTGACCGTCGAAAGGGCAGTTCGTGCTGCCTTCGCGAGGACAGTCCCGTTGCGAGTTCGGGTCAAGCGCCGCTTTACCGCGCGGCAGCCAACGACAGCGCCAGAGTGTTCACCACCGGGGTGCCGAGGCCGCTGGCAGCGTCCCAGCCGGTGCCGGCGGTGAAGCCGCCGAGCCCGAAGTCGCCGTTCTGGCCCCGGGTGATGTCGTGGAAGGCCGACGGGGTCTTCCTCGCGATCTGGTAGAGAGCCGGGTTGATGAAGCCCAGTCGGCCCTTGTTGAGCTGGGCGATGTCGGCGGCGATTCCGGCCCACTGCGGGCTGCCCGAGCTCGTGCCGCCGAAGATGTAGAACGAGCCCTGGAGCGCGACGATGACCCCGCCGTCGACAGCGGCGTTGTACGAGACGTCGGGCACGCCGCGGCTGGGCAGCGACCCGACCCGGTTCTGCCACCAGGGCACGGCGTAGGTGTTGCTGAACCCGCCACCGCCGGAACTGCGGAAGCCGAGGGTCTTCTCCTCGTTCCACACCACCTCACGCTGGTAGCGCCCCGTGACCGGGTTGGCGAAGAGCTGGGTGCCGCCGACCGCAGTGACATAGGGGTCGCTGGCGGGGGTCGACGCCGCGATCAGGTTGCCCTTGCCGTTGCAGGTGGGCTGCGTCGACCCGGAGTCACCCGCGGAGGCGAAGAGCGTCATCCCCTGGCGGCGAGCCTTGTTCGCGATGGCGTGCTGCGCCGCGAGGGTGGTGCCGGGTTGGCGCGAGCCATCGAGGTTGAGGCCGTAGCATGACTCCGCCTCGCCGAAGCTCATCGACATCGTGTCGCCCAGGTTGTGGTCGACAGCGTACTTCACCGCACTCTGGATGTCGTTGTCGTTGTTGGACTTCGCCAGCACGAGGACGATCTTGGCGCTGGGAGCCATGGCATGGGACCACTGCACGTCGAGGTTGATCTCGCTGGCCCAGCTTTGCATGTTGGCGTCGTTGGGGTCGAACGGCGTGAGCCCGTCCGGTGCCACGATCTTCAGCGGTGCCGTGGGCAGGCCCCACACCGAGTTGAAGGCGGCGAGGTCGGCTCGCAGGGTGGGGCTTTGATACGCGTCGACGATGGTGACCGCGCGTCGCTTGCCTGTGAAGCCGGCGTTGATGAGCTTGTCGGTGCCGTAGGCCGCGCGCATCTGGTCGGGCCCGTAGCAGCGGAGCGCAGCGGTGGCCGACTGGCAGTTGAACACGACACCCCCACTGGCCCGAGCCCGCGCGTTGGACGAAGGGGGAGCCGTCTTGACCTTGGGTGGCCCACCGTTGACGGCCGGGCTGACGGACCCGGAGGAAGAGGGGGCGGGCGCAGCGTTGGCTGCTCCCGCGGTTCCGGCCGCTGCGGCGGCCACGACGGCCGCGCAGGCGGCAGCGGAGACGATTCCGTACATGAACGGCGAACGAGACATGCGGACCTCCCGTCGAGCAGGGCGACCGGTGACCGGGTGATCGTCGACTCATTCCCTGTCGATATCGGGCATACCACGTGTCGCGTCTCACTGTCTCGGTTTGTTGCGAATTCCCTGTGCTGTGTTCGGTGTGCGAAAGTGTTGCGGCGACGCGCGCGACCCGGGGAGGAGCCGGCAACCCATGAGCGACACCAACCTGGGCGCACCTCTTGAGGGGGTGGTCGTGGCCGACTTCAGCCGCGTGCTCGCCGGGCCGATGGCCACCATGATGCTGGCCGACCTCGGCGCCCGGGTGATCAAGATCGAACGGCCCGGGGTGGGTGACGAGACCCGCGGCTGGGGCCCTCCGTTCTCAGCCACCGGCTCGACCTACTTCGAGGCCGTCAACCGCAGCAAGGCGTCGATCGCCCTCGACCTCGCAGCAGCCGACGACCTCGCCATCGCTCACGAGATCGCCGCGCGGGCCGACGTCGTCATCGAGAACCTGCGGTCCGGAGTGATGGAACGGCTCGGGCTGGGCTATGACGCAGTTACGAGCGCGAACCCGCGTGTCGTCTACGTCTCGATCAGCGGCTTCGGCAGCGGCGCCGGGGCGGCCCTGCCCGGTTACGACTTCGTCGTGCAGGCCGCCAGCGGCCTGATGAGCCTCACGGGCGAGGTCGACGGCGACCCGATGAAGGTGGGCGTGGCGCTCATCGACGTGCTGACCGGCAAGGATGCCGTGATCGGCATCCTGGCTGCGTTGTCGGCGCGCGAGCGCACCGGCCACGGTGACCGTCTCGAGGTGAGCCTGTTGACGAGCGGCCTCGCCGGGCTGGTCAACCAGGCACAGGCCTACCTCGAGACCGGGCGGACGCCCGCCCGGCTCGGCAACGACCACCCGAGCATCGCGCCCTACGGCCTGCTGCCCACTGCCGACGGTCCCTTGGCCGTGGCCTGCGGGAACGACGGACAGTTCGCGCGGCTGGCGGAGGCCGTTGGCCGCCCAGACCTCTCGAGCGACCCGCGCTTCGCCACCAACGCGGGTCGGGTCACCCACCGGGCCGAGCTGGGGGCGGCTCTCGCCGAGTCGATGGGTCGCCACGACCGGGGCCATTGGGCGACGGCGCTCACCCGGGCCGGGGTTCCCGTGAGCCCGATCAACGACCTCGCTGCAGCGGTCGAGCTGGCCGAACGACTCGGACTGGAGCCCACGGTGGAGGTGGGCGACGGATCGACCCGCCAGGTACGGCATCCGGTCAGCTTCACGGCCTACGCCACGGCGCCGCCCACGCCGCCTCCAGCGAACGACGCCGACCGTGCGGCGGTGCTGGCCTGGCTGGCCGGCGAGAAGCGCGGCTGACCCCGAAGTCTCGACTGGG
The DNA here is from genome assembly GCA_030452985.1 of Humibacillus sp. Classification (GTDB taxonomy): domain Bacteria; phylum Actinomycetota; class Actinomycetes; order Actinomycetales; family Dermatophilaceae; genus DSM-29435. The sequence continues at coordinate 40,715 of JAKDLG010000010.1, forward strand.
GCTGTGGCAGAGTGGGCGGCCTACCCGCTCGACCGAAGAAGGGCCAGGATGCCGCGTCCGCTGATCCCGCCGATCGTCACCGAGCAACCGGCCCTGACCGAGCTGCGGTACGAGGTGCGCGCCTTTCTCGCAGAGCAGATCCGGGCCGGGGCCTTCGTGCCTCACGTCGACACCTGGCTGACTCGGTGGGACCGCGACTTCACCCGTGAGCTCGGCCGACGCGGCTGGCTCGGCATGGTCGTGCCGTCGGAGTACGGCGGGCAGGGGCGCAGCTACCTCGAACGGTTCGTCGTGACCGAGGAGCTGCTCGTCGTCGGAGCACCGGTCGCGGCTCACTGGATCGCCGAACGCCAGATCGGGCCGTCGCTGCTGCGCTACGGCACCGAGGAGCAGAAGCAGGCGTTCCTGCCCGGCATCAGCCGCGGCGAGATCGTCTTCGGCATCGGCATGAGCGAGCCCGACTCCGGCTCCGACCTCGCGAGCGTGCGCACCCGAGCCGAACGGGTCGACGGGGGCTGGCGGCTCACCGGCACGAAGGTGTGGACCTCTGGTGCGCACGAGGCTGACGGCTTCTTCGCCCTCGCGCGGTCAGCGCCGCTCGACCCCGCCCACCGGCACGACGGGCTCAGCCAGTTCATCGTCGACCTGCATGCACCCGAGATCGAGATCCGCCCGATCATCTCGATGGGCGGTGACCACCACTTCAACGAGGTGCACCTCGGTGGGGTCGTCATCCCCGATGCGCGGGTGCTGGGTCAGATCGGCGACGGCTGGTCGCAGGTGACCTCCGAGCTGGGCTTCGAACGCAGCGGCCCCGAAAGGTTCCTCTCGACCTTCCAGCTGCTCGCCGCGGCCGCCTCGGCCATGAACGAGGGGAGCCTGCCGCTCGACGCCGGCCTCGGTCGGCACGTCGCCCGGGTCGCCGCCCTGCACCACATGTCGTTCGCCATCTCGAGCGCGCTCGAAGAGCGGGCCGAGTCGGATGCCGGTGGCTCGGGAGCCGCTGCTGCCGCCGGTGACGTCGACGTCGACACCGCAGCGGCCGCGGTCAAGGTGCTCGGCACCACGGAGGAGGGCGACATCACCGACTACGTCGACACCCTGACGGCCTCGGGCTGGCCGCGCGGAGATGAGCTGTTCAGCCTGCTGGAGGCCGCCATCCTGCAGCGGCCCGGCTTCACACTGCGCGGGGGCACCAACGAGATCCTGCGCGGCGTCATCGCGCGCGGGCTGGGGCTGCGCTGATGGCCGACGCCCCCCTCACCAGCCACCCCGTCGCCGACCCCGACCTCGTCGACGTGCTCGCCGGCCTCTTCGACGACTACCGTCAGCGTCGTCCGGGCCCCAGCGTGCACCTCGCGTTCGACGCCGACCTCTGGGGCCGTCTCGACGACCTGGGGCTGACCCGCCTGAGCGCGTCGGAGGCCAGCGGTGGCAGCGGCGCCGGGTGGCTCGAGGCGGCTGCCCTGCTGGGCATCGCGGCCGGCGCCGCGGCAGCGGTTCCGATCGCCGAGCACGACGTTCTCGCCGCGTGGCTGCTCGAGTCGGCCGGCCTGCCCAACGACGGCCGGCTGCGCACCGTCTGCCGCCCCGACCCCTCCGGAGTGGCCATCAACGTCACGTGGGCGAGCGAGGCCACGTCCATCGTGGCCCTCTGGGAGGACCGCGACCAGTGGCGCGTCTCTGACGTGGCCACCGAACGCGCCGAGATCACGGCCGGGCGCAACCTCGCCGGGGAGCCCTGCGACACGGTCACGTTCGACCTTGCCGACCTTGAGAGTGGGGTCGTCGTCGATCACACCATCGGCGAGCAGTTTCACCTCCGTGGCGCCCTCGCCCGCTCGGCGCAGGTGGTCGGCGGCATGGACCGAGTGCTCGAGATCGTCGTTGCCCACGTCACCGAGCGCACCCAGTTCGGCCGGCCGATCGGGCGCTTCCAGGCCGTTGCCCACCTGGTGGCCGACATCGCGATGGAGGCCGCGCTCGCGCGCTCGGCCACCGACGCCGCGGTCGCCCGGGCAGCGTCATCCGACTGGTCCGACCCAGGCATGCTCTTCGCGGTCGGCGTCGCGAAGTCATGCGTCGGGCACGCTGCCTCGGTCGTCGTGCGGGGCGCCCACCAGGTGCTCGGTGCGATCGGCACCACCCTCGAACACGACCTGCATCTGCTCACCAAGCCCATCCTGTGCCGCCGCAGCGAGTTCGGCTCGGTGCACGAGTGGGACGAGACCCTGGCCGAGCTCGCCAGCTCGGCGGGGCACGACCGGCTCTGGCCGCTCGTGCTCACCGGTCGCGCCGCCCCGGCACCCGCTTCTCGCGGACCGGGCTGAGACGCCCGCCGATGACTCGACGCGTGGACCGACCCGACCATCGACCCGTTCAGAGGGAGACCTCCGCATGACCGAGATCCGCTACGCCGTCACCGATGGTGTCGCCCTGATCACCCTCGATGCCCCCGAGCGGCGCAACGCCCTCTCGGTGGAGATGTCGCGCGAGCTGATCGATGCCGCGCACACCGCCGAGTCGGATGCCGCTGTCGGCGCCGTCGTCGTCACCGGCGGCGCGCACTTCTGCGCCGGCGCGGTGCGCAGCGTGCTCGCCGAGACCGGCCGTGACCCGGTCGCCGACGAGGCGTACCGCAACCTCGAGACGGTCTACGCCGCCTTCACGACGATCGGCGGCATCGGGGTGCCGACGATCGCGGCCGTCCGCGGGGCGGCCGTCGGCGCCGGGCTCAACCTGGCCCTGGCCACCGACCTGCGCATCGTCAGCCGCTCGGCCCGACTGCTGCCCGGCTTCGCCCAGATCGGCATCCACCCCGGCGGGGGTCACTTCACCCTGCTGAACCGGGTCGCTGGGCGCGAGGCGGCGGCGGCCATGGGCCTGTTCGGCGACGAGGTCGACGGCGAACGGGCAGTGGCGCTGGGGCTGGCCTGGGCCGCCCACGACGACGCAGACGTTGAGCAGCGCGCCGTTGCGCTGGCCGGCCGGGTGGCGGCCGACCCGGCCCTCGCACGGCGAACGGTGGCCAGCTTCCGCCGCGAGACGGCATCCGGTGGGGTGGCCTGGGATGTCGCCGTCGAGGTTGAGCGGGCGCCACAGATGTGGTCGCTGAGGCGCAAACACTCCGACTGAGCCGGGCGGAAGTTCCGTCACCGTGACGGGCGGTGGCCCATAGGTGTAAAGATGGGGAGTTCGCACCCCACCGAAGGAGATCTTGTGCTGGCGTCCTACCGACCTCTCTTCGAGGTGCCGGGGGCGCGTGTCTTCATCACGGGGGGCATGATCGCCCGCTCGGCCGGGGCGATGTTCGGGGTGGCGACCGTGGCCATGGTGGCAGCCCGCCGTGACTCCTACGCCCTCGCGGGCGCGGTGATGGCGGTCGGCATGGTGTCACTCGCCCTGTTCGCCCCGTTCCTCGGGCGTCTCGTCGACCGGTACGGGCAGCGGCGTATCGCCATCCCGTTCTTCCTGTGGTCGGGGTTCTGGGCGGTCATGACGATCCTCACGTCGTGGCGCGGGTGGCCCTCGTGGCTGCTCTTCATCACCTTCCCGCTGTGCGGGGCCATCCCCAACCTCGGCACGATGGCCCGAGCCCGGTGGTCGCACATCTTCGCCCACGACCCGCGCAGCCTGCACACGGCCATGTCGTTCGAGCAGGTGATGGAAGAGGTCACCTTCGTCATCGGCCCGGTACTCGCGATCTGGCTCTCGACCAGCCTCTTCCCGGAGGCGGGCTTCATGTTCGCGGTCATCTGCTACACCGTCGGCGTGCTCGTGTTCATCTCGGCGCGTTCGACCGAGCCGCCCGTCGTGCCGCACCACGAACGGCCGACCGGTCACGCGCACCACGTGCCCGGGCTCGTACCCCTCGCGTTCATCATGGTGATGACCGGGGCGATCTTCGGGGTCAACGAGGTCGTCACCCTCGCGGTGGCCTCTGAAATGGGCCACCCGAATGCGGCCGGCCCGGTGCTCGCGCTCTACGCGGTCGGTTCCGCCCTGTCGGGCCTCGTGTTCGGCACGATCTCTCACGGGCGCAACCTGCTGAAGCTGCTGCTGGCCGGCACAGCCGGCATGGCCGTGCTCGAGGCGCCCGTGCTGTTCGCCGGCAACCTGTGGATACTCTCGCTGCTGATGCTCTTCGCCGGCATAGCCACGGCCCCCACCCTGATCACGGTGATGAACCTCATCGAGCGCATCGTGCCCAAGGCCCAGCTCAACGAGGGCATGACCATCGTGCTGACCGGCCTCATCATCGGCGTCGCGGGTGGTTCCGCCATCTCGGGGGTGGTCGTCGACCACATCGGGCCGCGCTACGGCTACGTGGTGGCGATTCTGGCCGGCGCGTTCGCCTTCGTGATGGCGCTTGGTACGCACTCGTTCCTGACCAAGCGCGACCTGGCCCACCTGCGCTGATCGGCTGCCCTCCGGACCGTGTGCTCGATCGGCGTCGTGGCTCGTCCCGGAGACCCTGCCTGTGACAGAGAGAGGTGGCGAACTACCGTCGATGGGTAGGAAACAGGTGGATCCCCGAGGTGAGTAGGTTCCGATGATCTCGTGCGCGGTGACCCGATCCGCCGCCCTTGCCCTTCGTCCCACCACGAGGCCGACGCCATCGACGGCCCTCTCGTGATGCTGATGGAGCGGGGGGTGGCCACTGCGGCGCGCCTGATGGCGGTTGACGATCCGATCCGGGTGTTCGGGGTCACGCTCGTCGGGGTCAGCAAGACGACGGGCGTGAAGCTGGTGTTCACCCTGGCCCTGATCGCCATCGTGCTGGTGCTGCGATGGGGGGTTCTCGCGGGTCTGCGGCGTGTGCTCGGCGGCGACGTGGCCGACCCGAAGCGCTTCTGGGCACGGCAGGGTCTGCAGCTTCTCGTCGCCGTCATCATGGTCGTCGGCGTGCTGTCGATCTGGATCACCCCCGGTACCGACATCAGCACGGGGATCGGTCTGATCAGTGCCGGGCTGGCCTTTGCCCTTCAGCAGGTGATCGTGTCTCTGGCGGCCTACTTCGTCATCCTGCGCGGAGACACGTTCGACGTCGGTGACCGGATCACGCTGGGCGGGGTGCGCGGCGACGTGGTCCGACTGGGCTTCCTGAGAACGACCATCATGGAGATGGGCCAGCCCCCGTCGGTGGCGGCAACCGACCCTGCGGTGTGGGTCAACTCGCGTCAGTACACCGGTCGTCTCGTGACCGTCACGAACGGAGCCATCTTCAGCGATCCGGTCTACAACTACACCAGGGACTTTCCCTACCTCTGGGAAGAGCTGACGCTACCCGTGGGGTATGAGTCCGACCGCGCCGAGGCCGAACGCATCCTGCTCGACGTTGTTCATCGGCACGCGGTCGTCGACGACGTCGAGGCCCAGCGTGCTCTGGCCTTCATGAGGTCGCGCTACGCCATGGCCGATGCCTCGCTGGATCCGGCGGTCTACTGGCGGCTCACGGAGAACTGGCTCGAGCTGTCGCTGCGCTTCGTGGTGCCCCAGCGCGGGGTGCGCGACATCAAGGACGCGATGAGCCGAGAGATACTCACCGGGCTGGATGCTGCTGGGATACCGATCGCATCGGCGTCCTACGGCATCGTCGGCATACCCACGATCCGGATCTCCGCGCCGTCGCAACCGGAGTGAACTCGACGGCGCGGTCGATCCCAAGGACGTATGAACGGCCACCCTGCCGAGGCAGAGTGGCCGTCCGACGTAGCACTGACCGTGCGGTCAGTCCCTTGCAGTTGGCAGCGCCGTGGAGGTCAGCGTTGTCGGGCGAGCTGCCGCTTGGTCGGTGCGCGGTGGCGACCGGGGGCGAGCTTGACCTCGGCGTTGGCGTCAGTCTTGACCGTGGCCGCAGCCATGACCTCGCTCGTGGCGTCGGTCTGGACCTCGTCCTCAGACGGAGCCGGGGCTCGCTTCGCTCCCGGCTTGGGGCCGAGGTCGACGTGGGGCAGGAACCACGAAACGATGAACGCCGCCAACAGGATGAAGGTCGCCGTGAAGAAGACCGACTGCATCGCGGAGGCGAAGCCTTCGAGGTAGGGGTGCGCCAGCCGGGGGTCGATGCGCTGGACGAACGAGGAGTCGCTGAGCCCACCGCTGAAGCCGCCGCCACTCTCGAGCCCCTTGATGAACTGGGAGTTCGACGCGGGGTCGCCTTGCGGGTTCTTCAGGGCGGCCTGGAACGCGGGAGTGTTCAACGCGTTCTGGTAGGCCGTCGGGATGTTCTCGGTGGCCTGGGAGAACAGGATCGACAGGAACACGGCCGTGCCCAGGGTGCCGCCGATCTGGCGCGTGAACGTGGCAGACGAGGTGGCGACGCCGATGTCTCGACGGCTGACGGCGTTCTGCACGGCCAGGGTCAGGGGCTGGAAGTTGAAGCCGAGGCCCATGCCGAAGAAAACCATGAGAACCATCGTCTTCCACGTGGGGGTGTCGGCGCCGACGTAGTGGAAGCCCCACATCGAGGCGGTCAACAAGAACGTGCCGATGATCGGCCAGTGCCGATAGGTGCCGGTGCGCGAGATGAGCTGGCCCGACAGGATGGAGCCGAACATGATGCCGAGGGTCAGCGGCAACAGGAACAGGCCGGCCTCGGTCGGGCTGGCGCCCTTGACGATCTGGAGGTAGAGGGGCAGGGCGGCCAGGCCCCCGAACATGCCCACGCCGACGAAGACGGAGACGATCGAGGCCACGGCCACGGTGCGGATCTGGAAGAGGCGCAGCGGGATCAGGGCCTCTTCGCCCATGGCGCGTTCGATGAGGAAGAAGGCGACGACGCCCAGCAGGCCGATACCGAAGCACAGGAGCGAGCCGAAGGAGCCCCAGCCCCATTCGCGTCCCTGCTCGGCCACGATGAGCAGGGGCACGAGTGACACGGTGAGCGCGACGGCGCCCCAGTAGTCGATGCGGTGGTTGCGGCGGGTGTGCTTCAGGTGCAGGGTGCGGGTGACGACGAAGAGGGCCGCGATGGCGATCGGGACGTTGACGAGGAAGACCCAGCGCCAGCCGGCGATGCCCAGGATCGTGGCCTGGCCGGCGAAGAAGCCGCCGATGACCGGGCCAAGCACGCTCGAGGTGCCGAACACTGCGAGGAAGTAGCCCTGGTACTTGGCGCGTTCGCGAGGAGGCACGATGTCGCCGATGATCGCGAGCGCGAGAGCGAAGAGGCCACCGGCGCCGAGGCCCTGCACGGCGCGGAAGCCCGCGAGCATGCCGATCGAGGTCGAGAAGGTGCAGAGCATCGATCCGATCGTGAAGATCGAGATGGCCAGCAGGAAGAACGGCTTGCGCCCGTAGATGTCGGAGAGCTTGCCGTAGAGCGGGGTGACGATCGTGCTCGTGATGAGGTAGGCCGTCGTCACCCAGGCCTGTGCCGAAAGGCCGCCCAGGTCATCGGCGATGGTGCGGATCGACGAGGCCACGATGGTCTGGTCGAGGGCAGCCAGGAACATGCCCATCATCAGCCCGGTGAGGATGGTGATGATCTGCTTGTGGGTCAGGTCTGGCAGGTCGTCCTGGGCCAGCCTGGGTTGAGCCGTGGATTCGGCCATGTTCAGTGCTCCTTGTCGGAGGGTCGGTCGGATGCCGTGAAGATCGTGGGCGCTGCCGCGCCCCGGTCCCGGAGGTTCTTGTCGAGTGAGTCGCCCAGGCGTTGGAGGTGCTCGGTGAACAGGTCGGTCTCGTCGGCCTGCCAGTCGGCAAGCAGCTCTTGGAACCACTGCCCGCGCACCAGCTGCACCTCGTCGAGCGACTGACGGCCGGCATCGGTGAGGGACACGAGGGTGGCCCGACCATCGGCGGGGTCAGGTTGCTTGTCGAGCAGGCCGTGGGCGAAGAGCCCGCTGACCTGACGGCTGACGGTGGAGACGTCGCTGTGCAGCACCATGGCCACGTCGGAGATGCCCACCGGCCCCATGGTGTGCACGGTGAACATCACCGGGTAGGCGGCAGTCTCCATGCCGGGATGGATCTTCGGCGCGATCGTGCGCGCGGCCAGAAGGAGCTTCTGGACGCGGATGAGCGCATGAAAGAGATCGGTGGCCTTGTCCGTGCTGACCTGCACGCTCCTGCCTCTCCGTAGTGGTTGTTTGCAGCAAGCAAGTATTAACGAAGGTAGTTGAATCCGTCAAGATGACTCTTTCGAAGCGAAAAGAGTGCCCGTTCGTCGCTCGGGGCTGCCGGGCAGGCGACTTCGCCCAGTCGCGCGTGCGAGGATTGAGCCGCTCAGCCGGGTGGTGGACTGCACCAGATCCTCGGTGCGCCCGCACGATCACGACTACGACGCCATCAGGAGGGACGATGTCACCCGACATCCCCGAGGACACCTCGATCAACCAGGTGTTCCGCCAGCTCTCTGCGCTCATCTATGCCGGTGCCGACGCCACCTCGATCCACGAAGCATTGGTAGCGGCCTCGAAACGGCTGGTCGACGGCTGTGACCGCGCGTCACTGCTGCTTCGCGAGCGCGACCGATTCCGCACCGGCGCCAGCACCGACGAGATCTCGCGACGCATCGACGAGATCGAGATAGAGATCGGCGAAGGGCCGTGCGTCGACGCCATCCTCGACGAGGCCTACCAGCACGACCCCGACCTCACCGACAGCGTCTCGCCGTGGCCGGCGTTCACAGCGCGCATCGTCGCGGAGACGCCGGTGCGCTCAGCGATCGGCTACCGGCTCTATCTCGATGGCGACAAGGTGGGCGCCCTCAACCTGTTCTCCGACACGCCGGGCGCCCTCACCGCGGCCTCGGCCGACACCGGCGCCGTGCTGGCCTCCTTCGCCTCGGTGGCCCTGATGGCGCTGCGGGCCCGGGAGCAGGCCAGCACCCTGCGCGAGGGTCTGCAGAGCAACCGTGAGATCGGCAAGGCGGTGGGCCTGCTGATGGCTACCCACCGGGTCGGCGCCGACGAGGCCTTCGCCCTGCTGCGCAGCACCTCTCAGGAGCTGAACATCAAGCTTGCCCAGGTGGCGGCCCAGGTCGTGCTGGGCCAGGAGTCGCAGCTCGGTGCCCGGATGGGCGCCTCTGGGGCCGGCCCGCTGCAGCATCAGCAGCAGCGGGCGGGCGGCCCGGCATCGCGCTGAGGCCGCTCAGGCGGTGACGCCGGCAGAGTCGAGCTGACGCCGCAGCTCTTGGAGCACGCGGCGCAGCAGGCGACTCACCTGCATCGCGCTCAGGCCCATTGACGAGGCGATCTCGGCCTGGGTCAGATCGGCGTCGAACCGCAGCCTGACCAGCTGCTGGTCGCGGGCGGGCAGTCGACGGATCGCGGTGCGCACGAGGATGCCGTCGTCGAGGGCGGGGTCCGAGGTGGTGTCGACCCGCGCGTCGACCAGGTCGAGCACGGGTCGACCACCTTCTGATGTCGTGGCGTCGAGGGAGGCCGGGCGCAGGTTGGATGCCGCCACCTGGGCCTCACGGATGCGCTCCGGAGTCAGCGAAAGCTCGGTGGCGAGCTCGTCGGCGTTGGGCTCGTGCCCGATCTCCTGCTCGAGCCGGTCGCGCGTCTGCGACACGAGCTGGCGGCGTTCCTGCAGCTCACGCGGCGGTCGCACCAGCCAGCCGTGGTCGCGGAAGTGCCGACGCAGCTCGCCGGTGATCGTCGGCGTGGCGTAGGCGCCGAACTCGGTCTCCTTCGCCAGGTCGAAGCGCTGGATCGCCTTGAGCAGCGCGAGGAAGGCCACCTGCTCGAGGTCATCGCGGTCCAGGCCCCGCCCGGCGTACCGGTGGGCGAGCGACCGCGCGAGGGGCATGTGCTGCACCGTCACGAGCTCGAGAGCGTTGTTCCGCTCGACCTCGTCGGGAGAGGAGCGAAAGGTCTCGATGAGCTCTCGAGTGCGATAGTCGGACCGCTGGGGATGGGCGAGCGCGGACATGAAGCCTCCGGGTCGTAAGAAGAACGACGTCCGGCAGTGGCTTTACCGACAAGGCTGACGCTATGTCTTCCGCACAAGTTGCGCAAGGCCATCGCGCCTACCCCGCAGCGGGTGACTACTGCTCAGTAGCGAGCAGCTGGGTCAGCACGAGTGCCTCCAGCACCCGCGCCGCCACCTCGTCGTCTCCGATGACACTGAAGTGGATCTCATCGACCGACCGGCGACCCGCAGCCCGACGGGTGAGCGCCTCGGTGGTCAGTCGGATGCTCGTGACGCCGGTCGACTCCTGGCCCTCGGGGCGGTCGGTGCCGCTGTAGAGCAGCACCCCGAACGGCCGCCCGTCGTCACCGGCTCGTACCCGTACCCCCTCGCGGGCCACCACAGGGCCCGTCACGTCGAACACCACGTCGTGCCCGGCCTCGATCTGGGCCGTACGAGCGACAGTGCGGGGCAACGACCTCAGGATCTCGGCCGTCGTGAGGGCCGCCCCTGCGCTGTCGAGGTCGCCGGGGCTGTTGAGAGCCTGGCGGAGGTCCTGTTCTCTTGTCCACGCGTCGATGGTGCGCAACAACAGCTGCTGCCCGAAGGTGGTGTCGGGGCCGAAGGGCCCGCCGATGATCGAGTCGAGCTCGAGCTCGGCCCGTCGCAGCTGCTCCATCCGCTCGGGGTGGAAGGCGGCCAGCTCCTGCAACACCATCTTCCCGGTCTGCCTTGAACGGCTCTCGACGTCGGCCTCGATGGTGCGGGCGAACGCTCCGTAGGGCAGCATCTCACTGTCGTTGGCCGCGAGCTGGCGCGGAATGCCGGCCAGAGCCTTCTCCGACGCCACCACGTGGGCGAGCTGCTTCTTGACCGACAACCCTCCGTACTCGGTCGGCAGGTCGAACTCCTCCTCACGGCAGGCCCAGCCGAGGTCGATGATGGCCTGGACGGTCTGCTCGAACGCGTCGAGCATCCCGTTGTGGTCGTCTGGTGCTGCCGGGTGCATAGGCATGGGCACAGACTACTTACCCTTGAGGTATGTCCACCCAGCAGCGAGCCGACCCGGTCCCACGCCGGCCCCGTCTCGACGTCGGGATCGTGCCGGTCGTGGTGGCCGTCGGGTTGCTGGCGACGGTGACCGCAGCCTTGTTCTCGGGGGCGGCGGCCCCGCCTCCCGAGGGGCTGACGGATGCCGGACCCATCGTGCGCTGGACGCTGCCGCTCGTGCGGGTCCTGCACGACGTCAGCGCCTCGCTGACCCTCGGCGCCCTGCTCTTCGGCGGGATGATCGTGCCCGCGACCCGAGGCCGGGGCAAGCTCGACGATCCGCGCGTCGCGCATGCGTTCCGAGTCGCCACGGCCGCCGGTTTCGTCTGGGCGCTCGCCGGAGTGGTCGGAGTCGTCTTCGGCTTCGCGGATGCCGCTGGGCTGAGCCTCGCCGACCCGGCGTTCGTCAGCGCGTTCATGAGCTCTGTCTGGTCGATCGAGACCTTCCGCGTCGGGCTCATCAGCGCGGCGGCCGGCTTCGTGGTGGCCTCGGGGTCGGCGCTGGCTCGCTCGCGCTGGGCTGCGGTGGGGCTGGGGGCCGTCGCCCTGTTCGGCATCCTCGTGCTCGGGCTCGCCGGTCACGCCGGGGGCTCGGCCGACCACGAGACCGCGGTCAACGCTCTCGGCGCCCACCTCCTGAGCGCCGGAGTCTGGGTGGGCGGTCTGCTCGCCCTCATCGTGCTGCGACCGACGTTCGGCACCTCGCTGGGGGTGGTGGTCCGGCGTTACTCCACGCTCGCGCTCTGGTGCTGGGTGACCCTGGGAATCTCTGGCGTCATGGCGGCCACGACCCGGCTGGGCACCTGGCAGGACCTCACCACGGCCTACGGCGTGCTGATCCTCGTCAAGGTCGCCGCCTTCCTCCTGCTCGGGGTGGCCGGGTGGTGGCACCGCCGCTCGACGATCGCCGCCCTCACCTCGTCGACGGCTGGGGTGTCGACGGCTGGGGCGTCGAGAGCGGGGGTGTCACCGTCGGCGAAGGTGCTGAACGGCATCCGCTCCCGTCCGTTCGTTCGGCTGGCCATCGGCGAGACATTGCTCATGGGGCTGACGTTCGGGGTGGCCACGGCCCTGGCGCGCAGCGCCCCGCCGGTGCCGGAGATCACCCCCAACCCGTCGATCGCGCTGGCGCTCACCGGGTTCCCGGCTCCGCCCGCACCGACCGCGATGTCGTGGCTGACCGCTTGGCGGGTCGAGTGGCTCTTTCTCGCCACCGGGCTGGTCGCGATCGGGCTCTACGTCTACGGGGTAATTCGGCTCCGACGCCGCGGCGACTCGTGGCCGGTGTCGCGCACCATCAACTGGGTGCTCGGCTGGCTGCTCTTCATCTGGGTCACCAACGGGGTGCTCAGCATCTACGGCCGGGTCGCCTTCTCGTGGCACATGATCCTGCACATGACCGAACTCATGATCATCCCGATCTTCCTGGTGCTCGGGGCGCCGGTCACCCTGGCTCTGCGCGCGATTCCGGCTCGCACCGACGGCACCATCGGGTGGCGCGAGATCGTGCTGCGGGTCGTGCACTCGAAGCTGTTCGTCATCGCCGGAAACCCGATCTTCGCCGGAGGCCTCTTCTTCTTCAGCCTCATCGTCTTCTACTGGACCGGCCTGTTCGAGATCGCCCTGCGAACCCACACCGGGCATCTGCTGATGACGACCCACTTCATCCTCGTCGGCTATCTGTTCGCCTGGGTGCTAATCGGTATCGACCCGGGCCCGAAGCGCTGGCGGCCCGCGCTGCGGCTCATCGTGCTTCTGGCGACCATCGCATTCCACGCCTTCTTCGGGGTCTCGATCATCAGCGGCACGACGGTGCTCGCGCCGGGCTTCTTCGACACGATCGCGCTGCCGTGGGTGCCCGACCCGCTCGCCGACCAGCGCACTGGCGGCTCTGTCGCCTGGGCCATCGGTGAGCTCCCCGCGCTCGTGCTCGCCCTCGTCGTCGCGGCCCAGTGGTACAAGAGCGACAGCAGGGAGGCCGATCGTTCAGACCGTCGCGCCGACCGCGACGGTGACGCCGAGCTGACGGCCTACAACGAGCGGCTGGCGAACCTGGCGGCCCACGACCACCAGGCCAACCACTGACGCACCCGCCCAAGATCGGGTAGCCGCCCGCAGCCAGCCGTGGTCCGAATCGTGCGGTGGTCGGGCTCTCAGGGTCGGCGGCATCCAGCCGTGGTCCGATTCGTGTGCTCGGATGCCGGGTGTGAGCGGGCCTGTCAGCCGCCCCTCGGGGGACGGCTTCTACCGCGTGATGACGAGGGGTAGGAACACCTCGTCGACGATGGACTCGATGACATCGTCGGGCACGGTCTTGAGCGTCATCAAGAGCTCTTGTCGGTAGAGGTCGAAGGGCACTCCTACCACTCGCGGGGTGAGTCTGGCGGGGTCAGCCTCGCCGCGCGCGACCGCGCGGTCGAGAACCTGTTGCATGGCGCTGCTGCGGCCCGACAGGAAGGCGCTACGTAGTTCCGCGATGCCCGTACCGGTCTCGGCGAAGTAGCCGCCCAGCTGCAAGATCATCTGCACGCCGATCTGAGATCGCGAGTGGTTTGCCCGGCGCAGCAGCTCGATCACGTCATCTCGCAGCGACCCTGTGTTCGGGACCGAGACCTGTTGCTGCGACCCGGCTCGAGTGGCCGCGGCGTGGACCAGGTCGGCCTTGCGTGGCCAGCGGCGATAGACGACGGCGCGACTCGTTCGGGCGCGTTCGGCGACGGACTCGATGGTGAAGCGGTCGTAGCCCTTCTCGAGGATCTCATCCCACGCGGCGTCGAGGAGAGCAGCTTCCAGCGCCGCACCGCGGCGCCGCTTCGGAGCGGGCTCCTGAGGGTCGCTGCTAAGAGACATTGTGTTTCTTCTTCTCTCGTTCTATCTTGAAGATACACGCTGTATCTCAAGGAGTTCCTGATGTCCAACACGCAGATCGATACGCCCCAGATCGATCCCGCAGTGTGGCGCACGGTGTGGACCGTGCTCGGCGGCGGGCTGGCCGTGCTGTTCGACACGACCATCGTCGCAGTCGCCCTGCGCACGCTCGCAGACGACCTGCACACCTCCATCGCAACCATTCAATGGGTCACGACCGGCTATCTCGTCGCCCTCGCCATCACCATTCCGATCACCGGCTGGGCTCAGCGGGTCCTGGGCAGCAAACGGCTCTGGATCATTGCCCTCGCACTGTTCCTCTGCGGGTCGGTGCTCTCGAGCCTGGCCTGGAACGCGGGCAGCCTGATCGCTTTCCGCACCGTGCAAGGCGTCGGCGGCGGCGTGATGCTGCCGCTCATGTCGACCCTCGTCGTGCAAGCGGCAGGCGGGAACAACCTCGGCAGGATCATGTCTGTGGTGAGCCTGCCCGCGGTGCTTGGGCCGATTCTCGGTCCGGTGGTCGGCGGGTTCATCCTGCAGCACCTGCACTGGTCGTGGATGTTCTGGGTGAACGTCCCGTTCTGTGTCGCCGGCATCGTGCTGGCGGTGGTCGTGCTGCCGGAGGACGGGCCGGTGCGCCGGACGCCCCTCGACGTCGTCGGCTTCCTGCTGATGGCTCCTGGCCTGGTCGGCATCCTGTGGGGAATCTCGAACTCCAGCAAGACCGGTGGATTCGGTCGAGCCGATGTGGTCGCGCCGCTCGTCGCCGGCCTGGTACTGATGGCTGGGTTCGTGGCCAGGGCGCTGCGGCGTCGAGGCAGCGCCCTGGTCGACGTGCGACTGCTGAAGCACTGGCCGCTCGCCTCGTCGTCACTGCTGCTGTTCCTCTCCGGCGTCACCCTCTATGGCGCGATGATTCTCCTTCCGCTGTATTTTCAGCAGCTGCGGGTCACGACCGTGCTCATGGCCGGTGTGCTGCTCATCCCGCAAGGACTGGGCACGCTCGCGAGCCGCGCGCTGGCGGGGAAGCTGGCCGACACCATGGGCGCGCGCCTCCTGGTCCTGGCGGGATTCCTCATCGTGCTGCTGGGCACGCTGCCGTTCGGCTTCGCCGAAGGGCACGCTGCCGTTCGGCTTCGCCGACGCGCACACCAACGAGTGGTGGCTGATGGGCGCGCTCTTCGTGCGCGGAATCGGCCTCGGCGTCGTGACGATTCCGCTGATGGCCCTCGGGTATCGGGGACTGGAGCGTTCCGCGGTGCCCGACGCGAGCATCATCACCCGAATCGCCGGCCAGGTGGGTGGCTCGTTCGGCGTGGCCGTGCTCGCGGTGATTCTGGTCGGCGCCGCCCCCGCGGGGTCCTCGACCGCTTCGCTCGCCAGTGCATTTCAGCAGTCGTTCTGGTGGGCAATCGCGTTCGCCGGCGTCGGCGTGCTGATCTCGCTCGCGCTGCCCGGGCGACTCCCCCGATGCCACGGGGGCTTCGACGCAGGTACCCGTCGCTGCTCGCGCTCGCGCCCACTGAACCCCTTGGCGGCCGCCCCTTCGCACGACTGGCGCTCCGCCTGGGTCAGTGGCACCGGGCCGTGGTCTGATTCGTGCGGTCGGATGCCGGACGTCGGATGCCGGCCCAGCGGCATCCAGTTGGGGTCCGATTTCCCCAGTCCGGAGGCGCGGGGCTCAGGGCTGGCGGCAGTCGACGGCCACGATCGGCTGGATGCCGCCCGGCCCCCGGGTCACCCCGACCGCGATGGGCACGGTCGCGAACCGAACCGTCACCGCAGCCCCCGCCGGCGACAGACAGGCGGGCCAGCTCTGGTAGTGCCGGGCGCCGATCGCGTCGAACCAGAGCGGCACCTGACCGGTGGCCCCGACGTCGGTGCCGTCGACCATCAGTGACACTCCGTCGGCGCCCACGGTGCCCGTGCCGCTCTGCCAGTCGAGCGTCGCACCGGCCGGGCCCCCGAACCGCGCGAGCAGGGTGACCATGACCATCAACACGAAGGTGCTGGTGACGACGCCGACCCAGAGCGCACCGCCGACACTGAGGTCGTCAACCCGGTGGGCGAGGCCTCGAGAGCGCGATACCGGCTCCATGATCTGACGATAGTCCCGCGGCCGCGTTGGTGGCAGAGGCTGGTCGTGTGAGAGTGGCCTCATGAAGGTCTCCGTGATCCAGCTCGGTTATGACGACCGCGAGACGGTGCAGGAGCGAACCGCCCGGGTGGTCGCCCTCGTCGAGTCGCAGGCCGGGCACGACATGGTCGTGCTGCCCGAGCTGTGGCCGGCAGGCGGCTTCGACTACCGCCGCTGGAGCGAGCGGGCGGAACCGGTCGACGGCCCGGTCGCCGCCGCTCTCTCGGCGGCGGCCGCCAAGGCCCGGGTGACCCTGCACGGCGGGTCGATCCTCGAGCGAGCCGACGCCACCGAAGCAGGCGGCCGAGGACTCTGGAACACCAGTGTCGTCTTCGGGCCCGACGGTGGGCTGCTCGCCACCTACCGCAAGATTCACCGGTTCGGCTTCGGTGAGGGCGAGCCGGTCCTGCTGGATGCCGGCAACGACATCGTCGTGGTCGACGTGCCGGTGGCGCGGGGCGAAGCCGTGAAGGTCGGGCTCTCGACCTGTTACGACCTGCGCTTCCCCGAGCTCTACCGTCGGCTGCTCGACGCGGGCGCCGAGGTCTTCGTCGTTCCGGCGGCGTGGCCGATGCGCCGGGTCGCCCACTGGACGCTGCTGGGTCAGGCGCGCGCCATCGAGAACCAGTGCGTCGTGGTGGCCTGCAACACCGCCGGCACGCATGCCGGTCACGAGATGGGCGGTCACTCACAGGTGGTCGACGCTACCGGGAAGGTTCTGGCGTCGGCCGGCGCTGACGAACAGGTGATCAGTACCGACCTCGACATCGCTGCGATCGCCGCCTGGCGCCGCGCCTTTCCGGTGCTGCCCGACCGCCGACTGCGATGACGGCCACGGATCGACAAGCCGACACGGCCACCGACACCGCGACCGACACGGCGGCCGGCAGAGCGGCCGGTAGCGCGACCGACAGCGTGGCCGCGAGCAGCCTGCGGTCACGCGTGCGGGTCCGGGCGCCGCAGCTGGTCGGCCGGGGCTGGCTGGGTACCGGCGGGCAGGCCCTCTCTCTCGAAGGGCTGCGCGGGCGCGTCGTCATAATCGACTTCTGGACCTTCTGCTGCGTCAACTGCCTGCACGCCCTCGATGAGCTGAGGGCAGTGGAGGCGCAGTTTCCCGACGTCCTGACCATCATCGGGGTGCACTCGCCGAAGTTCGAGCACGAGGCCGACGCGGATGCCGTCGTCGCCGCCGTCGAGCGCTACGGCGTGACGCATCCGGTGCTCGACGACCCCGAGCTGGTCACCTGGCGGGCCTACACCGCCCGGGCCTGGCCGACGCTCGTCGTGGTCGACCCCGAGGGCTACATCGTCGCCTCGATGTCGGGTGAGGGTCACGGCCCGGGCCTGGCCGCCCTGGTCGACGAGCTCGTACGTGAGCACCGCGAGAAGGGCACGTTGCAGCCGGGTGACGGCCCCTACGTTCCGCCACCGACCACCGACACCGCCCTCCGCTTCCCGGGAAAGGTCGCGGCGCTCGGTGACGGAACCTTCGTCGTGTCTGACACTGCGAACCACCAGGTCGTTCACCTCGCCTCCGACCTCGAGACCGAGCTCGAGCGCTGGGGCGGGAACGGTGAGCTGAGCGAGCCCCAGGGGGTGCTGCTGGCGCCGCCGAGGGTGGTCGAGGCCCTGGGTGTCGACCTGCTCGTGGCCGACTCCGTGAACCATCAGCTCAAGGGAATCCGCTTCCGCGACGGTTCGATCGAGCTGCTGGCCGGCACGGGCGAGCAGCTGCGGCAGCGCGGCGGCGGGGGCCCGGCGCTCGAGCAGCCGATGTCGACCCCGTGGGACCTGGCGTGGTTCGACGACCGGCTCGTCATCGCGATGGCGGGTACGCACCAGCTGTGGCAGTGGCTGCCGGGTGACTCCGTAGCCACGGGCGCGGTCGATGTGCTGGCCGGAACGACGAACGAGGGCCTGCGCGACGGGCCGGCAGCGCAGGCCTGGTTCGCGCAGCCGTCGGGGCTCGCCGTCTCGGCCGATGGGCTGCGCCTGTGGGTGGCCGACTCGGAGACGTCAGCGCTGCGATCCGTGCGGCGGGCGGGCGACGGGCTGGTCGTCGAGACCCACATCGGCACCGGCCTGTTCGACTTCGGGCACCGCGACGGTCCCGCCGCCGAGGCCCTGCTGCAGCATCCGCTCGGAGTCACCGAGCTGCCCGACGGGTCAGTCGTGGTCAGCGACACCTACAACGGTGCGATCCGCCGCTACGACCCGACGACCGGGGTGGTCGCGACGATCGCCCGAGGCCTGGCCGAACCGAGCGACGCCGTCGTCGAGGTCGACGACGAGACCGGCGAGACCCGCCTCGTGGTGGTCGAGTCCGCCGCCCACCGCCTCACCCGGGTTGCACTGCCCCGCGACGCCCAGCACGTCGACGGCCTGCCGCAGCGAACCCAGCGCCCGGCCACGCGCCTGCCCTCGGGCCAGGTCGAGCTCGAGGTCGCCTTCACGCCACCCGCGGGGCAGAAGCTCGACGACCGTTGGGGCGACCCGACCATGCTCCAGGTCTCGGCCACCCCCGAACACCTGGTGAGCGACGGTGGCGGTCGGGGCAGAGGGCTCCGGCGCACCATCACGCTGGCGAGCGGCATCCCGACTGAAGGGGCGGGGCCCACCGGAACGCTGCACGTGTCGGTTCAGGCGGCGGCGTGTGACGGCGACCCTGTCACCGGGGAGGTGCCCGAGCACGCCGCCTGCCACCTGTTCCAACAGGACTGGGGCATCCCCGTCGTCATCGACGAGACGGCGCAGCCGCGGCTCGTGCTCGACCTGCGCGGAACCTGAGAAGAGGCGCACCATGAACGAACACCCCCATGACGCCCGTCTCACCGCGCGCACGCCGATCAGCTTCGTGCTCGGCCTGCTGTCGGCTTTCCTGCTGCCGGCTGCGCTCATGCTCGCCTGGGTGTCGGTGGTCGGTACCCGCACCGACACGTTCGTGCAGACGGTCGACCCGGTCGTCAAGACGGCCAGCGTTCAGCAGGCGCTCGCCGCCACGGTCACGAACGCCGCCTTGGGCCGGCTCGCTCTGCCCGAGCGGGTGCGGGCCGTGGCCACCGGCCCGGTCCGCGAGGGCGTGACCAGGGTGCTCGCCAGTGACGAGTTCGCTCGCGCCTGGTCGGCCGCGGTCACTTCGGCGCACGAGCAGTTCGTGGAGACGATGGCCCAGTCCGCCGGCTCGACCCCAGACCCGCTCGTGCTGCGCGTGACGGTTCCCCTCGACGGGCTGCAGAGCAGGCTCACCGGTTTCGGTATCACTGTCCCGGAGAGCTTCGCCCCGACCGTGAGCGTTCCCGTGCTGTCGAGCGTCCAGCTCGAGCGCGTTCGACCCGCCTACACCTTCGCCGACCGGTTCGGCAGCTTGGCCCCGTTCGTCGCCGTCGGACTCGGCGTGCTCGCGGTGGCGGTGGCGGTGCTGCGTCTTCGGGCCGCGGGCTGGTTGCTGCTCGGCTGGGGCATCGGGTTGGCGCTGCTCGCGGCCACGCTCTCGCTGGCCCGCCCGCTCGCGGTCGATGCCTTGGTGAAGTCCGTCGGCATCTCGGCGGCCCCGACGGCATCCGTGCGGGCCGTGGCGGATGCCGCCTACGACACCTTCGCCACGGGGGTCGGCCAGTGGGCTCTCATCGGGGGCGTGGCCGTCGTGGTGGGCCTGGTCGTCGTGCTGGTCGCCCGGGGGGTGTCACGCCGGGGTAGACCGTCGACCTACTAACCGTTGACCTACTGACCGCTGGCGAAACGCGACCAAAGTCGCAAAGGGCCATCCCTTCGGCCGATGAGCCATCAGTCGGGTCCGGGCCAGACTCGTGCCTATGGAGACTTCTCGTCGACTCGAGCACTCGGGCGCTGACCGGGCCTTCGTCGTCTTCGTGGCCGCCGTGGTGGGGGCGCTGCTCGCGGCTGGTCTGCCCCTGGTCGCAGCCTTCGCCGACGGGCATGACCTGCCCTTCCCGGTCTGGCTGCGCTCGATCGCCCGGCTCGACGCCACCTGGCTCACCTGGGGGCGCCCGACGATCGGGCTGGCGGTGGGGGCGCTCGCGGGCCTGCTGGTCATCGACCAGTCGTGGCGACTCGACATCACCCGCGAGCGGATCGTGGTGCGGCAGGGCAGCGACGTGCGCCGCATTCCGCGGGAACGGGTCGGCGTGGTCTATCGCACCGGGCGCCGAACCGTGGTCATCGAGGCCGGCGACGGCACGGGTCTGTTCAAGGGCATCGTCGAGGGCGAGCGATCGGCCGTTCCCGAGGTGTTCACGGCGCTGGGCTACCCGTGGGAGGGCGAGGTCTGAACGCGGACGGATGCTGCTTCGCGGGCGCTTGGGGCGCGTGGCAGGCTGAGCCGCACAGTGGCCGAGAGGGAGGAACGCCGTGCGAGCCGTCGTCTACGACGAATACGGGCAGCTGCCCACGGTGCGTGCCGTGGCCGAGCCGCCGTGCCCAGCCGGCAGCGTGATCGTGCGAGTGCGGGCCACGGGGGTCTGCCGCTCCGACTGGCATGCGTGGAGTGGGCACGACCCGGTGACGCTGCCGCACGTGCCGGGTCACGAGTTCGCCGGCGTGGTCGACCAGGTGGGCGCCGGGGTCACTCGTGCGGCCGTCGGTGACCGGGTGACAGCGCCGTTCGCCTGTGGCTGCGGCATCTGCGAGTGGTGCCGGGCCGGCGAGGCCCAGGTCTGCCCCGACGGCTACCAGCCCGGTTTCAGCGGACCCGGTTCGTTCGCCGAGCTCGTCATGGTGCCGGCCGCCGACACGAACCTCGTGCAGTTGCCCGACTCGCTCACCTACACCGCCGCGGCCGCCCTCGGCTGCCGGTTCGCCACCGCCTTCCGCGCCCTGCACACCCACGGCAACCTGGCGGCCGGCCAGTGGCTGGTGGTCTTCGGCTGCGGCGGGGTGGGCCTGTCGGCGGTGATGATCGGACGAGCGGTCGGGGCCCGCGTGATCGCCGTCGACGTCTCGGCGGCCGCCCTCGCCCGGGCCAGCGAGCTCGGCGCCGAACACACCTTCGACGGAGGTGACCTGGCCGGCACTGTAGCCGGCATCCGGGACGTGACCGGCGGTGGAGCGCACGTCGGGGTCGATGCGATCGGCTCACCGACGGTCGCCTCCGCCTCGATCGAGAGCCTGCGTCCGCGCGGCCGGCACGTGCAGGTCGGCCTGCTGCTGGGCGCGGAGGCGTCGGCGTCTCTGCCGATGGGCCTTGTCATCGCCCGAGAGCTGGCGGTGTTCGGCTCTCACGGGATGCCGGCCGTCGACTACCCGGCCATGCTCGAGCTGGTGGCGAACGGCCGGCTCGACCCGGCCGCGCTCGTGACTCGGGTGGTGGGGCTCGACGAGGCCGGCCCCGCGCTGGTCGCGATGGGCCGTCCGGGGCCGCCGGGTCTCACGGTGGTGGCGCTCGGCTGACCAGCTCTCGTGCGGACCTGCTGCCCCTGCGGCGTGATGCTGAGGTCGACCCGACCTGCGTTGATCGACCTGGCCGTGTCCCGAGGTCGGCGATTCGTGACGATGTGGGGGAAGTGAGCACACCTACTCAGGCGGAGGGGTAGGAACCGCTGCTTGCATGGGGCCGTGACCGAGACCAGCGCCGCCGTGCACCCTCGCAGCGCCAGAGATCTGGACGCGGCCACCCCGGCCGATCGCGACCGCTGGGTCGACGCCCTGCGGGTGGGCTCGCTGTTCGTGGTCGTGCTGGGTCACTGGTTCATGGTGGCGCTGACGCCGAGCGGGCAGATCAGCAACACCCTGGCCATCCTGCCCTCGCTGCAGCCGGTGACCTGGCTGCTGCAGGTGATGCCACTGTTCTTCCTCGTCGGTGGCATCGCGCACGCGCACTCGCTCGAGTCGCTGGCAGCACGGCATCCGGACCGAACCGGTCGGTACGCCGCCTTCGTGCGCTCGCGCGCCGAGCGGCTGCTGCGACCGACGTTCGCCTTTCTCGCCGTGTGGGTCGGACTGGGGGTGGTCGCCCACGTGACGGGGTTGACCGGCCGATCGGGGGGAGACAGCGACGGCGCGCTCGTGAGAAGTGCTCTGGTCATGGTGCCGCAGCTGCTCTGGTTCGTGGGCATCTACCTCGGCGTCTGTGCGTGTGCGCCGGGGATGCGCCGTCTGCACGCCCGGTGGGGGCCGGCGGTGCCGGTCGCCCTCGTGGCGCTGGCTGTCATTGTCGACGTCGTGCGCTTCGGCGGCGGGCCCGAACTGGTCGGGAACATCAACTTCGCTCTCGTCTGGTTGGCCCTGCACCAGCTCGGATTTGCTTGGCGTGACGGGGTGCTCACGTCTCGGGCGGGCTGGGCCATGGTGGTCGTCGGCTTCGGCGGCATGCTCGCGGCCGTCATCGCCGGGCCGTACCCCGTCTCGATGGTGGGCCTGCCCGGCGAGACCGTGTCGAACATGGCCCCGCCGACCGCGGCGCTGCTGGCCCAGGGCATCGGCATCTGTGGTCTCGCCGTCGTGGTTCGCTCGCCGATGGGGCGGCTGCTCACCCGGCCGCGCGCGTGGAAGACGGTGCTCGCCGGCGCCCCCTTCGCGATGACAGCCTTCCTGTGGCACCTCACCGCGTTGCTGTTCGCGCTGATGGTGCTTCGGGGGCTGAACATCGAGCAGCCGGAGGTGGGTTCCATCGGCTGGTGGCTCAGCCGGCCGCTGCTCGTCGCGATGCTGGCGGTCGTGACGGCTGGGCTGGTCGGGGTGTTCGTGCGCTTCGACCGAGCCGGGACCACTCGACCTGAGCGGGGCGTTGTGGCGACCCGGCGTCGGCACGGCGAAGGCCGTCGGGGCTGGGTCGACCTGCTGGCCGGCGTGGCCGCGCTGGTGATCTTCTTCGGGGTGCTGATCGTCTCGGTTGCCGGCGTCGACGTGCTGGGCAACCGGCCGGTCTTCTTCCTGCTCGGCGAGGTCACCCCGGCGATCGGGCTGGTCGTGCTCGGCGCGGGCGTCGGACTGCTGGCCGTGACCGGGCGAGTCGATCAAGCGGCGGATCAGTCGGCACCAGCTGCAGTCAGGACAGCAGCAATCGCAGACTGATTCGCAGACTGACGCCGCAGCGGGGGCTCCCGGCGTCAGGATCGCGCGATTGCAGGCTGAGTGCCGGCGGCGTTCTACGCCAGGAACGTGCTGCCCAAGCTGACCGCAGAGCGG
>JAKDLG010000259.1 GCA_030452985.1 Humibacillus sp.
CGAGACTTACCCGCCCCACGCAACACTGTCGGAGCAGGCCAGCCGCACCCCACCAGACCCGCGCCCTACGACACTGACCCACCCCACGCATCACTGACGCAGCAGGCCCGCACCGAGGCCGCCCGAGCGATGCGGCGCACCTTCGACCAGCGTGACACCAGCGCGAGCCGGTCAGTCGGGAACTGTGCGCAGCAGGTCGGCGAGCTGGGCGGCATCCGGGATGCCGGGACGCACGGTCGTGCCGTCGGTCGCGTAGTAGAAGGCGGCGTCGACCTGATCGGGCTCGAGGCCGCGCAGCCTGGTGAAGGCAACGGCATAGGCCCCGAGCTGCAGGGCGCGCACGCGGGCCTCCTCCCCGGTCGGCCGCCGGCCGGTCTTCCAGTCGACGACGGTGTAACCGCCGTCGTCGCGGGCGAAGACGGCGTCGATGCGGCCACGCACCGCGATGCCGTCGATCAGGGTCTCGATCGACATCTCGATCTCGTCGGGAATGCGGTCTGCCCATTCACTGGTTAAGAACAGCTCCTTCAGTCGCGGTAGTGCGAGGTCTGCTGCCTCCGCGTCGTCGTCGGCGCTGCCCGGCAGGTCGAACAGGTCGACGAAAGCCGCTTGGGCGTAATGCTGCTCGACCCAGGTATGGAAGGCCGTGCCCTGTCGGGCCGCAAGCGCCGGAGGCCCCGGCATCGGGCGTCGAAGTGACATCGCGAAGGCCTGCGCGTCGCGAGCCAGGGCAACGACGGAGGAGGCCGAAAGGTGGCGAGGCAGGTCGACCACGGCCTCACCCGCCTGCCGCCGGCGCGCCCCCGCCGCCCACTCGGCGAGCAGCAGCTGCAGGTCGTCACGGCGGCGGTCGCGCGTCAGGTCGTGAAGCTCGCGATCGTGCTCATGAGCCGACCGCACTGCGACCATCCGGTCGACCACCTCGAGCAAGGCAGAGCGCCGGGTCGCCATCGGGTCGTAGGGAAACTGACCAGCGACTGCCTGAGCAAGATGCGGGTTCGGCGGGGCGACGAGTCGCCCCTTGCCGTCGTCGACCGCAAATGGGGCCGGCGCCCAGGCGGTGACCTGCAGGCGTGGGCCGATCGCGTCGACGAGCTCACGCAGAAACCGTGACGGTGCGCAGAGGCCCTTACGCGTCGCTCCCCAGAAGTGGGTCGAGAGCAGCATCTGCGACCGGGCGCGGGTGAAGGCCACGTAGGCGAGCCGGCGTTCCTCAGCCACGGCGTGCGCTCCCCCGTCGATCGCGAACGACTCGAGATCGCGTCCGAGCGACTTGCGGTCGGGGGCACCGCGCCAGTCGAGGTGGGGCAACCCGTCACGGTCGCCGCGAAGGTCGTAGGGCACGGAGTCGATGCCCGTCAGCCAGCCCAGGTCTTTCGGGCTCCCGGTGCCGACCCAGTCCCCCTCCTCTGCGGTGGAGGGCGCGACGGTGCGGGCTGCGTGGTCGGGAAACACCGACTCCACCAGGGCGGGCACGGCGACGAGGTCCCACTCGAGTCCCTTGGCTGCGTGCACGGTGAGCACCTGCACGGCTTCGCTGGCGGCCTCGACGTGGCCGGCGTCGAGGCCACGCTCCTGATCGCGGGCCGCGTCGAGCCACGCGAGGAAGCCCGAGAGCGTGGGTCGGTCGGCCGTCATCGCGTAACGGGAGGCGACGTCACCGAAGGCGTCGAGGTGCACGCGTGCCGTCGAGGCGGTGTGCTCGGGCCGCGACAGCACCTCGACGTCGAGCCCCAGGGCCCGCTCTGCCTCGGCGACGAGGTCGACGAGCGGAAGGGCGGTGAACCGCCGCAGCGAACGCACCACCTGACCCAGAGCGGTGAGACGGTCGAGCGC
Organism: Humibacillus sp.; assembly: GCA_030452985.1. GTDB lineage: Bacteria > Actinomycetota > Actinomycetes > Actinomycetales > Dermatophilaceae > DSM-29435. The sequence continues at coordinate 1,837 of JAKDLG010000259.1, forward strand.
CGCGTCACCCACCCGGGCGCCGCCGCGGCTGACCCAACCGGGGCGCGGCAGCTCGTCGAGCGCCTCGACGAGGGTTGCGACGTCGGCACTGTCGGGGCTGAGGTCGGCGGTGGCCGGCCCGCGCCCGGACTCGTCACCTGCCCCGGATGCCGGATCGTCGCCATTGCTGTCGCCCTCGCTGTCGTTCCGGAGGGCGAGCAGACTGTCGACATCGAGGGGGATGACCCCCTGGGTGGCCGGCGGGTGGCCGACCCGCCACGGTCTCGAGTGCAGCTCCTTGGCCCAGGCCCACAGCCCGTCGAGGTCGGCCGCCCCCAGACGGGTGACCGGGCCGGTGAGAAGCCGCATCAGCTGATCCCCTCGTGAAGGGTCCTGAACGACCCAGAGGGTGGCCACGAGGTCACCGATCTCGGGGGTCATCAGCAGCCCGCCCAGGCCGACGACCTCCACGGGCAGGTTCGCAGCGCGCAAGGCGTCGATGACGAAGGGAAAGTGGGAGCGTCGTCGGCAGAGCACGGCGGCGGTCAGGCCGGTGCGGCGCCCGCTCGGGGAACGCCAGCGCTGCGCGATCCACTCCGCCAGGTGGGTCGCTTCGGCCTCGATGCCTTCGAGCCGGGCCACGCACACGGTCCCCTCGCCCGCGCCGGGCTGGGGCGTCAGTGGCGGGGCGTGGGCCGCCGCGAGGGGGGCCGCCGTGATGTTCGCGGCCTCGAGCACGAGGCGGTCGTTGCGCCAGCTCGTCGACAGCGGAAGCACGCCGGCCGGCCCGTCGGCGTCGGCGAACTCGGTGGGGAACCTCGTCAAGGTGGTGGCACTCGCGCCCCGCCAGCCGTAGATCGACTGGTTCGGGTCACCCACCGCCGTCAGGGCGACGGGGTCCTCGCCCCCGTGAAAGAGCGAGCGCAGCACGGCGAGCTGGGCTTCGGAGGTGTCCTGGAACTCATCGAGCAGCACCGCGCGGAACCGTTGCCGTTCGATCTGCCCTACGAGGGGCACCGTCGAGGCCAGCCGGGCCGCGACGGCCATCTGGTCGGCGAAGTCGAGGGACTCCCTCGTTCGCTTCAGGTTCTGGAACGCTTCGACGACGGGCAGCACGGCCCGCCGTTCACGCAGCACAGCGAGGGCAGCCCGCACCCCGGTCAGTGAACCCGGCCCATCTCCGTCGGGAAGGGCATCGATGCGCGCGATCACCTCGTCGAGGTGGGCCGTGACCTCTGTCGGGGTGCGCACGTGCTCGGCCATCTCACCGGCGAGCGACATGACAGCGTCGATGATCGTCGACTCGGCCTTGGAGACCTCTGACATCGGGCCGTCGTAGCGGCTCACCGCCTCGGCGGCGAGCTGCCAGGCGCCGGCCTCGGTGAGCACTCGGAACTCGGGCTCGATGCCCACCCGAAGCGCATGCTCACGCACGAGGCGTCCGGCGTAGGAGTGGTACGTCGAGACGGTCGGAGTGCCGCCGAGCACCTCGGCCCCCGTGCCGTCGTCGGTCGGCGGAGACCAGAGGCCCGCCCGCACGAGCGCCCGCAGACGGGTGCTGATGCGCTGGCTCAGCTCAGCGGCCGCCTTGCGGGTGAAGGTCAGCCCCAGCACCTGGTCGGGTTCGACCAGGCCGTTCGCGACGAGCCACACCACTCGGGCGGCCATCGTCTCGGTCTTGCCCGACCCTGCACCGGCCACGACGAGCAGCGGTCTCGGGCCTGCCTCGATCACCGCGCACTGTTCCGTCGTCGGGTTCGGCTGGCCCAGGGCCGAGGCGATGTCGGCCGCCGAGTGCCGCGTCACAGCGACTCCCCCTCGGGCTGCACCGGGCACGACGCCTTGAGCGCGCAGGTCTTGCACCAGCTGCCTGCCGTGGCAGTGAAGTCGGCGGCCCCCATCCCGTCGGCGGTCGCCTCGACCAGGGCGCGGGCCCAGCCCGGGTCGGGCGTCTGCCCGAGTGGGGCCTGCTGCTGCACGCTCGGCGTGAGGCCGGCCAGACCCGCCTTGCCGATCTGCACGAGGGCGGCTCCGGCACTCTGGTTGCCCAGCGACTCGAAACCCCCGGCCTCGACCGCGACCTGGTAGGCGCCGAGCTGGCCGTGCTGCTCGAGGTCGGCCCGGGAGGGTTTTCCCGTGCCGGTCTTGAGGTCGATGATGCGCAGCCGCGAGCGGTCGTCGCGCTCGATACGGTCGACCCTGCCACTGACCTCGGCCCGGCCGACCGTCACCCGAAAGTCGGTCTCGATGCCGACCGGCGCCCAGCCCTGCCCCTCGGCGATGACGCGGTAGGCCACGTACCGGGCGACCATGTCGTGCGCCTCCTGCCGTTTGCGGTCGGTGAGCCAGCCCGGTCGCAGGCCCAACCGGCCCCACTGCGAGTCGACCTGCGCGCTCAGGGCGGTGACATCGGCGTCGGGGTGCTCGGCCACGATGTCGTGCACCAGGGTGCCGATGGTCGCGGCTCCTTGGGACGGCCCCTCCCCTCCGACGGCCGAGAGGAACCACCGGAGCCCGCACTGTCGGAAGTACTCGACCTTCGACGGGGAGACCCGCACCAGCTCTTCGGGCGCACGCACCGGATGGTCGCTCGTCAGGCCCCGCAGGGCCCACCAGGCGCCCGGGTCGGCCCCGGCCACCCCCGCCCGGGCTGCTTCCACGAGCAGGCTGATCGCCGGATCCGACACTCCGGGGTCGGGGCTGACGGCCTCGCGCCGCAGCTCACCCACGAGCCCAGTGAGCGTCATCGCCCGACCGACCTCGGTGTGGGCTCGCACCTCGTCGTCGAAGGCGGCACTGCCGCCCGCCGCACCGTCGTCTGAGCCTCGGGGGTCGACCAGGTCGAGGTAGGGCGACGGCTGTTCGTCCTCGTTGCCGACCGCGGTCACCACCAGCCGCTCGGTGGCGCGGGAGACCGCGACGTGGAACAGCCGCGTCTCGTCGTAGCGCACTGCGGCCTGGGCACCCCGGAACCCGCGCGGGCGTCCCGACACCACGTCGACGAGCTCTTCGGAGCCGAGCACCGACCCGCGCAGCCGCAGGTCGGGCCAGACGCCCTCCTGCACCCCGGCGACCACCACGATGCGCCACTGCCGCCCCGCCGCGCTCTGGGGCGTGAGCAACTCGACGGCCGCCCCGGCCTGAGCACGCGGGGCGAGCGTGTCGCCGGGAACGTCCTGGCCGGTGATGTGGTCGACGAACTGGTCGGGACCGGCCTGCGGCAGCCGGTCGACGAAGGCGCCCGCCGCCTCGAAGAGCGCGAGCACCGCGTCGAGGTCACGGTCGGCCCGCTCGGCGCCCGGCCCCCCGCCCAGCGCCGTGCGTCGCC
>JAKDLG010000260.1 GCA_030452985.1 Humibacillus sp.
TTTGAGGGTCGGTTCAGGGTCGGCTCAGGGTCGACCCTCATGGTGGGGCGCCCGCCGGCTCGGCACTCTGGTGACATGACGAAGAAGACGAACTCCCAGGGTCACGGCCTCGACGGCCTGTACGACGGACTCCGTCGCCCCGGCATCATGCGCAGCTCCGACGACAAGTGGTTCGCCGGCGTGTGCACCGGAGTCGCCCGGTGGCTCGGTGTCGACCCGCTCGTCGTGCGTGGGGCCTTCATCCTCTTCGCGATCTTCTTCGGGATGGGGGTGGCGCTCTACCTGGTGCTCTGGCTGCTCATGCCGAACGACGACGGCGAGATCTCACTCGAACGGGCCATCAGCTACGGCGACGGGGGCTCGATCTTCCTGCTCGTCATCACCATCATGTCGGTGCTCGGCGGTGGGCCCTGGTTCGGTGACGGCGGCTTTCGCGGAGTGCGCGTCGGCGGGATCGCGGTCGTGGCCGTGCTGGCCTGGTGGTTCCTGACCCGAACCGATGCCGGCCGCGGGCTGGTCGCCTCCTCTCCATGGGGTTGTCGCAACGGGTCTGATGCTGCGGAATCCGGCGTCGATGGCGCGGCCGGCGGGTCCGGTTCGACCGGCACGACGGCTTCGTCGACGACATCCACGGCAGCGCCCTCGCCGGGCCTCTCGACCGGCAATGCCGCCGCCGCCGCCGGGGCGGCCGTGACCAACCCGGTGAAGAAACGGCCCGCGCCCACCCCCAGCCGCCCCCAGGTGCGCACGATCGGGTTCGCCGCCATGCTCGTCGTGCTCGGTGCCGCCATCGGGGTCGGCGCGCTGCTCGGCTCGTTGGCGCAGAACGGCTCCTGGGCAGGCAACCATCTCGCCATCGGCGTGGCCGCCGGGCTCGCAGTGGTCGGTCTGGCCCTGGTGATCGCCGGTATTGCCGGCCGTCGCTCGGGCGTGCTCAACCCGATCGCCGGCTTCGCGATCGCCTTCCTGGCCTTCACCTCGGTGGTGCCGGCAGGCCTCAGCCAGCCCTGGGAGGCCGGCGACAAAGCCGTGCAGGTGACGACACTGTCGGCGACGAACGCCTACCAGCTTGGCGTCGGGCAGCTCACGGTCGACCTGACCAAGGCCCAGTACGCCGCCACACCGGGGCCCGATGTCGTCACCGCCGCCCTCGGTGTCGGTCAGCTCGACATCGTGGTTCCCGCCGGCACCAGCGTCGTGGTCAACGCGACGGGCCGGGTCGGTGAGGTCGCGACGTTCACCTCGGAGGCGGCCAAGGCCAACAACGACAACGCTGCGACCGACCGGGTCGACGGCACGAACTGGTCGCACACCTTCCCCTTCGGTAGCGGGCCGGTCGAGCTGACCGTCGACGCCGAGGTCGGGCTCGGCCAGATCAGGATCATCACCGGAGCGACGCCATGAGCACCTTCCCCCCGTCCGAACCCGACGACGAGGGCCAGTCCAGCAACCGCTCGACCCATAAGGACCATGAGATGACAACCCAGCCGTACACCCCGTCAGACCCCTTAGCCCTCAACGACCCCACCCGGGCGGTCGACCTGGGAGCGACGTCGCAGCTGCCCCACCTGCCCCAGGCGTCGGCTCCCTACCTGGTCGAACCCGGGGCCCCGGTGCCCGACGACCGTGTCGTGCCCGAGCCGCCCCTGCCAGCACCCGGGGAGACGTCGGCGCCCCAGCGCCCGCTCGTCACGGTCGCGAAGGGACCCCGCCCGGCCACGGTGCTGTTCGGGCTGATCAGCATCTTCGTGGCCGCCTACGTCATCATCGACAACCTCGGTGGCAGCGAGCTCGACCTCCGGCAGCACCTCCCGGCGGCCGTCGGAGCCGTCGGAGCCCTGCTGGTGCTCGTCGGGCTGGTCGGCGTGGTTGTCTCCCGTCGCCGACGCTGAGCCGGCGAACAACGCCAGGAACCGCCACAAACACTGGCGAGGTGGATGCCGCTGGGCGAGCCCAGCGGCATCCAGGCGTCTGGGGGTGGTTCGAGGGTGGGTGGCGGTGGTTAGGCTCGGGCGAGCACGCCCGCCCCGAGAGAACGCAGGAGACGCAGTGGCACCGAAGTCCGGCATCAACCTCGCCAACATCGACCGCGCCACCCGGCCGCAGGACGACCTGTTCCGGTTCGTCAACGGGACCTGGCTCGACAGCACCGAGATCCCCGGTGACCGTTCCCGCTACGGCACGTTCGACGTGTTGCGCGAGCAGTCGACGGCGCGGGTGCGCGACCTCATCGAGGAGGCCGCCGCGGGCGACCCGGGCCGAGCCGGTTCGCCGCAGCAGCAGGTCGGCGACCTCTACGCGAGCTTCATGAACACCGAGCGCGTCGAAGAGCTCGGGCTGGCGCCGCTGGCGCCCCTGCTGTCGGAGGTGGCCACGGTCGACTCGACAGAGGCGCTCGTGGCGGCGATGGGCCGACTCCAACGGCTCGGCGTCACGGGCGCTCTCGCCCAGTTCGTGTCGCCCGACGAACGCGCCCCCGACAGCTACGTCGTCTATCTCGAGCAGGCGGGGCTGGGCCTGCCCGACGAGTCGTACTACCGCGACGAGAAGTACGCCGACATCCGCACGGCCTACGTGGCTCACGTCGAACGCATGCTGTCGCTGGCCGGCATCCCCGAACCGGCCGACAAGGCGACTCGCGTCATGGCCCTCGAGACGCGGCTCGCGGCCTCGCACTGGGACAAGGTGGCCAACCGTGACGCGATCAAGACCTACAACGCCTTCACCCTCGCCGAGGCGCAAGCGCTCGCGCCCGAGTTTCCTTGGGAGAGCTGGGTATCGGCTCTGGGTGCACCCTCGGGTGCGTTCGACAAGGTCGTGGTGCGGCAGCCGAGCTTCATCACGGCGTTGGGCGCCGCGCTTGCGGCGGTCGACCTCGACGACTGGCAGGCGTGGCTGACCTGGGAAGTCGTGAACGAGTTCGCCTCGCTGCTGCCCGAGTCGCTCGTCGAGGCCGACTTCGACTTCTACGGCCGCACGCTGTCGGGTCAGCCCGAGAACAAGGAGCGCTGGAAGCGGGGCGTGGCCGCGGTCGAGGGTGGTGTCGGTGAGGCCGTCGGCCAGCTCTACGCCGAGCGGTGGTTCCCGGCGTCGGCCAAGGAGCGGATGAACGAGCTCGTGGCCAACCTCGTCGAGGCGTTCCGCCGCTCGTTCCGCTCGCTCGAGTGGATGAGCGAGGCGACGCGGGCCGAGGCCGTCGCGAAGCTCGACACGTTCACACCGAAGATCGGCTACCCCGACCGGTGGCGCGACTACTCCTCGATCGAGATCGTGGCGGACGACCTGGTCGGGAACACGAGTCGCGCCACGGCGTTCGAGGTCGACCGCAATCTCGCCAAGGTCGGGCAGCCGATAGACCGCACCGAGTGGTTCATGCTGCCGCAGACGGTCAACGCCTACTACATGCCGTCGATGAACGAGATCGTCTTCCCCGCCGCCATCCTGCAGCCGCCGTTCTTCGACCCCGACGCCGACGACGCCGTCAACTACGGCGGCATCGGTGCGGTGATCGGTCACGAGCTCGGCCACGGGTTCGACGACCAGGGCTCGCGCTACGACGGCACCGGCGCGTTGCGTGACTGGTGGACCGACGACGACCGCACCCGCTTCGACGCGCTGGCCAAGGCCCTGGTGGCCCAGTTCGACGGCTACACCCCGGCCGGCCTCGACGAGTCGCACAAGGTCAACGGCGGGCTCACCGTGGGCGAGAACATCGGCGACCTCGGCGGGTTGCAGATCGGCTACTCCGCCTACCGCATCGCCACCGAGGCGTCGGGCATGGCCGAGCTCGACGGGTTCACCGGGCCGCAGCGGTTCTTCCTGGGTTGGGCCCAGGTGTGGCAGGGGAAGGCCCGTGAGGCCGAGGCCATTCGGCTGCTCGCCATCGACCCGCACTCGCCGCAGGACATCCGCGGCAACGCGGTGCGCAACCTCTCGGAGTTTCACGAGGCGTTCGTCGTGGGTCCCGACGACGGGATGTGGCTCAGCGAGGACCAGCGAGTGCGCATCTTCTGAGCCTGGCCGCGACGGACCGCGGGGTGCAGGGGGGCGCGCCCACCGGCATCCCGTCTCACCCGCCTCACCCGCAACACGCCGAGTAATCGACAACCACCCCTGACTGCAGCAACCGGTGGTTGACGGTTGCCCGGTGTGATGCGGAGGTGGTCAGTCGAGCGTGCGCTTGAAACCCACGTGGGATGCCGTGAAGCCGAGGTGCTCGTAGAACCTGCGGGCGTCGGCTCGGCTCGCGTCGGAGGTCAGCTGCACGAGGGAGGCTCCGAGGCGACTCGCCTCCTCGACGGCCCATTCGAGCAGCTGCGTGCCGAGGCCGGTACCGCGCGCGTCGGCCGCGATGCGCACCCCCTCGATCGTGCAACGCGTGGCGCCACGGCGCGACAGGCCCGGTTGCAGCGAGAGCTGGAGGGTGCCGACGATCTCGCCGGCGGGCTCGGCCATGCGCTCGGCCACGATGAGGTGCTGGTTCGGGTCGGCGTCGACCCGAGCGAAGGCTGCTTGGTAGGGCGCCCGATCGGTGGGGTCCTCGCGGGCCACCCCCAGGGCGTCGTCGGCGAGGAGCCTGACGATGTCGGCCACGTCGCTCTGGCGCGCGCGCCTGATTCGGGTCGTCATCGCTTCGGTGCGGGACTCTCGGCAGCTGCCTTGAGCTGGGCGAGACCGCGCTCGAAGTCGGGGCCGAGCATCTTGTCCATCGACCAGAACTTGCTCATCAGGCCCATCACGAAGTTCTGCGGGCCGGTCATCACCCATTCCACCTCGGTGCCGGTTCCGGCCGGCTTCAGGGTGAAGTCGATGCGGTTGCGGGCGCGCATCGGCGCCGAGAAGTCGAGGTCGACGGCGAGGTGGTCGTTGCTCGACTCGAGCAGCTCCATGCGACCCTCACCGGCGTGACGATCACCCTTCCAGGCGTACACGGCGCCCACCCCGGAGCCGGCGCCGCTGTAGTCCCGAGCCATCTGGGGGTCGAGACTCTCCCAGGGCGACCACTTCGGCCACTCGTGGAAGTCGTTGATGAGGGCGTGGATGCGCTCAGGCGGGGCGGCGATCGACGCGGAGCGGCTGAAGCGGAAGTCCTTGGCCATGGGCGCATCCTCCCATCCGGTG
>JAKDLG010000261.1 GCA_030452985.1 Humibacillus sp.
GCAGGGCGCGGGCACGGTGCAGCCGTCGGGCTGGGGCAGCGGTGCGGAGCAGGCTCAGGGCCAGGGGGGCTTCGACGAACGGGGCGAGCAGGCCTTCGGTGTCGGCCCGGACGGCGGCTTCTGCGGCCTGGGTCCCGGCGAGCCCTCGGCGTCCTTCTTGCTGGGTCACGACGGCCTGGCGCAGGTCACGTTCGAGGCAGGCCCGCAGGTCGGTGGCCGGTGGTTTCCACTGGTCGAGGACCTCTCGGGCCTGGGCCAGGTCACCGCAGGCAGCGAGAACGTCGACCCGCGCGGCCGGTAGGGGTGCACGGGCCGAGTCGAGCAGGGTCCGGGCTTGTCGCACTGACCCGGTCCGGGCCAGCAGCTGCGCCTCGAGGGTGGTCAGGCCCTCCTCGATCAGCGGCCGGCGTACTTCGCGAGTGGGCCCGTCCCGAAGGTGTTCCAGGGCCGGGTGAACCCCGCCGGTCAGCGCGAGGTAGCGAACCTTGAGGAGGTGAAGAAGGTGCTCGATGGCGGGCCGGCGGTATCTCTCGACGCAGGATGCGACCGATTCGAGGTGGATCTCGGCGGCGCCCAGGTCGAGCCGATCGAGGTTGAGCGTGGCCAGGGCCAGGTGAGCGTACGTGGTCTCGATGTGGTCGACCGCCGCGAAGTCTCGTGCGATCTTGAGGGCTGCGAGGGCGAGCGACCGGGCGTCGGTGAGGCGACCTTCCCAGGCGCGGGTCAGGGCCAGCATTCCCAACGCGGTCATCCGCCAGAGCGGGTACTTGACGCCGGGAAGCTCCAAGGCCCGTTCCAGGCCGCTGGCGCTGCCGGCCAGATCGCCCGCGAAGAACGCGCCCAGCGACGACAGGATCGCCGCCATGGCCTCGCAGGAGTCGGCACCACCCACACCGGCGAAGTCGGGCACCGATGCCGGATCCACCTCGGGCAGCGAGCGAAGCACACCGCCGGTCAACCGGCGCATCTGCTCCACCGAGAGGTTCGCGAGACCCAGCACCGAGGCCAAGGTGTCGATCGCGATCCGCTCACCGGGGCTCAGGTCGCTGCGCCGGCTCAGGGTGCGGTAGTTCTCGGCAGCGGCATCGAACTCATCAGCGCCGACCTGGGCGGCCAGCAGATGGATGGACACCCCCGGCCCCGGTAAGGCGTCGGCCTCGTGAACGAGGGTGAGGAAGCGCACCAGGGTCGCGGTCCCGCCCTGTTCGAACATGCGGTGCCCTTGGGCGGAGAGCACCTCGAAGGCCTCAGCGTGGTCCCCGATGGCCAGCAACTGTTCAACACCAGTGGCGTACTCCTGGTGGGCGAGCAGCCACGACGCGGCCCGGCGCCGGCACTGCGCCTCAGCGGCCGGGTCCTGCACGGCCAGCTGGAAGCGAAGCAGGTCGGCGAAGAGCTGGTGGTACCGGTAATGCCCAGCGGGTTCGCTTCGGGTCAGGAAGTAGCCGCGGTCGGCCAGCGAAGCGAGCAGGGACCCGGCGTTGGGGTCCTGGGTGACCGCCGCGCACAGCTGCGGTGAGAGCGATTTCAGCACCGACGTGCGTAGCAGGAACCAGCGGGTGTGCTCGTCGAGGTCTCGCAGCACCTCGCTGCTCAGATAGTCCGCGACCAGTCGGTCATCACCGGCGAAACGCTGGATGAACCCGCCCACGTCGGGGGCGTTGGCCAACGAGAGCGCGGCCAGCTGCAGCCCTGCCGCCCAGCCCTCGGTGCGATCGACCAGGGCCGTGGCCTGCGACGTGGTGATGGCCCGGCCGGAGGCGACCTCGAGCAGCTGGGCGGCCTCGTCCGGTTCGAAGCGCAGATCGGCCGAGCGCAGCTCCACCAGGTCACCCTGCAGACGCATCCGCCCCAGGCCGAGGGGCAGGTCCCACCGGGAGGAGACGAGGGCGCGGACGTTGTCGGGCAGCGCCAGCAGCAGCCGGCCCAGGTCGGCCAGGATCGCGCTGTTCGTGACCTGGTGCAGGTCATCGAGCACCACCAGCACCGGGCCGGGCACCTCGGCCAGCTCGAGAGCGAGCCCGTCGACGAAGCCCGTTCCCAGTCGTGAACCACCACTGACCACGAGCCGGGCCACCGAGGGGTCCACACCCGGATGAACCTGATGAATGACCGCCACGAGGTGTTTAGCCAACGCGACCGCATCGTTGTGCGCCTCCGTGAGTGTGAGCCAACACGGATCGAGCCCCCCGGCCCATCCCGACATCAGAACCGACTTACCCGCCCCGGCCGGGGCCACCAACAACCCCACACCCCCACCAGGAACCGCATCCAGCGATCTGATCAACCGAGGACGGTCAACCGCTCGCGTCATCGGTCGCTCTCCCGTGTTGACACGGTCGCACCCGTCGGCTGAGCCGTCGGGCTCCGCAGCGCCGACGAGCCTGCGCCCCGTGCGAGCCGTCGTGCGGGCGTTGATGCGTTCCACCCATTGCTCGCCTGCTTCCGAAAACGCACTCATGCACGTGGGCGGGTCCGCCCTCGACCCAGGTCGGGAAAGACGCTACCAAAAGACCCAGCACCACGGGCGACGTACCCGTTGCCCAATCCTTCAGGTACTCCGAAACGTGGTGGGGCGGGCTCGACTCCGTCGGACACGGCCGTGGGGGACCAGCGTGCGGTTGTACGCGAGCGCAACATCGAGCCAGAAGCTCAGCGCTTCGTCGGTCTCGACCGCATCACCTGCGATGAGCAACCAGCTCCGACCCATGGAACGGCCCGCCATCTCGGCCTGGCGGGCACCCTCGACGGCGAGCAGCTCTGTTGCACAGTCGGGGTCGGAGCGCACCAGCAGATCACGGCTCACACTCACGACGAGCTTCTCGTTCACCATGAAGGCCTGGCCGCCGAACATCGCCACCTCGCGGACCGCGGGCTCCCCGTCGAGAGCGGTGCGGACCCGCTCGGTCAGGGTGGCGTCGGTGCTCATCGTTGGCCCGCCGCCTATTCGGAGGGTGGTGGAGCGTAGGAGATTCGGTCGAACACCAGCAGGCTCTCGACGATGCGCCCGTCACGGATGGTGAAGTGTTCCGCCGCGGGGGCCGTGGTGGTCACAGCCGTGTGGGGAAAGTAGAAGAGCACGACGTGCTCGTCGTCGCCGAACGCGGCAACGTCGGTCAGGCCCGTCATCTGCCGGCTGAACCCGCCCAGGTAGGAGCGGTACTCGCTCTTGTTGTTGAGCTCTTGGCCCGGGGCCCGACAGACGATGTCGTCTGCGACGTGCGCCATGGCGCCGTCAAGGTCTCCGCTGGTCCAGGCTCGGTGGTAGGCGAGAGCTGTTTGCAGCGCTGGGGACTGAGCAGTGGTGTGCATCGTAACTCCATTGGGAACAGACGATTTCGTGAAAATCTGGTGAAAGACTGTGAGCGTCGGATGCCGCTGACCTCGGGCGCGCCGGGTCGTCAGTTCAGGGCGGGGCCGGGGCGAGCGGCATCCAGTCGTCGTCGCCGGCGTCTCCACCCTGCGCCGTGACGACGAGTCGGGCCAGGAAGTGCGCCCACCCATCCACGTGCCCCGCGAGCTGCGGGTCGGGCAGGCCCGAGTGCACGACCTCCACTAGAGTGCCGCGCGCTGTCGGACTGAGGGTGAACGCCACCGTGGACGCCCCCGGGGGCAGGTCGGCACTGCCGGCCACCCCCCACGAGACGACGACCCGATGCGGCGGCGTCACCTCCAGATACTGGCCGCGGATGGGCGAGCCGGCGATATCGACCTCGAACACCCCACCCGGTCGCGGTTCGAGCACGGCGTGTTGCCCCATCCACGCGATCATTCCCTGGGGAGTGATGAGGTAGTCGAAGACGACGTGCGGCGCTGCCTCGATCTCGATCGAGCTCGAGTGCTCAGACATCGTGGCCACGTGCCTCGGACTCGACCGCCGCCTTCAGCGCCACGAGCCCTGTCGGCCAGAAGTCGTCCAGATACGCCCGAACGGCGGCCAGCCCGTCGGTATCGACGGCGAACAGGTGCCGGGTGCCCGAACGCCTGCCGCTGACCAGGCCGGCCGAGCGTAGAACGCCCAGGTGGTAGGTGGTCGCCTGCTGGGACTGGCCGGTCTCGCGGGCGATCTCGCCCACCGGGCGCGACCCGGAACGGATGACGGCGAGGATCGAGCGACGGTTGCCGTCGGCCAGGGCCGACAGAGCCTCGTCGAGGTGGGCACTCGCAATGGTTGCCACGGTTCTCCTTGCGTCTGAGCGGCCACATTACACAAACGCCCACTTGTACTCAAGATGGTTGGTAGATGAGAGCCCTCGTGGCCCGACGCCGACGTGGGCGAGACAGTGCTGAGAGTCGGTCAGGTGGGCCGATATCGTTCCGGGAATGTCGTGGTCGCTGTGGCTGACCCTGGTGGTGACCGGGGTCCTCATCTCCCTCACGCCCGGGGCGGGCGCGATCAACACGATGGCCAATGCCCTGGGCATCGGCTGGACCCGCTCGATCTGGGGAATCCTCGGGCAGGAGCTGGCGCTGCTGCTCGACATCGTCGTCGTGGCGGCGGGCGTCGGTGTCATCGTGGCCGGCTCGCCGGTGGCGTTCAACGTCATCCGTTATGCCGGCGCCGCCTATCTCGTGATTCTCGGCATCCGACAGTGGTCTGCTCCCGCTCAGCCCGCCGACAGCGAGGGCGCCGCCTCCCTGACGGCCACGCGCCTTTCACTGATCCGACGGGGGTTCCTGGTCAATCTCACCAACCCCAAGGCGGTGGTCTTCTTTCTCGCGTTCATGCCTCAGTTCATCCGCCCCGAACGGCCGCTGCTGCCGCAGTACCTCGTGTTCGCAGCCACCATCGTCGCGATCGATGTGGTCGTGATGTGGGGGTTCTTCGCCGCCGCCGCTCGAGGCCTACGGCGGATCACGCGCACCCCGCGGGGTCACAGCACGGTCAACCGGCCCTTCGGCGGACTGTTCGTCGGCATGGGCGCGCTCCTTGCGACCGTGCACTGACTCCCACTCTGACCTGCACGTGAGGCCCGACACTCGTGTCATGGCGGTCCCTATGCAAGAGCGGTGCTGTTCCCGGCGGTAACATCGGCCAACCCGTCGATGGAGACAACGATGAATCTCGAGAAGGTGGTCTTCGGCTTCTTCGTCGTGCTCGCCGCGACGC
>JAKDLG010000080.1 GCA_030452985.1 Humibacillus sp.
CTCAGGACGGACAGCAGCCCGCCCCGCCCACTCCCCTTCAACCTCCCGCTGGAGGAGAGGGCGTCGCCCCGCAGCAGCCCTGAGCCCGACTGAGCCTGGACCCCCCGTGGCCACGTTCATGGCCAGACACCAGCGCGAACCGGAATAATCTGCACGAGGTGACGCACTGGCGCCGACCCCAGACACTGCTCAGCGCAGGGCGAGCAGGTTCATCAGGCGGGCCGCCTCGGCGGTGACCGCGTCGCGCGCCGCGCCGAGGTACTTTCGGGTGTCGACGGTGTGCGCCTGCGCGAGCCGGGCGGTCATGGCATCGGTGAAGACCTGGTTGAGATGCGTGGCGATGTTGACCTTGACCATGCCGGCGCGCACGGCGGCCACGAGACCGGCATCGGCCACGCCTGACGAGCCGTGCAGCACCAGGGGAACCGGCACCGCGTCACGCAGCGCGGTGATGAGGTCGGTGTCGAGCACCGCCGTGCGCTCGGTCATGGCGTGCGAGCTGCCGACGGCGACCGCGAGCGCGTCGACCCCGGTCTGCTCGACGAAGCGGGATGCCGCTGACGGCTCGGTGCGAGCCCCGGGCGCGTGGACGCCGTCTTTGCCGCCGACCTCGCCGAGCTCGGCCTCGACGCTGACACCCGCGGCGTGGCACCGCTTGACGACCGCGGCGGTCTCGAGCCGGTTCTGGGCGTCGGGCAGCTTCGAGCCGTCGTACATGACCGAGGTCAGGCCGAGCCGAACCGCCTCGTCGACGAGGTCGGTGCTCTCGGCGTGATCGAGGTGCACCACGACGGGCTGAGTGCAGGCGTCGGCGATGGCGAGGGTCGCCGCGGCGAGGGGGGCGAGGGAGACGTGATAGCGCACGCAGTTCTCCGAGATCTGCATGACGACCGGCAGGCCAACCTGCTCGGCGGCCGCGGCGTAGGCCTCGGCATGCTCGAGCTGGATGACGTTGAAGGCGGCGACGGCATGGCCGCGCTGACGAGCCTCGGCCAGCACGGGCTCGAGCGGTGAACGGCTCACGACAGGGTCTCCTCGATCTCGACGGTGGGTAGCAGCCGGGCGACGTCGCCCGGGTCGATCGGCCCGGCCACCGGTTGCAGCACGGCTGCTGCCGACCAGGCGACCCCCCGGCGCAGCACCTCGGCCCAGGCCTCACGGTCGTCGGGCAGGCGGTCTGGGGGCAGGTCGTCGAGGCTGGCGGCGAGCGCGGCGGTGAGCGCGTCACCGGCGCCGGTCGGGTTGCCCTGCAGGGCCTTCGGGAGCCAGGCGCGCAGGGACACGGACCCGGCGGCGAGCGCCAGACCAGCAGCCCCGTCGGAGACCACGGCCGCCCTGGCCCCGGCCTCGACGAGCAGCCGGGCGAGCCCGGTGGCGCTGGTCTCCGTGAGAGGTTCGGCAGCAGAGGCAGCAGGGTCGGCACGGTTCAGGGCGGTCAGGGTGGCGATGGCCTCGCTGCGGTTGGGCTTGACCAGCTCGGGCGCGAACGCGAGGGAGTTCGACAGGGCCGGCCCGCTGACGTCGAGCACCACCCGCACCCCCGCCTCATGCGCGGCGCGGGTGACTCGGGCCACCAGGTCGGTGGGGCTCTGGGCGGGCAGGCTGCCCGAGACGGTGAGTACGCCGCCCGCCCCGCCGAGGCGTTCGACCTGCCCGATCACCTCGTGCCACACGGCATCCGGCATCGGCGCCCCGGCCTCGTTGAACAGGGTGGCCTCGTGCGCGTCGTCGACGAGGGCGACCGACCGGCGGGTGGGGCGCGGGGCCCGCACGAGATGGTGCCGGATGCCGCGACCATCGAGGTCGGCAGCGAAGAAGGGCTGGGTCGCGTCGCCGACCGGGGCGAGCGCGAGAGCGTCGACCCCCATCGAGGTGAGCACCGCTGCGGTGTTGATGCCCTTGCCGCCGGCGCGTTCGGTGACGTGCTCGACCCGGTGGCTCTCACCGAGGGTGACGGCGGCGATGCGGTAGGTGATGTCGATCGCGGGGTTGGGCGTCAGCGTGAGGATCATGCGCCGAGCACCTCGAGGGCGAGCACACCGGCGCCGAGGGAGCCGGCCCGGTCACCGAGGGCAGCCGCCTGCACCTCGACGGTCAGCCCGGCGCCCAAACGCTGGGCAACAGCCTGGCGCAGGGGGGCCAGCAGCGTCTCGCCCGCGCGAACGAGCCCTCCCCCGATGAGCACCGTCTCGGTACCGAGGGCCATGACGATGGGCGCGAGCACGGTGGCGAGCGCCTCGACCGCCTCGTGCCAGACCTCGAGAGCCGCCTGGGTGCGCGAATCGGCACCCGCAGCACCCCCGACACCCGACCCGGCCGCCGCCTCAACAAGCTCGGCGACGTCAGCCGCCGTCGCCGGCGCAGACGACGCCGGCAGCGCTGACAGGGTTGACGGGTCGCCGGCAGAGGCGAGGCGTTCGGTGAACCGGCGGCCGATGGCCCGGGCGCTGGCGATG
Organism: Humibacillus sp.; assembly: GCA_030452985.1. Classification (GTDB taxonomy): domain Bacteria; phylum Actinomycetota; class Actinomycetes; order Actinomycetales; family Dermatophilaceae; genus DSM-29435. The sequence continues at coordinate 2,457 of JAKDLG010000080.1, forward strand.
GTCTCGAGGCACCCGTGCGCGCCGCATCCGCAGGCCGGCCCGTCGGCGCAGGCCCTGACGTGCCCGATCTCGCCCGAGCGGGGGTCGGCCAGCAGCCGGCCGCCAGAGAGCACCGCGCTCGCGATGCCGGTGCCCAGCGGAACGAAGACGACGTTGTCGGCCCCGACCGCAGCTCCGAAGCGGTGCTCGGCCAGCAGGCCGGCGCGCACATCGTGACCGACGGCGAGGGGCAGGTCGACCTCGCGCCCGATGAGACCGCGCAGGTCAAGGTCGCGCCAGCCGAGGTTCGAGGAGTAGCGACCGATGCCGAGCACGTCGTCGACGACGCCAGGAACGACGACCCCGACGGCCTCGATGCCCCCGAACCGCGGGTCCTGCTCGGTCGCTCGGTCGGCCAACCGAGCCAAGTGGCCGCCAACGAGATCGGCGACGACCGTGCCGATCGAGTCGCCGATGTGCTCGGGGGTCGGCAGGACGAGCTCGTCGAGCACCGTGCCGGCGGGCGTGATCACGGCAGACTTGATGCGGGTGCCACCCACGTCGATCCCGATCACAGCTGAAGGCGTCACAGCGGCATCCTATGCGCAAGCGTGCTTGTTGTACAGGTATATCGATCACAAGCACGCAAGGCCGTCCGGGACCCCTGGATGCGCACCCCCGGCAGCCACGGCACAATCACTGGGGTGACCGCACCCCACATCATCCTTCGCGCGCCCGCCTTGCTCGGCGACACCATCGAGCCCGACGTGCTCGTCGAGATCACCGACGACCGGATCAGCGAGATACGGCCGCTCACGGAGGCGGATGCGGGGCGACCCGACGCAGACCCCGACCTCGCCTCGGGCGCGGTGGCCGTCAACGGCATCCTCGTGCCTGGCTTCGTCGACGTGCACACCCACGGCGGGGGCGGGGTGGCGTTCACCGACCTCGACCCGGAGGCCGCAGCCGCCGCGGCGCGTCACCAGCACACCCGCGGCACGACCAGCCTGCTCGCCAGCCTGGTGACCATGTCGCCGGCCGACCTGCGGCGGGGGGTGCAGGTGCTCGCCGACCTCGCCGACGACGGGTTGGTCGACGGCATCCACCTCGAGGGGCCATGGCTGGCGCAGGCACGCTGCGGCGCCCACGACCCCACCCTGCTGCGCGACCCCGACCTCGGCGAGGTCGAACGGCTGCTCGAAGCCGGCCGGGGCCACATCCGGCAGGTCACGCTGGCGCCCGAGCGCGACCACGGCCTCGACCTGGTCGGGTGGCTGACGGCGGCCGGCGTGCACGCCGCCATCGGTCACACCACGGCATCCTTCGCCGTCGCGACGCAGGCGATCGAGGCGGGCGCCGACCTCGCCACCCACCTCTTCAACGGTATGGACCCGTGGCACCACCGCGAACCCGGCGCCGTTCCGGCCCTGCTCCGGGCGGCGGCGGAAGGCGCCGTGACCCTCGAGCTCATCGCCGACGGCACCCACCTCAGCGACGACACAGCCCGCACCGTGATCGACCTCGTCGGCCGCGAGCACGTCGTCTTCGTCTCTGACGCCATGGCCGCCGCCGGGGTGGGCGACGGGAGCTACGTGCTCGGCGGCCTGGCGGTCATCGTCGCCGACGGGGTGGCGCGGCTCGACCCGGGCCCCGACGCGACCGGCCCGGGCTCGATCGCGGGAGGAACCTCACACGTCGCCGAGATCGTGGCGCGCGCGGTCGCCGCGGGCCGCTCGCTGCCGGATGCTGTGAGCTGCGGAACGCGCACACCGGCGAGCTGGGCGGGCCTGGCCGACCGGGGCGAGATCGCCGTGGGGGCCCGCGCCGACCTGGCCGTGCTCGACGACGACGCCAGGGTGGCCCGGGTCATGCGGGCGGGAAACTGGCTGAGCGCGTGACCCGGCCGCCCGGAGCGGCGGCAGCGTTGCTGTCAGGAGGGCGACCTATCATTCCTGACGGAAGGCCCGGGAGACGTGAGGAGCACGATGAGCGCCGTGGACACTGCCACCCGGCCACCCGACTGGGTCCGGCACGTGACCCGCCCCGCCCTGGAAGGCCTGTTCGGCGCCACGACCGTCAAGCGCGGAGTCACCTATCAGCGACGCAGGGCCGTGCAGAACCTGCGTACCGGGCCCGACGGTGAGTCGATGATGGCCACGGTTCAGGGAACCCGGCGCTACACCACGTCGGTCGCGCCCTGGGCGGAGCAGGACGACGACCGGTTCGATGGCGGCGACGACACCGATGAGCTCGACGTCCAAAGCGACTGCAGCTGCCCGATGGCCTACGGCTGCAAACACGTCGTGGCGGTCATCCTGGAGGCCCAGACCCGACTCCGCCAGGTGCCCGCCGACCGAGCCGCGAAGCCACCGGCACGGAGCGCGCCATGGGAGGCGCTGCTCGCTCCCGTGCTGCGTGAACCCGACGGCGCGCTTCGCCCCGAGTCAGGTACGACGCCGCTGGGACTGCTCGTCGACGTGTCGCAGACTTCCGGGCGAGGCGGCGATCGGCGCGGGGCCGGCCTGCAGCTGCGACCGGTGGTGCCGGGTGCCAACGGGGGCTGGATCCGCACCGGCATCAGCTGGTCAGACCTGCAGTACTCCTACCAGTGGCGGCGGCTGCACCCCGACCATCGAGATGCCCTCGTCGCCATTCTGATGGCCGAGCGCGGCCACGCGCACTCCTACTACAGCACCGGTCAGTGGGTCAGCGCCGACGCGGTCGGCCCGCGCCTCTGGCGACTGCTCGCCGACGCGGTCGAGGCCGGTGTCGAGGTCGTCACCGGTCAGAAGGGAGCCAAGCCTGTCCGCGTCTCTGCTGAACCCGCGGCGGTGGTCATCGACGCAACCCGGATGCCGTCGGGTGACCTCCTCGTGCGCCCGGCCGTGCGCCTACCCGGGGTGGACGGCCCGCCCGCCCTGGTCGGCACTCCCGCTCACGGAGCGATCGCTGTGACCCCGCGGGGCCTGACGCTGGCCCCGCTCGAGCGCCCCCTCACGGACTCCTTGGCGAGCCTGGTCGACGTCGGCACGCTCACGATCCCCCGTGACGACGCCGGCCGGTTCCTGACGCATTACTACCCCGCCCTGCGCCAACGGGCCGTGCTGGAGTCGTCTGACGGCACCGTGGAGTTCCCGACCGTGGCTCCGCCCCGGCTGGGCCTGCGGGTGAGCTTCGAGCCCGACCACCTCACCCGCCTGCACTGGAGCTTCCGCTACGCCGTGGGGGCCGAGACGACCGACGTTGCCCTGTTGCCCCACGCGCCCGTCCCGACCGGCTCAAGCACAACGGGCCGCACGATTCCCAGCCGGCCCGACGACACCGTCGTGATCCGTGACGCGGCCGCCGAAGAAGCGCTGCTGGCGAGCCTCGACGTGCTCGACGGGGCCCCCGGCCTGCGCACCCCGCTGCCGGGGAAGTCGCGCCCGGGCGTCGTCATCGACCCGCAGCTGCAGGGGTGGGCGACGGTGGCTTTCGTGCGCGACGTGCTGCCGCTGCTGCTCGGGAGGGAAGACATCGACGTCACAGCGGTGGGCACGCCGCTCGACTACGAGGAGGCCGACGGGCCGCCTGTCGTGGCCGTGTCGACGCACGACCCCGAAAGTGGCCTCGAAAGGAAGGGCTTCGGATCGGGCGACGGTCGCCCCCTCGACGCCCACGACGCCGGCCCGCAGGACGACTGGTTCGACCTCGGGATCGTCGTCAGCGTGGGTGAGCACGACGTGCCGCTGCCCACCCTGCTCACCGCCCTGACCAACGGTGACGAGCGCCTGATCCTGCCCAACGGCACGTGGTTCGCGCTCGACGCACCGCAGCTGCACGCCCTGCGCCGCATCGTCGAGGAGGCTCGGTCGCTGCACGACCCCGAGGCGGTGGGCCTGCGGATCAACCGTTACCAGGCCGGCCTCTGGGAAGAGCTGGTCGAGCTGGGCGTCGTCACCCACCAGAGTGCCCGCTGGCAGCAGTCGGTCGGGGGCCTGCTCGCCCTCGAGGAGATGCCGCATCCCCCGCCCCCGACCGCGATGACGGCCGACCTGCGTGAGTACCAGCGGGATGGGTACCAGTGGCTCTCATTCCTCTGGGACCAGCGGCTCGGCGGCATCCTCGCCGACGACATGGGTCTCGGCAAGACGCTGCAGACCCTGACCATGGCCGAGCGGGCCCGCGAGAACGGAACGCTGACGCCGGCCGCGCCCGTGCTCGTGGTCGCCCCGACGAGCGTCGTCGCGACGTGGGCCCGGGAGGCCGAGAAGTTCACCCCCGGCCTTCGCGTCGCGACGATCACCGCGACCGAACGTCGGTCGGGCAGCACGCTCGCCGAGGCGGTGGCGGGGGCGCACGTCGTGGTCACGTCGTACGCCCTGTTCCGCATCGAGGCCGACCGCTACCACGAGCTGCCCTGGGGCGCCTTGGTGCTCGACGAGGCGCAGTTCGTCAAGAACCACCAGTCACGCACCTACCAGGTCGCCCGTCGGCTACGGGCCCCGGTCAAGCTCGCGATCACCGGAACACCCCTCGAGAACTCCCTGATGGACCTCTGGGCCCTGCTCTCGATCGTCGCACCGGGGCTCTTCCCCAACCCACAACGGTTCTCCGAGCTCTACCGGAGGCCGATCGAGTCGGGCCAGTCGCCCGAGCTGCTCGCGACCCTGCGCCGCCGCATCCGGCCGCTCATGCTGCGCCGCACCAAGGAGGCCGTCGCGCCCGATCTGCCGCCGAAGATCGAGCAGGTGGTCGGTGTGCCGCTCAACCCGGCGCACCGCCGCATCTATGACACCCACCTGCAGCGCGAGCGACAGCGCATCCTCGGCCTGCTCGGCGACGTCGACCGCAACCGCATCGCCATCCTCACGGCCCTGACCAAGCTGCGTCAGCTCAGCCTCGACGTGCACCTCGTCGCGCCCGACGCCCCTGCCACCGTGCGCTCGAGCAAGGTCGACGCCCTGCTCGAGCAGCTCGTCGAGGTCGCCGCCGAGGGCCATCGCTGCCTCGTCTTCAGCCAGTTCACCCGCTTTCTGCACATCGTGCGAGACCGCCTCACCGCCGAAGGCATCGACCACGTCTATCTCGACGGCCGCACCCGCGACCGCCCCAAGCGCATCGCAGCGTTCACCGACGGTGACGCCCCGGCGTTCCTGATCAGCCTCAAGGCCGGTGGTTCGGGCCTGACCCTCACCGAGGCCGACTACGTCTTCGTGCTCGACCCCTGGTGGAACCCTGCCGTCGAGGCCCAGGCCATCGACCGCACCCACCGCATCGGCCAGGACAAGACGGTCATGGTCTACCGCCTCGTCGCCGAGGGCACCATCGAGGAGAAGGTGGTCGCGCTTCAGGAGCGCAAACGCGAGCTCTTCTCCCGGGTCGTCGACGAGGGCGGCCTGATGGGCGCGCCGCTCACCGCCGATGACATCAGAGGCCTGCTCGACGGCTGATCGCGCGAGGGCCTCCACTCACCGGCGGAAGTCAGTGGCGAAGGTCAGTGACGCAATATCCGTGACGCACGCTCAGTGGTGCAGGCGTTCGTGCAGCCGAGTGGTCAGACTCACCATGGCCCACAGCACGGCAGTCACCTGCTCGACACTGCTCTGCGGATTGAGGCCGAACAACGATGTGCCGTCGGCGTCCCCGATCGCTCGACGCAGCTCTCGCACCTGTTGTTTCGGCAGGTCGTAGTCCTGCAGGATCGACGAGAGCGGGTCGCGCAGCACCGCCGCCTCCAGGTCGTCGGCGTTGGCGAGCAGGGCCAGGCACGCGTCGCGCCACGCCCACTCGCTGGGGTCCGCGGTCTCCAGCGAGTCCACGATCTCGTCGAAGAGCACCATCTGCGCCACGAACACGCCGTACGGCACCTCCTCGAGATCAAACCAGCCGAGGCCAGCCGCCTGCGCGACGGATCGCCGAGCCCGACTCTCGTCACCGTCGTGAAGTCGGGAGGTCGCCTTCTCGACCAGGTTCTCGGCGGCCAGGTACTTCGGATCGTGCTGGTGCGGCAGCTGGAGGGCGGGCATGGGCCCGAAGGCTCCGCTCCCACCCGGGAGGCTGCGCAGCAGATCGGAGAGGTTCTCATGCGCCATAGCGTGAATTGTAGGCACTCATGCGCGCTGCGAGGCATCCCTTGACCGGAGGTGACATGAAGGCTTCTCAGCGCCACCTCAGTCGACGCGTCGCACCCTCGTCCGGCAGGCCTTCCTGGTCTGGTGGACGCCAACCGGGCGTCAGAGAGGAGCTTCCCCATGACCACGACATCTCTGCGAACCAGTGAGTGGGTGCATCGGGCCGCCTGTGTGGGCGTCTCCCCCGAGACCTTCTCCTCCGAAGATCTTCCGGCGTCGGGAACCGTTCGACGATCGACGACAGCTGCTGCCAAGGCGGTGTGTGCGATGTGCCCCGTCTCTGCTGAGTGCCTTCGCTACGCGTTGGAGAACCGGGTGGAGTACGGCGTGTGGGGCGGGTTCACCGGGGCCGAGCGCCAGCAGATCGCGCGCTCAGCCCGGGGCGTCGACCGAAGCACTGATAGAAGCACTGATGGAGGGATTGACAGAAGCACCGACCGGCCGCTCCGTCGGCACCGCTCCGCACCGGGCGCCGCCCCGCCTCGGTAGGGTCGGCCGACAGGTCGGTGCGCGGCTGCCGGTGGACGGAGGCGATGACGGTGCGGGTGCTGGTGGTGGAGGACGAGCGGAACCTGGCCGAGACGCTGCGGCGAGGCCTCACCGACGAGGGCTTCGTGGTCGAGGTGGTGCACGACGGCGTCGAGGGGCTGTGGATGGCCACCGAGAACCCCTTCGACGCCATCGTGCTCGACATCATGTTGCCCCAGCTCAACGGCTACAAGGTGCTCGAACGGCTGCGCGAACGCCAGGTGTGGTCGCCGGTGCTGATGCTGACGGCCAAAGACGGTGAGTACGACCAGACCGACGCCTTCGACCTGGGCGCTGACGACTACCTCACCAAACCGTTCAGCTTCATTGTGCTCGTGGCACGCATCCGCGCCCTCATCCGGCGAGGCGCCCCCGAGCGTCCGATGGTGCTCTCGGCGGGCGACCTGCAGCTCGACCCGGGTCGGCGCCGGGTCAGCCGAGCCGGTGTCGAGATCTCACTGACCGCCCGCGAGTACGGCTTGCTCGCCTTTCTCATGCACCACCGCGGCTACGTCACGAGCAAGGCCGACATCATCGACGGGGTGTGGGACCCCGCGTTCGAGGGTGACGACAACATCGTCGAGGTCTACGTGCGCTACCTGCGCCAGAAGATCGACGTGCCGTTCGGTCGGCATGCGATCGAGACCGTCAGAGGGCTGGGCTACCGACTCGCGGCCGACGGGGGATAAGCAGCCCCGGCAACGCCCGTTCGCAGTCCGGTCGGACCGGGCCCGACTACGAGCACCTCGGTGCGATGTACGACCTCGACATCGCGGGCCGGTTCGCGAACCGGTGCGAGTGGGGCGCCTTCGCCGGCCAGGTCAGCCCGCGACCGCGAGGGCAGGTTCGCCGGTCGCAACGAGCCGGACCCGGGCGCCCGGCGCAAACTCACCGACAGCGGCGCTCGAGACCTGCACGGTGACCTGCTCCCCGGTGTCGGACTCGGCGATGACGCGCCCATGGGCGCCGAGGAAGCTGGCGCTGATGACCGAGCCGTTGCCGGACTCCTCGCGGGCCACCGTCACGTGCTCGGGGCGGACGAGAACGACGACCGGTCCGGGGCCGGCAGAGCCGGGCAGCAGCGCGACCGACCCCCCCAGCACCGAGGCGGACCCGCCGGATGCCGTGCCGGCCAGACGGTTGGTGACCCCGACGAAGTCGGCGACGAAGTCGTTGACGGGGGAGGAGTACAGCTGCTCCGGAGCCGCAATCTGCTGCAGCTGGCCGGCCCGCATGACACCGACCCGGTCAGCGATGGCAAGGGCCTCCTCCTGGTCGTGGGTGACGAAGAGGGTCGTCGTGCCGACGTCGAGCTGGATACGCCTGATCTCGTCGCGCAGCTGGACGCGGACCTTCGCGTCGAGGGCCGACAGCGGCTCGTCCAGCAGGAGCACCTGCGGCTCGATGGCGAGCGCGCGAGCGAGCGCGACCCGTTGCTGCTGACCGCCCGACATCTGGTGGGCGTACTTGTCGATGTGCTGCGTCAGCCCGACGAGCTCGAGCATCTCCTCGGCCCGACGGCGGCGCTGGTCGCTCTTCTGCCGCCGCAGCTGGAGACCGAACTCGACGTTCTCTCGGGCCGTCATGTGCGGGAAGAGGCTGTAGGCCTGGAAGACCATCCCCATGTCGCGCTTGCTCGTCGGTATCGCCGTGACGTCCTTGCCGCCGACGGTGATCGTGCCGGAGTCAGGGTCCTCCAGGCCGGCGAGGCAGCGCAGGGCCGTCGTCTTGCCGCAGCCCGACGGCCCGAGGAGGGCGACGAACTCGCCGGGGGCCATGTCGAGGCTCATCCCGTCGAGGGCGTTGACGCCGGAGTAGGTGCGACGCAGGTCGGTGAGCCGAACGGCGACACCCTGCCCGGTCTTGGCCGGGGTCGTGGTCGTGGTGGGCTCGCTCACGCGGTCTCCTTCTTCGTGCGGCGCAGGCGGGCGAACACCGAGGTTCCGGCTTTGCCGCTGCCGACGAACGACATCGCGAAGAGCACAACGAAGGCGAAGACCAGGGCGAGGAACGCGACGGCGACGGAGATCTGCGCGTCGGACTTGCCCACGAGGAACATGGCGACCTGCAGGTTGGTCCGGCTGAACAGGTTGGCGATGGTGAACTCGCCGAGAGTCAGGGCCACGGCGAGGAACGAGGCGGACAGGACGGCGGTGCGCAGGTTCGGCAGGATGATGCGCCACATGACGGTGCCCCAGCCGGCGCCGAGCGAGCGCGCCGCCTCTGCCAGCGTCCGTACGTCGATCGCTCGCAGGCCGGTATCCAGCGCCCGGTAGGCGTACGGGAGCACGAGGATGACGTAGGCGAAGCACAGCCAGACGGTCGCACCACCGAAGAAGTAGGTGACCCACGCGTAGATCGGCGTGAGCCCCACGACGAGCACGATGGCGGGCACGGTGAGCGGCAACAGGCAGATGAACTCGAGCGTGCGAGACAGCCCCGGCAGGCGCAGCCGGACCCACGTCATGGTGGGGACGAGGAGCATCAGCATGATGGCCGGGGTGAGGATGGCCAGCAGGACCGAGGCGATGAAACCGGACTTCAGGTCGGGGTAGGTCGACCCGATCTCACCGAAGTCCAGCAGCGTCTTCCAGGTCTGCAGCGAGCGACCCCCGGTGGCGAGGTTCTTCGTCGTGAAGTCGAGCATGCCGTAGAACGGGACGAAGAAGAACACGAGGACGACCGTGACCACGACGCGGCGCAGGATGGTCTGCCGGCGGCGGAAGCGGGCGCGCTGGCCGGTCATCGCACGAGCCACTTCGAGGCGCGCCGGTCGAGGATCGCGTAGATCACCATGACGACGCCGACGACGACCATCATCTCCAGCGCCATCGCCTTTCCGACGTTGGCCTGACCGAGGACGACCTCGGAGGTGAACGTGCCGCCGATCTGCAGGGGCAGCAGCGGCGAGCCCTGCGAGACCAGGGCCGCGGCCGTCGCGTACGCGCTGAAGGCGTTGGTGAACAAGAGCAGCAGAGCGCCGATGAACGAAGGCATCAGGATCGGCCCCGCGACCTTGCGCCAGTAGAGCAGGGTGCTGCCGCCGAGCGTCTCGGTCGCCTCGCGCCACTGCGGCTTGAGGCCCTCGACGGCAGGCAGGAAGACGATGAGCATGAGCGGGATCTGGAAGTACAGGTAGACGAGCAGGAGGCCCTGGTTCCACTCGTAGATCCACAGGCCGCTGTTGCCGCTGCCGATGCCGATCTCGTGCAACAGCGTCGGGACAATTGCTCCAGCGCCGAACGTGGCGAGGAAGGCGAACGCGAGGGCGACACCGCCGAACTGAGCCAGGACGCCGCACAGCGACGTGACCAGCTTCTTCAGGGTCCCGTCGGGCCGGGCCGTCGAGAGCGCGTACGCGAGGAGGGCGCCGACGACCGCGCCGATGAGCGACGTCACCGCCGAGAGGAACACCGACTGCCACAGCGCGGTGACGACGGCCGGCTCCCACAGCGCGTTGATGTTGCCCAGGGTGATGGCCCCGTCACTGACGAACGCCCCGATGAGCACGACGAGCGTCGGGATCAGCAGGAAGATCGTGACGTAGGCGAAGAACGGGACGACGCCGAGCAGGGCGCCCGAGGGCCGGAGCCGTCGGTGCGCCCCGCCACGCTGGGCGTCAGCCAACGGCGTTGGCCCAGTTCTTCGTCAGGTAGGTCGTGGCCTGCGCCGACTGCTTCTGGGTCGGGACGATCGGCGTGCCGTTGACGGTGGGCAGGGCCTTGGCGCCCGCCTCGTTCAGCGTGCCTGCCTTCTTCATCGCGTCGAAGCGGACCGGTCGGGCGCCGCCCTTGAGCCACAGGTTCTGGCCTTCGTCGGAGAAGAGGAACTCCTGCCACAGCCGAGCGGCCGCGGGGTGCGGAGCGTCCTTGCTGATGGCCTGGAAGTAGTAGCCGGCCACGACCGCGTCGTTGGGGACGAACACCTTCCACGTCGACACCTTGGCGCTCTCGGACGCATTGAGGTAGTCCCAGTCGATGACGACGGGCGTCTGGCCGGACTCGATGGTGGCCGGAGTCGGGTCGACGGGGATGAAGTTGCCGGCCTGCTTCAGCTTCGAGAAGAAGTCGACGCCCTTGCTCACGTCGGCGACGGTGCCACCCTGGGAGACGGAGACCATCTGGACGCCCGCGAAGGCGGCCCCGGCCTTGGTCGGGTCACCGTTGAGGGCGACCTTGCCCTTGTAGGCCGGCTTCAGCAGGTCGTCGACCGATGTCACGGCGGGCACCTTGGCCGAGTTGTACCCGACGCTCATGTAGCCGCCGTAGTCGTTGACCCACAGGCCCTTGGGATCCTTGAAGTCCGCGCCAATGTCGTCCCAGGTCGAGACCATGTAGGGCGCGTACATCGAGGTGTTGGCGAGGGCCACGGCGGAGCCGAGGTCGAACACGTCGGGGGCCGACCCCTGGCCCTGAAGACGCTTGGCGGCCGCGATCTCATCCGCGCTGCTCGCGTCGGGCTGCGCGCTGGCGACCTTGAGGCCGTACTTGGCCTCGAACGCGGAGATGATCGCGCCGTAGTTGGCCCAGTCGGGTGGCAGGGCGATGACGTTGAGCGTGCCTTCCTTCTTCGCCGCAGCGACGAGCTTGTCCATGCCGCCCATCGACGCGACAGACGTCGCGCTCGCCGCAGAGTTTCCACCACCCGAGGGGGAGGAGCTCGATGACTTCTCGGGCGGTGAGCACGCGGCGACGGCCACGACAGCGACGATGGACAGGGCGGCCAGACCGGTCGCCCTCCGGGTCAGAACACGGTTCATTGGTCGATGACCTTCCACGAGCCCGAGTAATCGGCAGCTGCCGAGGGCGCTGAGCGTCCTCTCGGCAGCATACGAGACAGCGGTCGTCGAACCAGTGGGTTCGCCGTTCGATGCCATCCCGTTATCCACCACCCGGTCGCTGAACCGGACGTTCTACCCGTTCCGGACGACGACGGGCGTCAGAGCCCGGCCAGGGCAGTGGCCAGACTTGCCGTCGGGGCAGCTTCGCGAGAGCGACCATGGCCGGGTGGGCGGGCATGCAGGGTCAGCCGCCCGCCGACGCAGCAGTCCGGTGTCGTCGGTGCTGACCGGTGCTGGTCACGTGTTCGGCGCTGCTGATCACCGAGTGGGCAGCCGCACCTCGAAGCAAGCGCCGCCGAGATCGGACTCACCGGCCACGACCGAGCCGCCGTGGCCGCGCACGACCTCCTCGACGATCGCCAGCCCGAGACCCGACCCACCGTGACCCCGCTCCCTGCTCTCGTCGAGTCGCACGAACCGCTCGAAGACCCGTGTGCGGTCGGCGATGTCGATGCCGGGGCCGTCGTCCTCCACGCGGATGACGGCAACGTCATGGTCATCGCTGTGGCTGCGGTCTCTGCCTTGACCCTCATTGCCGGGCCCCTCTTCGCGGAGCAGGCGCAGGCGCACCTGACCTGATGCCGCCCGGGCGGCGTTCTCGGAGAGGTTGCGCACGGCCTGGGTGAGCTTGACGGTGTCGCCCTGCACCCGCACCGGCACGATGTCGGCCTGCACGTGGAGCCCGGTCGACATCCGCAGTCGCCGCACCTCGGCGTCGACGATGTCGTCGAGGTCGACGTCTTCGCGCTCGAGACCGAGGCCCGTGTCGTCGGCCTTGGCCAGCAGCAGCAGGTCCGCCACCAACAGCCGCATCCGGGCTGCCTCGGTCTGCATCATCGCCCGCAGCTCGCCCCACGAGTCGCCGGTGGGTTCGGGCCCGGCCACGTCGAGCCCGAGCGTCAGGGTGGCCAGCGGTGAACGCAGCTCGTGGCTGGCGTCGGCCACGAACCGGCGTTGGCTGGCCTGGGCGGCCTGCAGCCGGTCGAGCATCTCGTTCATCGTCACCGCCAACCGGGCGATCTCGTCGCTGGTGTCGGGCACCGGCACCCGTTCGTTGAACCGGGCGGCGTTGATGCGCTGCACGCGGGCGCGGATCCGCTCGACCGGACGCAGGGCCCACCCGACCAGGATCCAGGTGGCCACCGCGACGAGCAGCAACAGCGGCAGCAGCCCCGCGAGCAGGTACTTCTGCACGGTGTCGACCGTCTCGTCCTCCCTACCCAGCGACGCGGCCACCACGACGACCTGCTGCTTCCCCGCCGGTGTGCGCACCCCACGGGCGACGACGAGGTAGGGGTCGTCCTTCGCGGCCGTCGTGCCCAGGCCCTCGACCTGCTCGCGGCTGACCTGGCCTGCCTCGGGGCGAAGGGCGGTGAGCGGCCGGCTCTTCGCCGCAGCAGACGAGCCGGCGACGACGGAGCCGCCGGCATCCAGCACCTGAACCAGCTGCCCCCCGCGGTTGGTCGCGGCCAGGTACTCCCCGACATGAGAAGCACTGTCGGTGTGCACCTGGGCGGCGACCTCAGCCGCCCGGATCGTGGCGTCGTCGTCGATCGCCGAGATCAGGTTCTGGTGCAGCAGCACGAGCAGCAGCGCCGCACCTGCCGCCAGCGCCACGGCCACCACGAGCAGGGCAGCCGCCGTCGAGCGGGCGCGGATACTGAGCAGGGGGCGAGTCAGGGCGCGCCACCTCGCGGACTGTGACATCGTCAGCCGCCCCCTCGAACGTCGAGTGCGGTGGTCAGCGACGAGAACCATCCGGCGCACCACCGGCACCGATCGTACGGATGAGCTAGCTCGTGGCCGACAATGAAGGGGTGCCGGTCGTGGCCCTCCGACGCGACACCGCCCGCACCCCGTGGTGAACGGCGAGCGCCACCAGCACGCCCCCGACGACGTCACCGGGCTGGTGCCACCCCACGATGACGGTCGACACGCCGATGGCGACCGGCAGCGCGAAGGCGAGCAGTCGCAGCATCCGGCCCCACGTTGTCGACAGGAACGACGACGAGCGTGACGGCGCCACGACGAGCAGCGTCAGGCAGAGCACGGTGACAATGGCCGTGTGGCCGCTGGGGAAAGAGCTGCCGATGACCCAGTGCGCCTCTGAGTGGTGCCCGACCACCGGCAGCACGTCCTTGAACAGCTCCGCCAGGCCGGGGCCCACGGCGATCGTCAGGGCCGACTCGACACTCGCCCGAAGCCCGTAGCGGCGCCACGCGAGCCCACACAGCAGCAGGGCGATGACCACCACGCTGACCGGAGTCATGGTGCCCAGCAGCGCACCGGCCCACCCTGCGGCGATGCCGTTTCCGTCGTGGACGCCGCGCAGGCCCTCGTCGATGCGCGACACGAGGGGAACGAGCCGAACCACGATATAGGCGACCAGCAGCGCCAGCGCGGCCGCCCGGGCGCGCACGGCGTGCTCGGACGCCGTCCACCGGTCAGGCCCATGACGCACTCGAGCGCAGCCTGCGCGGGCCGACCGGTGCGGATGGATCAGTCGATCGGTAGCCATCGGGCCGGCCATTACTCTCCTTCGGTCTCAGACCATCTTCGCGCGGTCGTGCTCTCGTGCGTTCGGCACCTAGGGTGGACCGGCCGGCTGAGTTCTGGCTGAGCGAGCAGACCGCGGCTCAGGCTCCTCTCAGTCTCGCCCCCGCAGGATGGGGCTCCCGAAGGTCGTGGGCCCTGGTTGAGGCCGAGCGTCTCGACGACTTCGGGGACGTCGGCGACTTCGGTGGCGTGAGAGGAAAGATATATGTGCGGGATCGCTGGATACTTCGGGCTCGGACCGGACCGGGCCGACGACGGCCTGTTGGCGCGGATGGGTGAGGCCCAACGGCACCGCGGGCCCGACGACTCCGGAACCTTCGTCGACGGCCCGGTGGGGATGGCCCATCAGCGGCTCTCGATCATCGACCGCGAAGGCGGGCATCAGCCGATGGCCAGCAGCGACGGTCGGTACACGCTTTCCTACAACGGCGAGGTCTACAACTACCGCGAGCTGCGCACCGAGCTCGAGGGTCTGTCGCGCACGTTCACGACCATGAGCGACACCGAGGTGGTGCTGCAGGCGTTCGCCGAGTGGGGCGCCCAGGCGTTCGACCGGTTCAACGGCATGTTCGCGATCGCTGTCTGGGACCGTGACGAGCACACCCTGACGCTGGCCCGCGACCACTTCGGCATCAAGCCCCTGCACCTGTGCCGTATCGCCGCCACCACCCCGGATGCCGCTGATGCCTGGCTCTTCTCGAGCGAGATCAAGCCCATCCTGGCCAGTGGGCTCTACGAGCGAGCCCCCGACGAGAGGACCCTCTACCGGTACCTGCGCTTCCGGGTGCACGACGACGGCGCGAACACCTTCTTCGACGGCATCGAGCGGTTGCTGCCCGGCGAGATGGCCACCCTGTCGGCCGACGGGATGCAGCGGTCGTTCTTCAGCACGCTCAGTGACGACCTGGCGAGCACGCGCGGCCCCGCGGAGGGCTACACGCCCGCCCTGGCCGACGACTTTCGTGAGCGGCTGACCACGGCGGTCGCCCTGCGGCTGCGCTCCGACGTGCCGGTCGGCACGTCGCTCTCGGGCGGCCTCGACAGCTCGGCCATCACCGTGCTCATCGACCGGCTGCTGACCGAGCACGACCCCTCGACGGCCGCCGTCGGGCACCAGCAGAGCACCTTCTCGGCGGTCTTCACCGGCTACCGCAACGACGAGGAACGCTACGTCGACGACGCGATCGACGCCTGCACCAACGAGGTGAACGCCAGCAAGGTCAGGCCGTCGTCGGCGGAGTTTCTCGATGACCTGAGCGACTTCGTGCGCACCCAGGAGGAGCCGGTGATCTCGGCCGGCCCCTACGCCCAGTACCGCGTGATGCGGGAGGCGAGCCGCCACGTCACCGTCATGCTCGACGGGCAGGGCGCCGACGAGATGCTCGCGGGCTACCTGCCCCAGCTGGTGGTGCACCTGCGCGACCTGCTGCGTCGCGACCGTCGTGCCGGGATGGCCGAGATGGCCGCCTCGCGCGACATCCTCGCTGGCCTGGTCAGTCAGAAGGCGCACTCTCTACGGCCGGGTCGCGGCGGGGCGGCGTCGCTGCTCAACGCAGACTTCGTGGCCGCGCACCAGGGTGAGACGTATGCCGCCCAAGGCTCTGACCTGCGCCGACGACTCGTGCACGACCTTTTCGTCGGCTCGCTGCCCTCCTTGCTGCGGTACGAGGACCGCAACGCGATGCGGTTCTCGCTCGAGGGTCGCGTGCCCTTCCTCGACCCCGGTCTCGTCAAGAGCGTCTTCGCGCTGCCCGACGACGCCATCATCAAGAACGGGTGGAACAAGCGCGTCCTGCGCGAGGCCACCGTCGACCTGCTGCCACCCTCGATCAACCGGCGCCGCAAGAAGATCGGCTTCACCGCTCCCCAGCGCGCCTGGTTCCACGAGCAGCGTGAGTTCGTCTACCGCGTGTTCCTGTCGGAGTCGTTCGCGAACCGCCCGTACTTCAACCGCACCGAGGTGCTGACCGCGTTCGAGCAGTGGCTGAGCAGTTCGGGAGACCTCGACTCGATGGCCTTCTGGAGGATGCTCAACGTCGAGCTGTGGCTGCGCGAGTTCTTCGACCGCCCCGACACGTCGGAGGCCGCCGACTCTGCAGGCCACGAACGCGACGCGGTGATGGGCGCAGCGGCGGGCGCGACCTCGCCGGCTGCCGATCGGGCGGCTCCAGGCACGCCGGTCATGTCGACCTCGGCGAACCCGGGCAAGCACCTCGATCTCACGCTCCCCGACGGCACGACGGTTCGGCGGCATCCGGTGCGAACGTCGAAGTTCTCGGCCGACGACGACCTCGTGCCCGAGACGGTCGGCTGGGTGGAGCGGTTCGTCGACACGCTCACCCAGCAGGCCGACGACAGCCAAGGCACCGAGGGCGACGGCCACACCGATCTCGCCGGCAGCCCGTGGTACCTGTTCGTGTCGGAGAAGATCGTGGCCACCACGCAGCAACGGTCGCACTTCCTCTGGGACATCCCGGTGACACCCAGTGCCCGCCGGCTCAGCCGGTTCGTGACCCGCACCCCGGCCGGCATCGGCCTCGGCTCACCGTTCACGATGCAGCTGGCCATCGACGAGGCCGGGCTACCGAGGGTGCTGTTCGCGGCCGCGGCCGGTGCGGCGGGCAAGCTCGTGGGGCGGCGCGGCCTGTTCTACACCGCGGTCGGCGACGACGTGCGCGCCATCGACGGCCCGACCGAGTACTCCGTCTACCCGGCCAACATGTCGGCCAAGCTGCCGCCCAAGGATCCCGCCGTGGTGGCCGCCGCCCTCTCGAGCGCCCTGAGGAAGCGCCTGCCGGCGCCGCTGGCCGCCACCTTCCGGGGCACGGTCGTGATCGACGCCAACGACCTGGGCCGCAACGTGCTCGGCACCGACGTGCCGGGGCCGGCGGCGCGGTTCGAGGCGATGTTCGCTGACAACCCGCTCGGTCAGGGCACCGAGACGACGCCGCTGGCCGTCGTCGTCGACGATCGCCGACCCACAATCGTGGGGCGGCCACCGCAGCCGTCCACGACCGGCCAACCTGAAGGGCGCTGACCGGTCGCCACCACCCGGCGCGACCCCGACCGGCGCACCGGACTCCAAGGCCAGGAGGCCGCCATGACAGCGTCACCCAGCGACATCGATGCGGACCGGATGCCGGTGGCCGGCGCGCCGCGGCCGCCGCGGGTGGCGCTGGGCGTCACGGGGGCGCTGTTGTTGGCCGTCGGGTTGGTGCTCGGCTTCACGGTGACCTCGATCGGAGCACGGAACACGGGCGAGCTCAGCCTTGACGTCGACATCGCCGGCCACCGTGACGGCGTGCTGATCGCGCTGGCTCGGTTCGTCAACGTCGGGATCGGCCCGGTCGTCGCGCCCATTCTGCTGGTCATCGGGTGCGCCTTCCTCTGGCGGCGCAGCCGGTTCGCGGCGGTGAGCGTCGTCGGGCTGACCATCGCGGGTTGGCTGTCGGTCGAGCTGGGCAAGGCTTTGGTGCATCGGGCTCGGCCCCCGATCACGACGGTGCACGCCCTGGTCGTCGAGACCAAGCCCGACAGCTACCCCAGTGGCCACACGGCCTTCGCCGCCGCACTCGTGTTCGCGGTCGCGGTCACCCTGATCCTGCTCGGGCGACCGATCCGCACCGTGTGGTGGGTGGGCGTGCCCTTCATCGTGCTCGTCGCAGGCTCCCGGCTCTACCTGGGCGCGCACTACCTGACCGATGTCATCGCGTCGGTCATCTTCGCCGGTGGAACCGTGCTCGTCGTGCTTGCGATCCTCGGCCCGTGGCTGTTGCGCCTGCGTGACCACGACGCGACCAGAGCAGCCGGATAGCGCCAGACGGTCGGCGGTTCGCCTGCCCCGGCGCGGCTACCGATGGGGGCGTGTCGCCCGATCGGGGTATGCCCACCATGCGTCGCCCCGCGTCGAACGAGGGTGAGAACGATGGATCGTGGATGGCTCGTCGGACAGTCATGGCAGGAGTGGGAGACCGCGGCCAAGGCTGCCCTCATCTATCTGACCGCATTACTGGGCCTCCGTGTGGGAGAGCGCCGGACCTTGGCGCAGTGGACGATCATCGACTTCGCCACCGCGGTGGCGATCGGCGCCATCGTCGGGCGAACCGCCCTGGCCGGCGACCAGTCGTACCTGACGGGTGCGGTCGCCCTGCTGACCCTGATCGTCGTGCACCGCCTGGCGAGCCTGGCCCGGTTCCATCCCGTGCTGGGCAAGCTGGCCGACCACCGGGTACGAGTGCTGGTGGCGCACGGAGTCGTTCGGCACGACCAGCTGCGGCTGTGCGGCCTGACCGATGGCGACCTGTACGCGCAGCTTCGTCAGCGCGGCGTCTACGAGATCGCGCAGATCGAGTACGTGCTCTACGAGTCCAAGGGTTCGCTCAGCGTGGTCAGTCGGTCGGCGGGACCGACCCCAGAGCTGGTTCGGCTGGGCCTCGACGACTCGGCCGGCTGGGCCGAACCGCCTGCTTCCCGGAGTAGGTAGGGCCAAGCGGCCCCCGTGCTCGTGACCGGCGGGCACGCGGTCGGAGTCAGGGCGGAGTCTGCGGCGACGTCAGCGCGGTGGGGTCAGAAGCGGGCCCGCACCGAGTCGACGAGGGTGCGCCCGGCCGAGACGGGATGGAAGGCCCGGGCCGCTTCGGTGAGCGACTGCTGTTCCTCGGCGGCGAGGGTGATGTCGGCCGCGGCGGCGTTGAACTCCAGCTGCTCGACACTGGACGCGCCCGGGATCACGACGACCTGGGGCAGGCCGAGCAGCCAGGCCAGCGCGATCTGAGCGGGCTTGGCGTCGTGCGCCTTCGCGACCTCACGCAGCACGTCGAGCAGGGGCGCGATGCGGCGCAGGTTCTCGATGCCGAAGAGAGGGTTGGCCGCCCGCACCCCGCCGGGGCGGTGGTCGGCGTCGTACTTGCCACCGAGCAAACCCTGGGCGAGCGGACTGTAGGCGATGACGATGCGCTTCTCCTTCTCGGCGAACGGCACGAGGTCATCGAGCGGGGCGGGGGTGGCGAGCGAGAACTGCACCTGGTTGCTGATCACGGGCTCACCGAGGGCGGCGTCGGCCTTGCGCCACCGGTCGAGGGAGTAGTTGGAGACGCCCACGGCGCCGATGCGGCCGTCGTCGAGCAGGGTGCGCATGCCGCGCATGATGACCGTGTCGGGCACGAGCGGGTTCGGCTGGTGCACCTGGTAGAGCGGCATCCGGGCGAGCTTGAGGCGCCGGGCGCTGCCGTGCGCGCGGTTCACCACGACGGCGGGGAAGGGGGCGATCGGCATCACCTTGGAGGCGACCACCACCTCGTTGCGGTCGGAGCCGAGGGCTTCGCTGAGGATGCGCTCGCTTTTTCCGAACCCGTAGATCTCGGCGGTGTCGAAGAGGGTGACGCCCAGCTCACGGGCCCGCGCGACGATGTCGATGGCCCCGCCCGAGGCGTACTCGTCGCCGTAACCCCACTCGCGCGACCCGAACTGCCACGTACCGAGTCCGACGCGACTGACCTGCCCGAGACCGGGCACCTCCAGATACTTCATGACCCCAGCATGCCTCCCCCGCGGCCGGGCCGTACGCGGGGATCCCGCCGGTGGCCTCAAGAGCCAGTCTGGTCTGGAGCAGCTCGTTCCGTGGTCACTGACGACTCACCCGTTCGAAGGGGCATTCAGCGACCGCTCCATGGACGACGTGAGCCATCGCTGTCGACCATCAGGCCGGGGTCTGCATTGCCCGCTGGAACCGGCCCGGGTCGGCGAGGAGGTCGAGCTCCCGCGAGGGACGACGACCGAGCGTTCCGGCGCCATCCGAGGGCGGATCCGAGGTAGCGGGCGGTGTTGTTGGCACCACCGCCCATCGCGGCACGGTCGGCGGGCACACTGGCTACCGCTTGGGGTCCGAGGCTGGCGTTGACGAGACCGTTGAAGGGCTCCCGCGATGAACAGGCCCGGCAGCAGCGACCGCCAGCTGACGTCCGGGGCTGTCATGGCCATCGACCGTTGAGTCGATCTGTGATCTCGGGACCAGATGGGGGTCATCAGTGGCGATACCGGCACGGTCATCGGCTGGCTAGTTGGTCATCAGGGATCCTTCCGTGCGGTTGTTGATCTCTAGATGAGTAAGTCCAAGGGGTCAGTGGTCATAGGCGGTCAGCGATCGGCGGAT
>JAKDLG010000262.1 GCA_030452985.1 Humibacillus sp.
CCGCCCTTTCTGCGCGACGCGCCGCGCGACGCGCAAAAGATGTCGAAATCACGACACCATCTGCGCGACACGCCGCGCGACGCGCAGGAAGTGGGGGGCGCGGACGGGCTCGGACGAGAACTGGGACCGGGCAAAAGCGGCTGCAGTCAGGTACAGCGGGCCAAGCCGCCCGTCTGGCCCTTCGCGATGGCTTCGACGGCGGCCTCGGCCTGGTCGAACGTGCTGACCTTGAACACCTGCAGGCCGTCGGGGATGTTGCCCACCACGTCGGTGCAGTTGTCGGCAGGGGCGAGGAAGTAGTCGGCCCCACCGTCGCGAGCGCCGACCATCTTCTGCGCGATGCCGCCGATCGGCCCGACGTTCGCGTCGTCGTCGATGGTGCCGGTGCCGGCGATCTGGTGGTCACCGGTCAAGGCTCCGGGCGTGAGCGTGTCGTAGATGCCGAGCGAGAACATCAGGCCGGCGGAGGGACCGCCGACGGCACCGGCGTTGATCGTGATCTTCGCGGGGAAGTCGTGGTCGACTCCGAGCAGCACCCCGAGCGCGGCTCCCCCGTTCTGGCCCTCGATCGTGGGCGCACTGACCGGTACCGGCTTGCCGGCGCGGATGACGACCATCTTCACGGGGTCGCCCGGCTTGACCGACGACAGAGCCGACCGCACGCTGTCGACGCCGGTCACCTTGGTGCCGCTGACCGACTCGAGGCGGTCGTTGACCTTCAGTACGTCCTTGGCCTTGGAGGTTGGGGTGAAGGCCGCGATCACGATGTACGTCGGAACCGGCTTGCCGATGGCACGCAGTGCGACCGCCGTCGCCTCCTGCTGCGAGCCCTGCATCTGCACCGTGTTCTGCTCGGCCACCTGCTCCTTGCTCGCGTTGGGGTCGAACACGTCGGCCACCGGCGAGACGTCGCGGGCCGGGTCGAGCCAGGCGCCAAGCACGTCCCAGAGGTCGACCGGGTAGCCCGGGCCTCCCTGGATGCGCACCGTGGTGAACTTCAGGCTGCCGTCGGTCGGATAGGTCGGCAGGCCCGACACGACGATGAGCGGCGTCGGTTTGCCGTTCAGGTCCTGCTCGCCCAGAGTGTTGATGGTGGGGCCAGGGCTCTCGATCGCGTACGGCAGGTGAACCAGCGAGCCGATGACCAACACGATGAGCAGGCCGAAGAACACGCCGAGCACCGTCTTGTTGCCCCGGGTCAGGCGCCCCGACCCGTCGCCGTCCGGGCCGGAGCCGGGGGGAACGGCATCCGCACCGCCACCACCAGCCGCAAAGCCGTCACGCCTGCCGGCGTCGGTGGGGTCGATGGGTTCAGCGGCACCCTTCGGGCCTCCCCGGGGAGCCCACCTGATGGTTCTCACGGCAGGCCGACCCACTCGTCGCCGCCGTCGGCGAACCGCTGGTGCTTCCAGATCGGCACCGTGGCCTTGAACTCGTCGATGAGCTCGCGACACACCTCGAAGGCCTCACCTCGGTGCTGGGCGCTGACGCCGACGACCACCGCGATGTCACCGATCTCGAGCCGACCGACGCGGTGCACGACGCCGATACGCACGCTTCGTCCGTCGGCCGCCAGTCGCTCGGCCAGGGCTCGGGCCACATCGGCGGCCTGGGGGTGCGCCGAGTAGTCGAGGTGGGCGACGTCGGTGGCGTGGTCGTGGTTGCGCACCACCCCGACAAAGAGGCAGATGCCGCCCGCCGTGGGGTCGGAGACGCAGGCCATCACCTCGTCGACCGACAGAGGAGTTTCGCGAATCTCGGCAAGGGCCACTGTCACGACGTCATCGTAAGCGCTGGTTCGGTCGGCCCGAACGTGACCGGAACGACCGCGCCCGCTCAGGCCGTGGTTCGAGGGAACCAATCGAGCGGCTTCGTGGTTGTCTTGACTGACTGGGTCCTCGGCTGTGTGGGCCAGGGCCCGGCTCAGACCCCGATCAATTGCCAGGAGCAACCATGTCCGACCCCCGCGACCCCTTCGACGGCCGAGACGACGACGATCGCGACGCGCTGAGCGGTCGCGACGACGACTTCGACCTCTCGGGCCTGCCCGACCTGCAGGGGATGAACCCCGGCGACCTCGGCGCGATGCTCGAGCAGGTGCTCGGTGAGGCGGCCTCCAACCCCGAGCTGGCGGAGGCGATGCGCAGCATGGGAGTCGACCCCACCGACCCGTCGACGCAGGCGGCGATGCGAGCCCAGCTCGGCACTTTCATGGCCGCGCAGCAGTCGCCGACCGGGTCGCGCGACCTAGCGACCGAGGTGGCCCGCAAGCACGTGGCCGCCACCGAGGGCAACGACGTGCACGACGCGGCGGCCGCCCGGGCCATCGAGGATGCCGTGTCGGTCGCCACGCTCTGGCTCAACGAGCAGACGACGCTCGACGCTCCCGCCTGGCGGGCCACCGGGTTCAGCCGGGCCGAGTGGGTCGACGCGACGATGCCGCGATGGTTCGAGCTCATCGAGCCCGTCTCCGACGGCGTCACCACAGCCACGACCGACGCGCTGCGCAAACAGGTGAGCGACCTCGGCCCCGAGGCGTTCGGTGAGGCGCTCCCCCCCGGCGTTCCGGAAGGCTTCGACCCCAAAGCGATGATCGAGCAGTGGGCGCCGATGCTGGGCAACCTCAGCCGTCAGATGTTCTCCGCCCAGCTGGGGCAGGCCGTCGGCACCCTCGCCACCGAGGTCGTCGGCGCCACCGAGGTCGGCCTCCCCCTGACCGAACCCGGCCTGATTGCCCTGCTGCCCGGCAACGTGGCCGCGATGGCGCAGGCGCTCGAGATCGACATCGCGCAGGTGCGGCTCTACCTCGCCGTCCGTGAGGCGGCCCGCGTGCGTCTTTTCGCACAGGTGCCGTGGCTCGGGCCGCAGCTGCTGTCGGCCGTCAGCGACTACGCCCGCAACATCACCATCGACACCGAGGCGATCGAGTCGGCTCTGTCGACCATTGACGCCACCGATCCTGAAGCGCTGCGAAGTGCCTTGCAGGGCAACCTGTTCCGTCCGCAGCCCACGAACGCCCAGCGGGCTGCCCTCGACCGGCTCGAAACCCTGCTGGCGCTCGCCGAGGGCTGGGTCGACCACGTCACCGACCGCGCTACGTCGGCCCATCTGCCTCAGTCGGCGGCGCTCGGCGAGACGATCCGCCGCCGCCGGGTCGGGGGCGCGGCCCAGAAGACCTTCGCCGGCCTGGTCGGTCTTGAGCTGCGCCCTCGGCGACTACGCGACGCCGCCAACCTCTGGGCGGCTCTCGAGAACGCCGGTGGGGCGAGCCTGCGGGACGGCCGGTGGGCCCACCCCGACCTCGCCCCGACCTCGGCCGACCTCGATGACCTGATCGGGTTCGTCGAGCGGGCCACCGGCGCGAGCCCCCAACGGGTGGCCGATGGCCCCGACGCGCCGGCTGACGAGCTCGGCGGCGCTGAGCTGGGCGCCGACCTCGACTCGGTGCTCAAGGGCATCCTCGACGAGGCGGAGCGTTCCGGCGCGTCCGGCAGCACGTCGGGCGGCACGTCGAGCACCGATGAGAACGACGGCGACACCGGCGGCGATGACGAGACCGACCGCCCCGACGAGCGTCGTTGACCCAGGGGCATCCCGAGCCCGGAGCTGCCCGCGACGACGCGATCGACCGGCTGACCCGCTGGGCGGCGCCCGACGAGCAGCAGGAGCAGCTTCGCCGTGAGCTGCTTGCGCACGTCACCTCTCACCCCGACGGGTTGTCGAAGTGCGGCCCGCCCGAGCATCTGACGGCCAGCCTGGTGGTGCTCGACGACGCCCGTCAGCACGTGCTGCTCACCCTGCACCGTCGGGCGCGTGCCTGGTTCCAGTTCGGCGGCCACATCGAGACCGACGACCCGACGTTGTGGCACGCGGCCGCTCGGGAGGGGCGCGAGGAGTCGGGCATCGACGACCTGCTGGTGTTCCCCGAGATCGTGCACCTCGACCGTCACGTGCTCGACGGCGACTTCGGCACCTGTCGCGAGCACCTCGACGTGCGCTTCGCGGCCATCGCCACACCGGATGCCGTGCCCGACGTGAGCAACGAGTCGCTCGACGTGCGCTGGTGGCCGGTTGACAACCTGCCGCCGGGCACTCGCGACGACCTCACGCCGCTGCTCACAGCAGCCCTGCGCTTCGGTCACTGAACACCTGGTCGGCCACGGCCGCTGAGACTCACGCCTTCGGCGTGGCCTCGACCTGCCCGCCGTCGTCAACATCGATGCCAACAGCGTCGTCTTCAACGTCAGGATCGTCGTCCGTGATGTCGAGACGGGCGGTGGCCGCGACACCCTGCAGGTAGCCGCGGGCTCGCTCCAGCCTGGGGTAGCCCGAGAGCAGGCCCCAGAACCTGGGCCCGTGACCCGCCTCGAGCAGATGGGCCAACTCGTGCAGCAACACGTAGTCGCGCACCCAGCCGGGCATGTCGCGCAGCTGGGCCGAGAGGCGGATCGTGCCCTCGGCCGGCGTGCACGAACCCCATCGAGTGTGCTGGTTGGTCACCCAGCGCACACTCGTCGGCCGGGCCCGGCCCGCGAGGTACTGCCGCGAGAGCTCCATCGCCCGGCGCTGCAGGTCTGTGTCACTCCGGGGGCGGCGAGCCTCGGAGGCCTCGACCCTGGCCACCATGGCCCGCACCCACTCGTCCTCCTCCGACCGGCTCATCCGCGCCGGAACGAGCACGACGAGCCGTTCTTCCTGCCGGTAGGCCGAGACGGTGCGCCGTCGTCGCGGACTGCGCCGCACCTCGACCTCCACCCCGTCGACAACGCGTCTGAGCATCTCGCGCCGCGGGCTGGCCATGGCAGCAGGCTAGCTGCTCTGTTCTGGGTCGCCGGGCCGGGACGCAAATAGATCGTCGTGAAACGTACGAGCAGTTTTTTAGACTACGGCCGGGAATCCTCTGCCAACGTGCAGGCCCCTCCTGTCGGGCCTCGGGGCGCGGCGCCCCGGCGGCACGGCCCCCACAACCCGTAGCGCGCCCCCCACCCCCCCCCCCCCACGTGGCCCCAAAGGGGGGGCGCCCCA
>JAKDLG010000263.1 GCA_030452985.1 Humibacillus sp.
TCGGGTGCAGGTGGGTCAGGTGGGTCATTGCATCACCACCACGACGATGGCGGTGAGGGCGAGCTGGGCCAGGGCGATCGGCACCAGCCACACCCAGGCCAGCCGCTGCAGTTGGTCTTCTCTCATGCGCGGCCACGACACGCGCAGCCAGATCACGACGACCGCGACGGCGAAACCCTTGAGCAGGGTCCAGAGCCAGCCCAGCGAGTCGGTGCGCCAGCCCGCCGGCCCGCCGAGGTAGAGCACCGCGAACAGCAGCGACATGACGACGATGCCGGCGTACTCGGCGAGCAGGAAGAAGGCGAACCGCAGGCCGGTGTACTCGGTGAAGGCGCCGAAGACGATCTCGGAGTCGGCCACCGGCATGTCGAAGGGCGGTCGTTGCAGCTCGGCGAGCGCGGCGACGAGGAAGACGAAGCCGCCCGGCAGCTGCCAGAGCAGCCACCAGGGGTTCCAGGCGGCGGTGATGCCGATCAGCGAGATGGTGCCGGCAGCGAGGGCGACCGAGGCGACGGCGAGCACCATCGGCAGCTCGTAGCTGACGAGCTGCGCCCCGGCCCGCATGGCCCCGAGCAGCGAGTACTTGTTCGCCGAGGCCCACCCGGCCATCAGGGTGCCGATGATGCCGACCCCGATCACGGCCAGCACGAACAGGGCGCTGGCGTCGACGTCGGCCCCGACCACAGTGGGCGAGAGCGGAATGACCGCGAGCGCCACGAGGTAGGGCACGAGGGCCACGGCCGGCGCAAGGCGGAAGACCCACCGGTCGGCCCGCACCGGGGTGACATCCTCCTTCTGTACGAACTTCACCCCGTCGGCCACCAGCTGGGCCCAACCGTGGAACCCCCCGGCGTACATCGGCCCCAGCCGGCCCTGCATGTGCGCCATCACCTTGTGCTCGGTCTGACCGACGAGCAGCGGCAGCACGAGAAACGCCAGCAGCACGGCGACCGCGCGCAGCACCACCTCGAGCCAAGGGTCGATGGTGAGGGTGAGGTCGAACGGCAGGCTGAGGCCGGTCATCGCGGCCCCCACTCGGGGCTGGGCACGCCCGGAGCCTGGACGCGGCGCCGGCCGGGCGCCTTCGTGCTCTCGTGGCCCTCGCCGGGCTCCTTGGCGCCGGGCCACGGCTTCGAGGCGCGGGCCGCCAGCATGAACGACTTGCGCAGTGGGGTGCCCTCGAAGCCGTCGGGCAGCAGGAGCGGCCGCAGGCCGAGGCCGGTTCCGTCGTCGAACCCGTCGAAGCCGATGCCGAACATCTCGTGCGTCTCGCGCTCGTGCCAGGCGGCGCCCGCGAAGACTGCGGTCAGCGACGGCACCGCGACGCCGTCAGCGGCGCGGGTTCGCAGCAGTACGGAACGCAGCCCGCGCCCCTCGCCGGGCGCGCCGACGTCGATCAGGTGGCACACGAGGTCGAACCCGGCATCCGTCTCGGCGTCGGTCTGGTCGACGGCGCTCAGCCAGTCGAAGAAGGTGAAGCCCTCGGCGCGCACGGCGAGCACGGTGGCGCTCCACTCACCGAACGGCACATCGCGCACGTCGGTGACCTTCACGCGCCACCACCGTCACGGGGCGCGGATGCTGCCTGCCCCGAGCGCGCTTCGCGCCTGGGCCCGGGCTTGCCGACCAGCGGACGACGCAGATCGCCGGCGTCCGCGACCCGCGTTCCGGCGTACTTTCGCCGCAGCTTCTGGCTCGAGAGTCGCTCGTTCGCGATCTGCTCCTGGAGGCGGATGATGCCGTGCAGCAGCGCCTCCGGCCGCGGTGGGCAGCCGGGCACGTACACGTCGACCGGCACGATCTGGTCGACCCCCTTGGTGACGGAGTAGCTGTCCCAGTAGGGGCCGCCCGAGTTCGAGCAGGCGCCGAACGAGATGACGTACTTCGGCTCGGGCATCTGGTCGTAGAGGCGACGGATCGCCGGGGCCATCTTGTCGGTGACGGTGCCCGACACGACCATGAGGTCGGCCTGTCGGGGGCCGGGCGCGAACGGGATCACCCCGAGGCGGATGAAGTCGTGCCGACCCATGGAGGCGGCGATGAACTCGATGGCACAGCACGCCAGTCCGAAGTTGAAGACCCACAGGGAGTAGCGGCGGCCCCAGTTCAGCACCACGCGGATCGGTTTGGGGGCGTGCTCCCCGACGACGCCCATGCTCGGGTCGGGGTCGACCGGCCTCAGCACGGGCAGCGGGAGGTCGACGGCGTGGCCGCTGCCACCCCCCTGGCCGGATGCCGTCATCACACCCACCTCAACAGTCCGCGGCGGGCGGCGTGGCCCAGACCGAGCAGGATGACGCCGATGAAGATCGCCATCTCGACGAGGCTGGCCGACCCGATCTCGGGTGAGCGGAGCACGAGGGCCCACGGGAAGAGGTAGACGGCGTCGACAGCGAAGATGACATAGAGGAAAGCAAAGACGAAGTAGCGCACCTTGGTCTGGGCCCAGCCCTCACCGACCGGGTCGACGCCCGACTCGTAGGTGGTCTGCTTCATCGCCGTCGGGGCGCGAGGTGCGAGCAGGCGGCGCACGGTCATCGCGGCCCCGAAAAGGAGTACCCCGGCTGCGAGCACTGCTGTGATCGTCACGTAGCCGGACATGCGGGCCAGCCTAGTCAGTCGGGCTTGGAGAGGGTGGGAGGAGCAGGAGGTTCCTGGCGCGGACCCAGCGAGCTCAGGTCGGGCAGGGCTTGGCCACCACTAGCGCATCGCGGCACGCCGGCTGTCGGCAGTGGCGGGGTCGTAGTAGCGGGTGAAGCCGCGGGCCCAGGCCAGCAGGTCGTTCTGGGTCACCTCGGCCCGGTAGACGTACTGGGCCGCCCGAGACGGTGCCCGCCACGACCCCCGACGATCCGCGCTCGTTGGCGAACCCCGTCAAGGGCCGGGCGTCGCAACGGTTACCGGTAGTTGCAGTCGGCAGAGAATCCGAGCTCGTCACGCGCGGCGAGGATCGGGTTGTTGTTGGTCCAGTAGCGCGTCTGTCTGCCGAAATCCGCAGCGAAGGTCGCTTGCGAGCTGGTGGCGGCCAGTGCGGCCGCATGCCCGCGGTCGGACGCCGCGACATACGCCTTGAAGGCGGAAGCCGCCTCCTGCGCTCCGGGAGGCACGGGCACGGCCGCGAGCCTGCGGTCGAACTCTTTGGCGATCGCACGCAACGCAGGGGCATCACGGCGGTATTGGGCGACCGGTGTCTGTGCAGAATGATAGACCGGCACGATCTGACTGGCCGCGGTCTTCATCTCGGCGCACAGGCCGTTGACGATGCTCACGTACCTCGCCTGCGGGTCGACCTCGGTGGTGGGCGCCCCCGTAGCCGTGGTCGTGGTGGTGGTCGTTGCCACTGGTGGCACGGGGCGCCGTTCTGGGGCTCCGGCCGCGCAGCCACCGAGCAGGGCCACCACAGAGAGAGACGTCGCAATGACTGGCGTGGCTTTCCGAGACGCGATCACGATGCCTCCTCGACCGGGAGCCGAACGCGTGGCGGCAGTCCCGTCGAGCACCCCGGCTTGTCGTCCGAATGTCCCGGCCTCGCTGCGCCGATCACAGGGGATTTCGGCGCTCCGGGGCCGGGATGCCCCGTCCGGCATCCCGCGGTGGCTTCGTGGGTTCGGCGGGTGTTGCGCCCGCGTCGTGGCTGCAGTCCACGCCCTCTCGAGTGAGGTCCACTGGGCATCCGGAAAACCGGTCGCCGGCCGCCGGCCCGGCGCGGGCCCGGCGCGGGCCCGCTTCTCGTCCTCTCGCCCTGGCTGGGGCCGTTACCGTGGTCGAGTGCGCTTCAGCAGCTTTGTCGGGGTCGTGCTCGGGTGCGTGGTGTGGTTCACGGTCACGGTGAGCGCGCTCTGTGCCGTCGGCATCGTCATCGTGCTCGTCTGGTCACCTCGAGACACCACCACGGGCGTGACGCTCACGGGTCTGGCCCTGGCAGGGTGCCTGATGGCCTGGATCTCGTTCGTCCGTCTGCTCGACCATCGTGCGCTGCGATGCCTCGACGGCATCCGCATCCCCACAGTCGCGCGCGAACGGGATGTCAGCGTCGAACTGCGGGCGGTCGGGGTGGG
Organism: Humibacillus sp.; assembly: GCA_030452985.1. Taxonomy (GTDB): domain Bacteria; phylum Actinomycetota; class Actinomycetes; order Actinomycetales; family Dermatophilaceae; genus DSM-29435. The sequence goes on from JAKDLG010000263.1 coordinate 4,059, forward strand.
TGGCCGGGTGATCGTCTGGGAGGCTCTGCTCGAGAGGCCGATGGCCCTGGCGGTCGGCACGCGGCTGCACGTCGTCGTGCCGATCACCACGAGCCTTACGGCGGATGCCGTCGCCGACGCCATTCGCCGCGACCTGGACTCCGGTGAACCCTGGGTGAGACCCGTGAAATGGCTGGCGGTGCGCGCTTTGCGCACGCCCGTCGATCTTCTCGTCGTCGCGGCCGACCTCGTCTCACGTTCAGGCGCATCGACGGCTAGCACGGCCTCCCGCCGTCGGGCGGTCGATCCCGTTCGGGTCGCCGACCGGTTCGAAACCTCGGTGGCAGCTGTCGGCTCGCTGTTGCTCGGGCTGCTGCTCGGGCTGCTGCTCGATGCCGGGGCCGCGGGCGCTGCCGAGGGCCCCGTCGAGCCGCACGCCGGCACGGTGTTCCTCGCGGTCGCCGCCGTGACCGCCGCGCTGGTCTCGTGGGCGCTACCCGGTCGGTGGCAGCCCATCGTGACCGACCGAGGGCTTCACGAGCGCCCGCTCGACGATCAGGAGCGGTCGCGCAACCGTGGCCACCTGAGAAGCCGTAGCGTGCTGGTGAACAGTGTTCCGCTCCTCGTGGCGGGCCTCGTGCTGGTCCCGCTGCTCTGGTGGCTCTGGGTCACCGTGTCGACCGTGTCCAGGACATGACAGCCTGGACGAGACCAGCGACGACACGGAATACCATGGAAATTGCCCGCGTTGCGGGCTAGGAGGCAGAGAATCAGCAGTGAATCGCCGATCACGCCTCACATCGGCAACTCAGTGAATCGGTAGGAAGTTCGAGGGCGTCGCATCGCATGAGCACCAAACTGGTCCAGCAGCTCGACCGCGTGGTCATCCGCTTCGCGGGCGACTCCGGCGACGGCATGCAGCTCACCGGCGACCGGTTCACCTCAGAGACCGCGCTGCTCGGCAACGACCT
>JAKDLG010000081.1 GCA_030452985.1 Humibacillus sp.
TCCGGCGTCGGCGTGGGGTCCGGCGTCGGCGTGGGGTCCGGCGTCGGCGTGGGGTCCGGCGTCGGGTCCTCCGTGGGGGTCACGTCCTCCGTGGGGGTCGCGTCCTCAGCAGCCGCTCGCTCGGTCGTCTCGGTCGTCTCGGTCGCCTCGACCGCGGGGTCGCTCTCGCTGGTGGCCGATGCGGCAGGAACGCTCCCGCCAGAGTCATCGGCGAAGGCAGGCACCGCCCCGAACGTGCACGCCCCCGCAACGATCATGCCCGTGGCAAAAGATGCCGACGTCACCCTCAGAACCCGCATTCCAACCTCCGAACCAATTTCGGGCCGAAGTACTGCTGGCCCCCCGCCTGTATCCTCGCATGCAGCCGCAGCCGGCCACTGCGGATTCCCCCAAACTCACTCGTTGTTTTCCGGCCCTCTGGCGCAATCCCGCCGCTGTCACAGGGTTGCGGGCTCACGGCACCGTGACGTCTGGCTGTGCGTGAACAATCGGCTGCATTCCGGCCTTCGCGACGGCGGCCGAGAGCTCGGGCACCTGGTCGAAGCGGTAGTCGCAGCCACCGTTGATGCTGTCCCACAGACTGACCGCCTTGATCGTCGGATATCGCTGCAGAACCGAGGGGATCGCCGCGTACCAGTCGGCGGTGAGCTTGAGGTTGTCGGGGTACCGCGCAGAGCCCGTCTCACTGATCATCTTGGGTTTGGCGGGGTCCATGCCGATGCTCGGGCCTCGCGTCTCGATGAAGTCGTAGAAGATGCGCATCTTGTCCTCGAAAGACACGTACTTGTCTTCCGAGATCCGTCCACCCTTACAACCGGACTGGTTGTAGACGTTCCAGCTGATCCAGTCGACGTAGTCGTTGCCGGGCCACATCTGAGCGGCGTTGTCGAGGTTGTCTGCCGAACCGGTCATGACCCAAACCCAGACCGCATTCGTAACGCCGGCCTTCTGATAGAGGTCGTGCACGTGCTTCCATGCCTTGACGAAGGTCTCCGGGCTACCGAGCACGGCAACCTTGCCCTTCTGGCTGGCCTCCTGTTCGAAGGTCACGAAGACCGGCACCTTGAGAGAGGCGATTCCTTCGGCCTGCTTTCGCAGGTCCTCGTCGTAGGTGCCGGCGGCCACGTCGGCCCACCCGATCTGGCTGCGGTCCGGATGGCTGAAGTCTCGCGCGGCGATCGAGACATGGAGCAGCTGACCGCCCGCCACCTGAGCCCGCTCGCTCTTGTCGGGGATCGTGTCGTTGAGGTCGTGATAGCGGTACACGAAGTCGAACGGGCGGCCCATCTTCGCTTCGACCGCCTTGACGCCTGCTGCAGTAGGCGGCCTGGTGGCCACCCCCCAGAGAACGCCGCAGGTGGGCACCCCCTTGTCGGACACGGTGCACGACGAGGTCGATTTGGCCGGCGTGGTCGGGGCGGCCGACGAAGAAGCCGCACGGGTAACCGCGCCACTGGGCGCCGGCTCCGCGCCGCCGGTGCACGACGACGCGACGAGCGCGACCGCGGCGCCGGCGGCAGCAACGAAGACTGCCCTACGCGCCCGGGCCGCCCTGGACCTGCGGACGGTATGGACCATCACGGACATGCCTTCTCCCCGACTTTCTCTACCCCCGAGGGGGATTGACTCTCGATAGCGGTCGTCGAACGACTCACGTGCGTCCCGCGAGGACCAGGCGTCAACCGCGGTGCCGACTCAGTCGTGCTCGGAGGCTGAGGCCGATGAGCTGCAGGCCGGCCGGGATGTCGTCGATCAGGTAACGCCGAGCGAGCCGACGAGGTTCCTGCAGCAGTCGCACCACCCACTCGACGCCCAGCCGCTGCGCCCAGGCCGGCGACCGACGCTGCAGGCCTCCGGCCATGGCCAGACCACCACCACACCCGAGAAACCACGTCTGCGGCATCCGCTCCTGCAGATCGGCCGCGAGCCGGTCCTGCTTGGGGAAGCCGAGACCGACGAAGACGAGATCAGCGTTCGATGTCGTCACCTTCTCGACCAGTGCTCCGTAGGACTCTTCGGCGGCCTCGAACCCGAACGGCGGCACCACCGTGCCGACCACCCGAAGAGCCGGATAGCGGCTCATGAGCGCGTCAACGGCCAGGTCGGCGGTGTTGTCCGCGCCCCCACCCAGCACGAAGACGGAGCGGCCTCGTTCGGCGGCTCGCGCACTCAGCTTCTCCACCAGGCTCGACCCCGTCACCCTCCCGGGCAACGGAGTCCCGGCAAGACGAGCGGCCCAGACCAGCGGCTGCCCGTCGGCCACAACGATCGACGCGTGGTTGACGAGGCGGGCTGAAGACGAATCGCGACGGGTCGTACGCCAAATGTCGACGTTCGGCGTCACGATGGTGCCGCCGAGCCCTTGCGACCAGGCGGAGTCGACCCGGTCGACGACCTCGGATGCCGTAACGGGGTCGACGTGTACTCCCCCGACGTCGACGCGCTCGGTGGCGGATTTAAAAATCACGGGCAACTCTTGACTCACGCCCTGATCGTATGCGTCAGTTGAGGTGGTGTCCGGAAGATGCCAAATTTCCCGTGACTCTTTCGATTGCTAAGCGATGTCGTCTCCGTCTCACCTCATCGCTGCGGTGGGTGCACCCGGGTCCCGCAGTCACTCCGACGTCCGGGAATGAGCAGGTTGTCGGGAACGCCTGCGCAAGCGTCTGGCCCCACATACGCTGTCGGAGAAGTTCACAGGGAGTCAGGGAGGAAGTCGCATGGCCGAGGTGTCCACCTCGACGCGAAGGACGCGCACCACAGGTCCGACAGTCATCTACATCGCCGGCTCGGGCCGCTCGGGGAGCACTCTGCTGGAGCGCACGCTGGGGGCCATCCCTGGCCTCGTCAACGTGGGCGAGCTGCTGGACCTGCCCCGTCGAGTCGTTCCCGGTGACGAGCTGTGTGGCTGCGGCGAGCTGTTCAGCGCGTGCCCCTTCTGGACCGCAGTCGGCGACCGCTTGCCTGACGGATGGTCAGCCGAGTCGATGGCCCAGCTGCATCTGCTGCAGACCCAGGTCGCGCGCCAGCGGTTCATCCCTCGACTTCTTGCCGGACCGTTGACGGGCCCCTTCGGCGACCGGCTCGCCGCTTACGCGGCCCAGTACGCCAAGATCTGCAGCGCGGTCCTGGCCGAGAGCGGCGCCGAGTATGTCGTTGACGCCAGCAAATGGCCTTCACTGGCCCTGGCCCTGCACCGGGGTGGCATCGACGTCAGGGTCATCCACCTCGTCCGGGACGTGCGCGGGGTCAGTCATTCCCTGAGCCGCGACGACATCGAGAGACCTCAGTCACAGGGCGGCTCAGACCTGATGTTCACCAACGTGCCGGCATCCGGGGCGGCCCGCTGGCTCGCGACGCAGAGCGAGGTCGACCTCCTTGCGGCCCGGGGGCTGAAGGTAGCGCGAGTGCGCTACGGCGATTTCGTCACTGATCCGGCGGCAACGGTCGGCACCGCACTTCGGCAGCTCGCCGTGACCGTCCCACCCGCAGGGCTCGACCACCTTGACGGAACAGCAGTGACCCTGGGCCCCAGTCACGGCCTGTCGGGCAACCCATCGCGGTTCCGCCATGGGCGCACCGAACTCCGCGCCGACACGCGCTGGCGTTCCGAGATGCCACGTCGTGACCAACTGCTGGTGAACGCGATCGGGCTTCCCCAGGTCATCCATTTCAACGTCGGGGGCCGCCCGGCCACCGCTCCATCACTGACGTCGTCACCTGCGACGTCGTCTGCGCTCCAGGAGAACGTCATGCCCGCATCGGATCCCGACCATACCGAGCGCACCGACGTACCGGTCCACCCGCTTGTCTCGGTGGTTCTGCCGACACGCGGACGCCCTGAGCTCGTGCGTGACGCCATCGCCTCCGTCGTGGAACAGACCTACGCCGGTGACATCGAGCTGATCGTCATCCACGACCAGGAGGAAGAAGACCCCGACCTCGCGGCATCGGCCCGCGAAGGACGGTCCATCCTCGTCGTGTCCAACACCCACTCGCCGGGACTGGCGGGGGCTCGCAACACCGGGCTCGACCGTGCGAACGGCGCCTTCATCGCGACCCTCGACGACGACGACGCCTGGCATCCGACGAAGATTGCCAAACAGGTTCAACGTTTCGACGAGGACCCTGACGTCATCGCGCTCGGTGCCGGCATCCGCCTCATTCTGCCCGAGGGCCAGAGCGCGCTCTGGTTCGGCCGTGACGAGCACGTGTCGTACGAGATGTTGTTGCGAAACCGCGTCAAAGAACTGCACTCGTCAACTCTCATCATGCGCAGTGACGCCTTCGCCAAGGCCGGCCGCTACGACGAAGGGCTGCCGAACGGCTACGCAGAGGACTACGACTTCGTGCTGCGCCTGGCCCGAGTCGGCCGGGTCGGCGTGGTTCGCGAGCCCCTCGCCGACATCCGAAAGGATGGCCAGTCGTACTACCGAGGCCGCGCCGCGAACACCGCGCCGGCCCTCGAGCACTTCCTCGGTAAGCACCCCGACATCGCGGCCGACCGTCGGGGGCACGCCCGGATGCTGGGCCAGATGGCGTTTGCCCGCTCGTGTACCGGCGACCGAGGCACCGCGGTTCGATACGCCGCTCGGTCGGTGTCACGCTGGCCGTTGTCACCTCACGCGTACATCGCCGTCGGGCACCTGGTCACAGGCGCCGACCCCGCTCGTTTCGCCCAGCTTGCCCGCCGCTTCGGCCGCGGCATGGCCTAGGAGCCCTCGATGACTGGCAGACTTCCCAACTTCCTGCACCTCGGAGCCGGCAAGGCGGGTTCGACCTGGCTGCACGAGGTGCTCTCGCTGCACCCGTCGGTGTACCTCAGCGAGGCGAAGGACCTCTACTACTTCAGCCGGTACTACTCGCGCGGAACCGACTGGTATCGAGAGCAGTTCGCCGGAGCCGGCCCGCAACACCGCGTGGTCGGGGAGGTCTGTCCTGACTACCTGGCCTCTCCCCACTGCGCCGATCGGGTGGCGGCCACCCTCGGCACCGACGTACGACTCATGGTGACCCTCCGCGAGCCGGCCGAACGCGCCTACTCGTCGTATCTCTATCTCAGCAAGCACGGGCTCGCGGCCCCCACTTTTCGTCAGACAGCGCACGACTCGCCTGAGCTGATCGACGAGGGCCGCTACGGGAGCCAGCTGGCCGACTTTGCGCGGGTGTTCGGCGCCGAGGCGATCCACGTGGCGCTGTTCGACGACCTACAGAACGATCCACAGGGTTTTCTTGACGGCGTGACCGACTGGCTGGGCCTGGAGCGCCAGCCGTTGTCACCGGAGCAGCTCGAGGCACAGCTGCCTGCGAGCAAGGCCAGGTTCCTCCCCCTGGCGCGAGCCGCTCAGCGCAGCGCCGAGTTCGTCCGCCAGCACGATGGAGCCAAGATCGTCGGGCGCGTGAAACGGTCGGCCCTCGTGCAGTCGACGTTGTACCGGCAGCTCGGCGACGACCGTCCGCAGATCTCTCCCGAGGATCTTGCGTGGGTGCGCAGTGAGCTCGATGGTGAGGTCTCTGAGCTGGAACAGCAGTTCGGTGTGCCCGTGCGGGCGCGCTGGAACTGGTGAAAGGGTCGTTACGGTGTCACTTCGCAGCCACATCCCGGAGCGTCTTCATGACGCCAGTCGGGCGGCGTACATCCGCTTCGGAACGCTGACCGCCAGTTGGCGGATCGAACCCTCGTTCATCATGGTCGGTGCCTCGCGGGCCGGTACCACGTCGCTGTTCAGGGCCCTGTCAGCCCATCCGGCCGTGGTGCGACCATCGGTCAACAAGGGTGTTCGCTACTTCGACCTCAACTCGTTCGAGAGCCGCGACTGGTATCGCGGTCACTTTCCGTTGCGTCGCACCGCGGTCGCTCAGGCGGGCGCCTGCGGGCAGCCCGCGGCCTTCGAGGCCAGCGGCTACTACGTCTTCCACCCACTGGCTGTGCCGCGCATGGCGGCAGTTCTGCCGGACGTCAAGCTCGTTGCGATGTTTCGCGACCCCGTCGAACGGGCCTACTCGGCCTGGAAGCACGAGAGCGCCCGCGGCTTCGAGTGGGAGGGGTTCGAGCGAGCGCTCGAGCTCGAGGATGACCGGTTGCTCGGCGAGGCCGATCGGATGGCTCGCGACCCGGCCTACGAGAGCTTCTGTCACCGGCACCAGTCGCACCGCTCGCGCGGCGAGTACGCCGATCAGCTTGACCGGATGTGGCTTCACTTCCCACGTGAACAGGTGCACGTGATGCAGAGTGAGGCGTTCTTCGCCCAGCCAGAGGCTGAGTACAAGCGGCTCATCGACTTCCTCGGGCTGAGCTCGTTCCAGCCCGGGTCCTTCGACCAGCACAATGCCCGTCCCAGCTCACCGATGCCTGACTCGGTGCGGCGGGGCCTCGAAGACCACTACGCACCCTTCAACGATCGACTGGAGACCATGCTCGGCGAGCCGTTGCGGTGGGGCTGATCGTGTCGGCCGTCGCCCCACGCCTCAGCCGGTCAGACGACTCGCTCTAGCCGACGGAGGCGCGGCGGCGCTTGCCGGCCCGGAGGTCTCGCAGTGCTCCCAGCTCGAGAGGCCGACGGAAGAACCACAGGGCCGGCAGGTACAGCGACACGCCGACGGCGAGGCTGACCACCAGTCCGGTGAGGGTGGTACCGAGCACGAGACGCCCGGCCAGCCCGACTCCCGCGAAACACACGAGCGACAACGCCGCCGCTATGAGCGGCGCGCGACCGAACGGGTGCAGCCCCATCGTCAGCCCGATCTGGGCAAGGGGTACGAGGTTGCTCAGCGCGATTGCTACGGCCCAGGCGATGGCCGCCCCGAGAATGCCCATCCGAGGGATCAGCACCACGCACAAGGTGAGCTGAACACCGACGGAGAGCAGGACGTTGTAGAGGTTCCACGACGTGCGGCCTGCCATGTTCAAGACCATGTCGACCATGCCGCAGCCCGTCGCGAGCAGCATGCTGAGAGACAGCAGGAGCAGCACCGAGACACCGGTGCTGTAGTCGGTGCCGAAGATCGTCAGGAGCAGGCTGCCGAACACGATGAAGACGAGGTAGAGCGGCCACGCAATCGTGATGAGCCAGGCCGTGGAGGTGCGGTAGTAGTGGTTGGCGTCGGCGAGACGGCTCTGCGCCAAGGCCGCGCCGAGTCGCGGTTGAACCGCCAACGAGATCGCCCGGTTGCCCATCTGACCAACGACCAGAAAGCGCGTGGCCGCTGTGTACACGGCGGCTTCGGCCGGGCCGGCGATCGCTGCGACGAGAATGATGTCGAGTCTCTGCATGGCCATCTGGCCCACCGACGCGAGGGCCCGCGGGGCCGTGAAACGCCAGAACTCGCGTGAAAGCGAAAGTTCCTCCGGCACCGCCGGGCCCTGGCCCGCGGCGCCGTTCGGTTCGTCACTCGCCTTGGTGAGGCCGGCGGTGGAGGCCCCGTCGGAGCGGCGAATCATCCGACGCAACAGACGTCTCCACCAGATGGCGGCCAGAATGGCCGCCGACAGATATGGGCTCGCCCAAGCCCAGGCGAGAGCCCCCGACGACGGCAGGATGATGACGGCGGTGACCACGAGCAACAGCTGCAGGACTGGCCGCACCAGTTGCTCGACAACGACGTTGGGCCGCATGGTGCCGAGGCCTCGTGTCGCTGCGAGTGTCACGTTGGCGGAGCCGGCCAAGGGAACGAAGAACGCCAAAATTCGCAGGTACGAGGCGGTTTCCTCGACGTGCCCAGGCGTGACGACGGCAGCCAGAGGATAGGCGAACGCGTACATCGCGACTGCCATCACCACCGCGGTGGCCAGCACCGGTCGCATGGCCGTCCGGTAGTAGTCGGCTACGGCCGAGGGCCGACCGAGGGCGCGCACCCGCGAGATGAAGTACACCAGGCCCGTATTCGTGCCCAGCTGGCCGACGGTGGTGGCGAGCACGAACAAGGAGGTCGCGGAGAAGAAGATCCCGGCTGCCTGCTGCGAAAGCCCACGCGTGACGACGATGGTCAGTGCGAAGGTGCAGGCCGCCATGACAACCGCACCGAGCAGGTTCGCCGAACTGCCGCGCGCGACACCGCCCATGGCGGGCGACGTCCGTTGGCGTCGGCCGGCGTCGGGTGGGGCACTCATCGCACTGACGGTGGCTTGGTCGTGCTGAGCGGGTCGTGGCAAGAGCGTTCGCTGGTTTCGATACCGGCCGTCAGCTCGGGCAGCAGCCACGTCTCGAGTCGTCCGCGCTTCGAACCGGCTTCCTCTTGGCCGTCGTGCTCGTAGCGCACCCCGATCTCGAGCAGATACAGCAGGGTGGTCACGTGGGCCATGACCGGCGTGATGTCGAAGGGCGCCAAGGTTCGCGAGGCTCGACCGAGTGTCTCGCGTATCGCCGCTCTCGGCTCTTGCTGGGACCGGACGATGGCGCCTTGCAGGTCATGGTGCACGGCGTCGAAGCCGAGAGGTACTCCGGTCTCGAAGCGCTCCCAGTCCCAGACCCGCGCCACGTTCCCGGCGGTCGACATGTTCCACGGCGTCCAGTCGCCGTGCCACGCGCCGAACCGAAGGGTCTCGCCGGCCGGCACCGTATCGAGGGTGCGCTCGAACGCCGCGGCCAGCGCGGGACCCGAGCGGGAGTGGCTCAACTGCCCAAGGCGATGCCGAAGGCGGTCGAGGTACGGGTTGGAGGTGGCCGGGTGCTCACGCAGGCCGTCGACAGCTGCCAGCTCGACCATCGCGGCGCCGAGATCGGCTGGCCTCATGGCCGACTGGCCAGAACGGGGAAGCGCCTGCTGGACCAGGATCTCGAAGCCGTCCCATTGACCGTGGTGCAGCAGGCGGGGCACCTCGATCCGGGTGAACGCCGCCGTGCTCAGCCGAGCCAGGGCCCGACCCTCGGCCGCGACGAGGTCGCGGCTCAGCTCGGTGGTGCCGATCTTGGCGAACCCGAAGGTGGCCCCGGAAGCGGTGAGCAGTTGCAGCACCGGCTTGCGGTTGGCCCGGGGCGGGCTGGTGTACAGGGCCACCACGACCGGCTCGCCGAGCACGTCGCTGAGATAGGTGACGATGTCGCCCGTGACGACGGACCCGGTGTCACCGCTCGGCGGCGCGATCGTGATGCGATGCGGCAGCAGGTCGGCCAACCCGACTCGAGCCCCAAGACTGTAGGCCTGCAGGCGCAGCTGGGTGCGTCTGTCTGCCGATGCCTTGTAGTTGCGTAGCACTGCTGCGGCCGCGCGCCGCGGCCGGCGGGGCACCATGGCTGCCGGTCGTTCACCGTTGGGCACCAAGGCGAACGACGTGCCGACCGCGCTGCGGGCCGACGAGACCCGATCTCCCGGCCAGAGCTGGGCGACAACCTCGTCGAGGTAGTCGCGTCTCGGGTCGACATGCCGGGGGCCGTGACCCCTTCGAGAGGGGCCCGTGGCCGGAGCCGGGGCAGGCCCCTGGTCGGGCTCGTCGTCCAACCCCGTCATCGGGCGGCGGGGGTGTCTACCGACGTCGGCAGCCCGGCTGAGGCCTGATCCTCGCGGGCCGGTTCGTCAGCGCTGTCGGTGTGTCCAGACTCGACCCCCGACGCGGCGGTCGACGATGCGGCCGGATCGACGTCATCGTGGTGGGGGTCGCTGGTCATGGCGGACTCGGGACCGCTGACGTCGTGGCCGTACGGGTCGGCGCCGGCCTCAGTGCTGAGGGCCGCATCCTCGCCGCGGCGGCCACCGAGCGAGCGGTGCGCGCGCGGCGTCGCCACCAGTCCCATGATGTCGACGCCGAGCCTGGAGGCCCGAACGGCGACGCCCTCGACGTCATCTGCGGTCGTGACCCGGTCGATCCCCACGAGCATCATCGCGTCGGTCGCGACACCGAGACCCATGCCGGCCGGGGTGGCGGCAGGCGGAGAGCTGATGACCACATAGTCGGCCCCAGCCTTGAGCTGGGTCAGCAGCGTGCTGAACCGCTCGGAGAACAGTAGGGCCTCTACCTCGGCGAGCGCGCCGGCGGGTAGAACCCGCAGACCGTCGACCTCGACGAGCTCGGGTTGAGTGCCCGTCTTCGACGAAAGTGCCTCTGCCAGACCGGTGGACGCGGTGATGTCGAGCGCGCGTTCGATTCGCCCGCTGGTCTCGGCGCTCACCAGCGTCACGGTGTAGCCGGCCCGCATCAGGGACCGCGCAAGGTTCAGGGAGACCTGACTCGACGGAGCCCCCGAGGTGACGGCGGAAACGGCCAGGGTCGCCGGGGCGCGCGAGGTCGCCAGCGTGACGGTGCGCAGGCGCTGGAAGAAGGCACGAGCATCTTCGCCGGCCGGCCGCTGACTCGCCGCTCGCGACCGGTGGGACAGGCCCGCGAACCGCGAAGGGCTCGCGACCAGGTTGGCCAACACCGGCACCGTACCGACGGACAGGTCGGTGGTGGCCCTCAGCCGCTTGTCGCGACGCTCGCGCCAGATCGCCAGGATGAGGCCGCCGGCCAGACCGACGAGCCCTCCCCCGATGGCGAGCAGCAGCGGGCTGATGCCACCGGGCTTGTCGGGCAGGGTCGCCGGCGCGATCAGGTTGCCGGGATCGGTACCGCCCGACTCCAGGGTGCTGATGCTGTTCTGGATGCTGACGAGCTGGTTCGCGTAGAGCTGCACCTGCTGAGCAGCCTCAGGAGCCGCGTTGGCGGCGGCGGCTGCCTTGGAGGCCGTCTGCAGGCTCGCCCGAACGGTGTCCGCCTGCTTGGTCAGGATGTCGAGTCGAGCCTTCTGGGTGCTCGTGGTCTGTGCACTGCGGTAGTCGAGGTAGGACTCGGCGACCGTCTGGGCGCCGGTCTGAGCCGCCTTGGCGCTCGGCGCGGTGAAGGAGATCTGCACGACCTGGGTGTTCGGCGGAACCACGGCGCTGACGGTGGAAGACCCTGCCACCCAGTCAGGCTGCAGCTTCTTGTTGGCGATGGTCGCCACCGGAGACGAGTCGACGACCTGCGACTCCGTCTGCATGGCGATCGTCACCTGTTGACCGCTTGACCCCGTGTCGGGCGCGAACGGGTTGCCGAGGGTCGGGCGAATGAGCACCTTGGCGGACGACGTGTAGGACGCCGCCTGCCCCTGCGCGAGCAGTCCGACGAGGACCGCGACGACGATCGCAACCCCAATGATCAAGACGGGATGGCGACGCAGGGCGTCTGCCACCACATGGGGGCGCACCTCGTCAGCCGAGAGTTTTGACATCGAATCCGTTCCTTTCCCGGGCATACCGCCGCGGAGCCTTAAGTCTAGGTCGGGCATCTTGCCCCCATACGTGGTTCGCAGAACTCACTAGCACAGCACCACGCCGACAACGTCGTGGCCTCCCCGGGTGAGGTTCTGCACGAGATCCCCCAGCTCATCCGTCCGGCTTTGCCGTGAGATGACGACGACGACCCTGGGCGCCACACCAGCTGCCGTCGAACGGGGGAAGCTGGTGCCGGTGGCACCGACGGGCTGCGCCTGGCGTGCCGAGTGCTGGAGGTACTGGGCGATCGCCACCAGTTGCGGATCGTGGCCCAGCGCCACCACCAGGTCGGCGTCGTAGACGGAGACCCCCATCGACAGGTGCGTCAGGGCTGCCGCGCTGGTGCCTCGAGCCTGCTGCTCCCGGCGTGTCCGCCCGAGCCCCGAAGGCGACCCGATCGCCCGACCGAGGCCCCTGCTCGCGGGCAGTGATGCGATCACCGGAACACCGGTCTCACGCAGCACGATCTCCGGGCGACGCAACCGCGTTCCCTTGCGTTCGAGAAACATCGCTGCGCAGGCACCCGCGAGCAGACCGAGCATCAGGCCCGAGGCCAGTGCCACGTTCCACACGTCGTTCTTCGGGGAGACCTTGATGACGTTGAGGTAGCTTCCCGCGTTCGCAGGGGTCCCCGAGATGCGGTTGATCTGGTAGTTGACCTGCTGGATGCGGGTGAGCAGCGACGAGCGTTGCTCACGGGTGTTGCGCGTCTCGACGATCGGAACGCGAGCGTCACCGCCGTCGACGGTCGAGAGGGCCGCGTCGAGAACGCGCAGCGACGTGTCAAGCCCCAAGGCTTGCTTGGTCAGCAGGCCCACCTCGTCCTTGCGCTCAGCATCGAGCTGCTGCTGACGCTCATCCAGGAAGGCCTGACTGGCCGCTGCCACGCCCTGGATGGCGTGGTCAGAGGTGTCCGCCCGGAACGAGAGGTTGATGATCTGCGAGTTGGGCAGCGCCACCACCCGGAGATCCTGCTGGTCCGGTGGGAGTCGGATGCCGGTAGCGCTGTAGACGGCATTCGACACGCTCGTGCCGTTCAGCAGCTGGGCCTCGGTGTCGAGGTTCATCGGTCCGTAGCCGCCCGAGGGTAGTCGTCCCGAGGCGGGCACCAGCATCTGCTGGGTGGCCACGTAGCTCACACCCTGGGTGTGCTGCCAGAGGATGCCCAGGTCGAGGCCCACGATGGCGAGAATCGCGACGAGTCCGATGCGTTGGCGTACCGGGCGCAGGTAGGTCGCCAAAGTGGGCAGGCGAACTCCCGTGGACTCGTGTTCGCGCGTGACGAGCGCCACCGCAATCATCACGACCATCAGGGCCGTGCCCAGGGCGTTGTAGAAGGGCATGGTGACGAAGCTCGCCACCAGTACAGACAGGCCCATCGTGGTGATGGGCGTGGGTAACCGCAGGGCTCGCACAAAGGTCAACCCGAAGAAGGCAAGATAGAGGATCAGCCCCAGGATGCCCTGACAGAAGATCACGAGCCAGAGCTGCCCCTGCGTCCCGAGGGCGGGCGGACTGCACCGTGGACAGTCGGCCGTGGCCCCACCGGTGATGGTGTTGAAGTTGCCCTGCACGTTGCGGGTGCTTCCGAGCCCGATGATGGGCGAGGTGGCGCTGACGCTGGTCACCGACAACGTGCCTAGGTTGGTGCGGCCCTGCGCACTTCCCTCGCTCGCCAGCCGATCCTGCACCACGCCGCCGAGACTGGTGACCGACACCAGCGCGACGACCGCGATGGCACCGAGGATGACGCCGCCCATCATGGCCGGCCGGCCCGACAGCGCCGCCCTCACCGCCACGAACAGACCGACCACGAACAGTGCCGCCCACATTCCGCGGTTGATCGAGTAGATGACCGGGACGGCACTCAGCACCAGCACGAAGGGGGCGACATACCGGCGCCACCCGGCGGTCTTACCACACCAGGCGAACAAGAAGAACGGCAGCGTCACGGCATAGTTGAGGCCCCAGATGTTGGTGTAGTCGTAGGGGGCGCTCGGTCGCGGTGACGAATAACCCAGCACATCCTGAAGCTGCGCCGCGGACGGGTGGATCATGTGGTTGATGAACGGGGTCTCTGCGACACTCTTCGGCAGAATCAGCTCGAGCAACGAGCTGAACTCGAAGTGCGGGAAGACCACCCCGAGCAGGCCGCCCGCGACGACTGTGAGGAAGAGGATGCTGACGATGCGGGTGACCCGCACCGCTGACAGCTGCTTGCGCGTATTGACGACGTACACCCCGACGACGGTGATCGCCAGGTACCAGGAGAGCCGGTAGGCCCAGGTCAGATACCGCGTCGAGTTCGAGTCGGCCACCGCGCCGACCGCATCGACGGACAGCACGGCAACCCCGGCACCCACCCACGCCAGGAACAGCAGCCACCAGCCGAAGCCACGGGGAACGGTGATCGTGCGCCGGCGGGCCAGTTCGACGACCATCGGGATCGCGAAGATGAGGCACGCGAACTCGCTCAGGCCCATCGCCCACCACAGCGGGAACGGGACGAAGATGGCGGCCAGCGGCCAGCCCGGCCGCAACCAGCGCTCGCGGAGCGACGGAGTGTCCGGGTCGGGCCGCGTCGGCTCGGTCCCTGGGGCGGATGGTGACACAGCAGCATCGCCACCGCTGTCGGGTTCCAGCCGGTAACGGCCGGGAGCAGACATCTCGGCCCCTGCTGGTCGCTCGAGAACTGACATCACTACCTCTGAGCGATTGGTGAACGGATGGGGCGAACCCGCGGTGGGCTGGGGGTGCACTCCACCCACCGCGAGTTCGTCGACGTGACCCGAAAGGGTCAGCTGGCCTCGGTGATCATTCCGGCGGCCACCGTGCGGTTGGTCGCCTCGTCGACGAGCACGAAGCCGCCGGTGTTGCGGTTGCGCGAGTAGTCGTCGGCCATGAGCGGCACCGTGGTGCGAAGGCGCACGCGACCGATCTCGTTGAGGCTCAGCTCGTTCGCCTCTTCGTCACGGTGCAGCGTGTTGACGTCGAGGCGGTACTGCAGCCCCTTGACGATCGTGCGAGCCGTGCGCGTGGTGTGCTTGATCGAGTACTTCCCGCCGAGTCGCATCGGGGCCGACTCGTCCATCCAGCAGATCATCGCGTCGAGGTCCTGGGCCACGTTCGGCTGGTTGTTGGGCCGGCAGATCATGTCGCCACGGGAGACGTCGATCTCGTCCTCGAGGCGAACGGTCACCGACATGGGCGGGTAGGCCTCGTCGACCTCGCCGTCCGCGGTCTCGACCGAGAGGATCTTGCTGGTGTAGCCCGAGGGCAGCACCATCACCTCGTCACCCTTCTTGAGGATGCCGCCCAGCACCTGGCCCGCGTAGCCGCGGTAGTCGTGCCACTCGTCAGACTGCGGCCGAATGACGTACTGCACCGGGAAGCGCACGTCGATGAGGTTGCGGTCGCTGGCGACGTGCACGTTCTCGAGATGGTGCAGCAGGCTCGGCCCGTCGTACCACGGCATGTTCTCCGAGCGGGTCACGACGTTGTCGCCCTTGAGAGCGGACACCGGCATCACCGTGAGGTCGGGCAGACGCAGCTTGGCGGCGAACTGGGTGAACTCCTCGCGGATGTTCTCGTAGACCTCCTGCGAGTAGTCGACGAGGTCCATCTTGTTCACCACCAGCACGAGGTGCGGCACCTGCAACAGCGAGGCCAGGAAGGCGTGCCGCCGGCTCTGCTCGACCAGGCCCTTGCGGGCGTCGACGAGCACGAGGGCCAGATCAGCGGTCGAAGCCCCGGTCACCATGTTGCGGGTGTACTGGATGTGGCCCGGGGTGTCGGCGATGATGAACTTGCGGTTGGGCGTCGCGAAGTAGCGGTAGGCCACGTCGATGGTGATGCCCTGCTCGCGCTCGGCGCGCAGTCCGTCGGTGAGCAGCGCCAGGTCGACGTAGTCGTCACCACGGTCGTGGCTGACCTTCTCGACGGCGTCGATCTGGTCCTGGAACACCGTCTTGGTGTCGTAGAGCAGCCGGCCGATCAGGGTGCTCTTGCCGTCGTCGACCGAGCCCGCCGTGGCGAATCTCAGAATGTCCATCATTTTAGAAGTACCCCTCACGCTTGCGGTCTTCCATGGCCGCTTCGCTGAACTTGTCGTCTCCGCGGGTTGCGCCGCGCTCGGTCACTCGGGTGGAGGCCACCTCGTCGATGACGAGGTCGACCGTGTCGGCCTCGGATCGCACCGCGGCCGTGAGGCTGGCGTCACCGACGGTGCGGTAGCGCACCATGGCGGTGAACACCTCTTCGTCGGGCTTGGGCTGCTTCATCTCGTGGACGGCGAACAGCATGCCGTCACGGTCGAAGACCTCACGCTCGTGGGCGTAGTAGATCGACGGCAGCTCGATCTCCTCCCGCTTGATGTAGTGCCAGATGTCGAGCTCGGTCCAGTTCGACAGCGGGAAGACGCGGATGCTCTCGCCGGTGTGGATGCGTCCGTTGTAGAGGTTCCAGAGCTCGGGGCGCTGGTTCTTCGGGTCCCACTGGCCGAACTCGTCGCGGAAGGAGAAGATCCGCTCCTTGGCGCGGGCCTTGTCCTCGTCGCGTCGGGCCCCGCCGAAGATCGCGGTGAACCGGTGCTTGTCGAGCGCGTCGAGCAGCACCGGCGTCTGGATGCGGTTGCGCGTGCCGTCCTTCGGCTCGTGAACCGTGCCGGCGTCGATCGCCTCCTGCACGCTGGCGACGATGAGCTGCACCTTCAGCTCGGCGACCCGCTGATCACGCAGGGCCAGCACCTCGTCGAAGTTGTGGCCGGTGTCGACATGCATCACCGCGAACGGGATGCGAGCCGGGTAGAAGGCCTTCTCGGCCAGCTTCAGCATGACGATGGAGTCCTTGCCGCCGGAGAACAGCAGCACGGGCCGCTCGAACTCGGCCACGACCTCTCGCATGATGTAGATGGCCTCGGCCTCGAGCAGGTCGAGTTGGCTCAGCTGATAGTCGTGCGCTGGAGTGTTCACTGCTTGACGTCCTCATGAGTCAGGGCGGAAATGGTCGCCAGAAGTCGTTCGGCCAGTTCAGGTCGGCAGATCAACAGATCGGGCAGGAGCGGGTCGGGCTGGTTGTACATCAGGGGTGACCCGTCGATCCGGCTGGCGTGCAGGCCGGACGCGACCACGACCGCCACGGGTGCGGCCGAGTCCCACTCGTATTGTCCACCGGCGTGCACATAGGCGTCGACGTGTCCATCCAGGACCGCGGTCGCCTTGATGCCGGCCGAGCCCATCGGAACCAGATCGGCGCCGAGCGTCTCGGCGAGGCGCCCGACGAACTCGGGTGGACGCGAACGGCTCACCGCGAGCCGGATGCCGTTGTGCTGGGCGGCCGGAACGGGGGCCGGAGCCGCGGTCGAGAGGGTCGAACCCATGGCGGGTCGGGCCACGGCGCCGGCGACGAGCTCGCCGTTCTGCCAGAGCGCGACGTGCACCGCCCAGTCCTCGCGGGGCTTCTCGGAGTACTCACGGGTGCCGTCAACGGGGTCGACGATCCAGACCCGCGATGCGCGCAGGCGGGCAGCGTCGTCCTTGCCCTCCTCGCTGAGCACGGCATCGGCCGGCCGGAGCCGGCCCAGCTCGGCCATCAAGAACTCGTGCGAGCGGCGATCGCCCTCGCGCTTGAGCTCGGCCGGGTCGCTCAGCCGTTCGCGCAGCTCGAGCAGCAGCTGCCCGGCTCCGTCGGCGAGCACCCTCGCGAGCTCGTGGTCATCGCTTACCTGCCCCGTGGTGCCACGTACGGCACCCGCTGGCGCATCGTCTGCGCTGATCTTCATCAACTCCTGAACTCCTCGTTCACATCCTGGATCGTGCCCCGATGGGCGTCCGACACCCGTTGTGCCTTCGCCGCGCGAGCACGACTGTGCCGCCCCCGCCACGATCCCCTTGTTACGTTCCCCGATTTCATACCGACGCCAGTTCAGCACTGAGGTGGCGTCAACCTCCCCGCGACGCCGCGACCGTCAGTGCGCTGGTGCGACGCGCGAACGCGTGACCAACTGACTGCCCTCAAGGTATCTACTGAAATGGCGCCTCGCAGGGAATCGGCGAAATTGGGCAAACCGGCCCCTCTGGGCGGAAGTCCAACCCTTCATCAGAGGCTCAGCGTGGGGCGTGGAAACGCTGCTGCGCGGCCTCGAGCCCGACCTCGACGAGGGACTCGACGGCATCCGCCGCATCGTCCAGCAAAAACGGCAGGTTCGTTCGCTCGGGCTTGGAGAAGTCCTTGAGCACGAAGTCGGCCGGGTCTTGTCGGCCGGGCGGGCGGCCGATGCCGACCCGCACCCGCAGGTAGTCCTTGGAGCCGAGGGACTGGGTGATGGAACGCAGCCCGTTGTGGCCGCCTTCGCCTCCCCCGCGCTTGAGGCGAACGGCGCCGGCTTCGATGTCGAGCTCGTCGTGCACGACGATGAGGCGGTCGAGCGGCACGCTGAAGTACTTCAGCAGGCCGGCCACCGGGCCGCCGGAGGTGTTCATGTAGGTGCTCGGCACGGCGAGCACCGCCTTGGGGCCGGGGGCGCCACCCGTGCGGGTGCCGAGGCGGATCTCAGCCACGCTGGCCCTGGCCCGGTGGGTCTTGAACGACGCACGGCTGCCCGCGGCGCCTGAGGCGTCGCGGGCAGCCAGCTCGTCGATGACCATGGCACCGACGTTGTGACGGTTCCCGGCGTACTGCGGGCCGGGGTTGCCGAGCCCGACGATCAGCCAGGGGTCCATGGTGGTGTTCTCGTTCAGCTTGACGGTTCGGGTTGCTGTCACTGCTGCCGGCGCGAACCGGCGTTCAGCGTCAGGACTCGTCGGAGCCCTCGGCCGACGCGTCAGCACCGTCGGTCGATGCGCCTTCAGCGGCATCCTCGTCAGACTCCTCACGCTCGATGCCGGCCTCGGCCTCGGCGTCGGCGAGCTCGGCCTCCAGGGCCTCCTCCGACACTCGCTGGGTGATGTTGACGATGAGAGCCTCGGCGTCGGTGACCAAGGTGGCGCCCTCGGGCAGCTCGATCGCACCGGCCAGGATCAGCGTGCCGGCGCGCAGCCCCTCGACCGAGACGACGACGTTCTCGGGGATGTTCGTGGCCAGCGCCTCGATCTCGAGAACGTTGCGGTCGAGGGTCACGTAGGTCTCAGGAGCCGCTTCGCCCTCGAGGTGCACCGACACGTCGACGGTGACCTTCTCGCCCTTGCGGACGACGACGAGGTCGATGTGGTCGATGATCGGCTTGATGGCGTCACGCTGCACGTCCTTGGCCAGGGCCAGCTGCTCGTCGCCCTCGATGACGATGGTGAGCAGGGCGTTGGCCTGCTTGAGCGCCATCATCGTGTCGTGGCCCGGCAGCGAGATGTGGACGGGTTCGGTGCCGTGGCCGTACATGACGGCAGGGATCTTGTGGGCGCGACGGATCTTGCGGGCGGCGCCCTTGCCGAAGTCGGTGCGCTTCTCGGCGACGAGCTTGGTGATGTCAGACACGGGGTACTCCTGAGGTTCGGGGTCGGCACGAGGTTCGGCCTCGACGCGGGACGCCGCGCGGAGCTGGCCGGGATCTCGAGGGTCCGCACGCAGAGGCGGACCCGACCCGAGAGTCAGGCACCACCGCGTCGATCACGGACCCGGCACGTTCGCATAGCGGCCGTGCGTCGTCCCTCGCCGAGGCAACTTACCGATCCTACGGGAACCAGCGGGCACCCGTGAAATCAGTGGCTATCAGGGCGTGCCGCCGGGCTGGGCTCGGCAGGGTCGGTCGGCAGAGCACGCCGGCGCCACGGCGTCGGGCGTCTGGTTCAGGCCGCGGGCCTGCGCGACTCGTCGGTGCGCACGGCAACCAGGCCGGCGATGATGAGCACGCCACCGCCGAGCTGGATCGGGCTCGGCAGCTCTGAGAGCACCAGCCAGGCGAAGAGCACCGCGAAGAGCACCTCGGTGAGGGCCACGAACGAGGCGACCTTGGCCCCGAGCATGCGCACCGCGACGATGCCGGTGACGTAGGCGAACGCCGCCGCGAGCAGGGCGATGACGAGCAGGGGCACCCACCACGCCACCATCGACCCGGCGAGGTCGACGCTGGTGGCACCCTTGGCGAGGTCGACGATGCCGAGCAGGCCAGCGGTCCAGAGTGCGACGGTGCCGACGAACAGCCCGACGCCGGCCAGAGCGATGGGAGGCAGGTCGGCGTCGACCTGGTCGGACAGCAGGAAGTACATCGTCAGGCACACGGCGGCCACCAAGCCCCAGGCGACCCCGATGAGGCTGACCCGGGCGCCGCCGGCGAGGTTGAGCACGAGCAGCAGGCCGATCATCGAGAGGCCGATGCCCGTAACGGTGAGTCGGCGTGGCGTCTGGCGGTGCCGGGCCCACAGCCAGCCGACGATGATCGTCGGCGCGAGGTACTCGAGCAGCAGGGCGACCCCGACAGACAGGTGGGTGACCGCGTTGAAGTAGGCCAGCTGGGCGCCGGCCACCCCGGTCAGCCCGTAGCCGACGACGAGCCACTTGCTGCGCCACAGCACGCCCCACTTGCCACGCAGGGCCATCAGGGTCGGGACGAACAGCACGAGGGCCGCGAGGGTCAGCCGCAGGGTCGTCACGAGCCCCGGCGACCAGCCGCTGACGAGCAGCGACTTCGCGAACGGGCCCGACGTGCCGAACGCGGCCGCCGAGGCCAGGGCCACACCGACACCGACGAGCGGATGATGCCGCATGCCGGCCCGAACCGGGGAACGGTGGGTCACGCCCGTGACTCCTCCACCGGTCAACTCTCCCGTGCGCGACATGATCTCCACCGACATGACACCTCCAACCTCGTGAACGCCCGCAGGCGTCAGGACTCAAACTCGTTTACACTCGTGACGGTATCGGATCGACTGGTTAGGAGTCAAAGTGGTATTCGCTCATGACACCGAGGTCGCGCTCAGCGCCGCAGCGGCCCTGGTGAACACCCTGCCCGGCTCGGTCACCGGTGACAGCTCCCCCGACACCCTGAGCACCGTCGCCGACCTGACCGAGTTCTGTTCCGGCCAAGGCTGGACCGGGCGCATCGACGCGGATGCCGCCGAGCTGGCTGCCGTACGTGAGCTGCGGCCACGTCTGCGCGGGCTCTGGGAGCGCGACGAGCAGGGGGTGGTCGACCTGACCAACGACCTGCTCGCCGAAGGCGCGGCCCTGCCCCGACTGGTCGACCACGACGGCTTCGGCTGGCACGTGCACGCCACCTCGGCCGACGCACCCCTGGCCACCCGGATGACGGTCGAAGCCGCGATGGCGGTCGTCGACGTGGTGCGCGAGGGGGAGCTGGCTCGGTTCAGGGTCTGCGAGGCCCCCGACTGCGACGACGTCGTGGTCGACCTCTCCCGCAACCGCTCCCGCCGGTTCTGCGAGGGCGGCTGCGCGGCGCGGGTGCACACCGCCGCCTACCGCGCCCGCAAGGCCGTCGAACGCTAGACAAGAGACCCGTCCAGAACCGTCGAGACGACGTTCGGGTCAGGGGCGGTGCCGCGTGCGGCGCAGGGCCACTCCCCCGGCGATGACGGCGACCGCGGCCGGGAGCACCCAGATCGGGAAACCGGCTGTGCCTGACGTGACGGCGTTCTGGGCGTTGACCTCCAGATCGGTGGTGTCACCCAGACCGAGCACGCCGACGATCCCGGCGGTGCCGTCGAATCGCAGGAACAGGGCCCCGATCGCGATGAAGAGCAGACCCGAGACCAGAGCCGTGCTGTGCACCGTGACCGGCCCCAGGCGCAGCATCCGGCCGCGCAGCCACCGACGATCCCCGAGGCGGAAGCGGTCCCAGAGCGCAGCCAGGATGAACAGCGGCAGGGCCATCCCGAGCGCGTAGACGGCCAGCAGCAGGGCGCCGCCGACCGGGTTCGACCGGGTCGCGGCGAGCGTGAGGATGGCCCCGAGCACCGGGCCGGAGCAGAAGCCGGCCAGCCCGTAGACCGCGCCGAGTACGAGAGTAGAGAAGTAGCCGCCCCGACCGGAGCCGCGGCCACCGGCCCAGCGCTGCATCCGGTCGGCGAACGGCAGGGCGAAGCTGCCCCCGAGCACCTGAAAGACCCCGAGCGCGATGATCGCCCATCCGGCCACGGTGATCAGCACCGCCCGGTGGCCGTAGAACACCTGCGAAGCCAGGGCCGCTCCGGTACCCAGCGGCACCAGAGTGACGAGCAGCCCGAGGTAGAACACACTCGTGCGGGCCACGAGCGCCGAGCGGCTGGTGAACGCGTAGGCGAAGAACGACGGCAGCAGCAGCGCGCTGCACGGCGAGAGCAGGGCGAGAACGCCGGCGGCCAGGGCGCCGAGCAGCCCGATGTCGGTCATCGCGCCGCGACAGCCGCCTGGTCGATGACGCGCTCGAACACCGCGGCCGGCTGGGCCCCGACCACGGGCTCGCCGTTGATGAGAAAGGCCGGGGTGCCGGTGACGCCGGAGTTCTGCCCCTCACCGAAGTCCTTCTCGGCCGCGTCCTTCAAGGCCGGGTCGCGCATGTCCTGGGTGAGCTGGGCGCCGTCGAGCCCGGCCTTCACGGCCACCGAGGCGAGGAACGCCGGGGTCAAGCGACCGCTGTTCGCCGGCTGCTGCTGAGCGAACAGCGCGTCGTGAAAGGCCCAGAACTCTCCCTGCCGCGCCGCCGCCCGGCCGGCCACTGCCGCCGTCACCGACTCCTCACCGAGGTACGGGAAGTCGCGCCACTCGATACGCAGCACCCCGGCATCCACGTACTTGGCGATCAGCCCCGGCTCGGTGTCGCGGGCGAACTTGCCGCAGAAGGGGCACTGGAAGTCGGAGTAGCTGACCATCACGACCGGTGCGTCGACCCGCCCTATGGCGAAGGGGTCGCCGGGGGTGCGCCGGGCCAGCTTGGCCAGCGCCTTCACGGCATCCTCGCGGTTCTGCGGTTCTGTCGACGTGGGTGGGGCCGCGTCGGAGCCGTCGAAGGAGGCGTCGCCCGACTCCTTCTCGGCGGCGTTCGGCGATACGCCGAGGGTGCCGTGCTCCCCTGAGGTGGCGGTCGGTGGGGTGGCCGTCGGGCTCGCGCTGCTGGCGGTCGGCATGGGCCGCGCGGCGGTCGGCGG